>JBILQT010000003.1:0-98316 GCA_044373065.1 Sandaracinaceae bacterium
GAAGGATTTCTTGGTTTACGGCTGCTTCGTGACGCTCTTTCCAGAGCTCGTTGCAGGTCCGATCGTTCGCTCCGTGGAGACCATCCCACAGCTCCTTCATCGCCCCGCATTTCGATGGACGGACCTGTCGGAGGGCAGCAAGCAAATCATCGTCGGTCTGCTTCTCAAAACCGTCTGCGCCGACAACCTCTCGGGCACCGTCGATGAGGCCTATGCGCAGCCTGTGGATCAGCTCTCGGCGTATGACGTTTGGACGCTGGCCTTTCTCTTTGGCTTCCAGATCTATTTCGACTTCGCGGCCTACTCACGCATTGCGATTGGCTCGGCCCGTCTGCTCGGGATTCACTACCCCGAGAACTTCAATTTCCCTTACGCCGCAACGTCTCCGCGCGATTTTTGGAAGCGCTGGCACATCACGCTCTCAAGCTGGATTCGCGACTACCTCTACCTGCCGCTGACGGGCGCGACCTTCCACACCAAGACGGCCAATCCGCATGAGGCAATGCCCGAAGACGTGCCCGCCTCGCAGCGTCGTCGCGACCTGGCCTTGCTCACGACGTGGGCGATCATGGGCCTCTGGCACGGCGCTGCTTGGACCTTCGTCTTCTGGGGCGTCTACCACGCGTGCATGGTGCTCGCGCATCGCATCCTCTTGAACAGCAAAGAGCCTCCCAAGGATTCGCTCCTCAAGCGCTTTGGCGCGTGGGCCATCACCTTGCCCTTGATGATGCTCGGTTGGATTCCCTTCCGCGCCACCTCGCTCTGGGACTCGCTCCGCATGATGATTCGCGTGCTCGATCCGCGTGCATACATGCACCTCGGCGCGCTTCGCGAGAACACTTACATCGTCGCGGCGCTCTGCCTCCTCGTGACGGTGCTCGCGTACTTCTCGTACATGCAGATCATCCCGCGTCTTGAGAAGCGACCAGGCCTACGTGTTGTCGTTGAGACGGGCGTCTTCACGGTCGCTGTGGGCCTTGTGATCATCTTCCTGCGTCCCGTGTCGCAGTTCATCTACTTCCAGTTTTGACCATGACGACCAAGCCAATCGAAAAGGCAGACGCACCGGTCGATCATCGTCCGATCGACCCACCCGTTTGGGTTTCGTACACGCCGCTTGTGGTGGGCGCTGCGATCGCCTGGGGCGTCGTGTATTCGCTCTTTGCGGGACGGCACACGCGCTTTGATGAGCTTGCGCTGGGCGAAGAAACGGTCACGCGTCTCAGCTTCTTTGGAGGCCAGAAGATCCACTGCATTGGGCTGGGCAACGACGACGAGAAGTGCAACCAAGGTGCAGAATCGCGTGCGATGCCGAACGGAGTTGTGCTCTGGCTCGGCAACTCGCAGCTGCATGCAATCAATCAAGCGGAGCCCAGCGATCGAACCGCTGCGTACATCGCGCATCAAGCGCTTCTCGCGGATGGCATTGACCTCGTCGCCAACTCGCTTCCCAACGCGAGCCTTCAGGAGCACTACTTGGTCGCGGAGTCGATTCGTACGCGGCTCCCTGTTCGCACATTGATCGTTCCCGCGGTCTTCGATGACACGCGCGAGTCTGGGATTCGCGAGCCCGTGCAGCCGGTTTTCTCCGAGCACGAGACCCTCGTGCATTTGCGGGAGACAGAAACCGGGCGACGTCTGATCGCGGAGTTTGAAGCGGCGCATGCGGAGGCCGCAGATGACACCAACGCGGACATGGCCGCGCTCGACGAGACCGTGCAGGAACGCAGTGAGACCTTCCTGAACGATTGGATGGATGCGCACTCCTCGGTTTGGGCAGCGCGTGCCGAGGCCCGTGGTCAGATCTTCAACAACCTCTACTTGGTGCGAAACTCCGCCTTCGGGATCAATGCCCAAACCGTGCGCCCCGTCATCGCAAGCCGCTACAGCGACAACCTTCAGGCGCTTCGCGACATGGCCTCTCTGCACGCCCGCGCGAACATCCGCGTCATCATCTACATCGCCCCGCTACGCACCGACGTGACGCCGCCCTACATCCCCGAGCAGTACGCCCAATTCCAAGCGGATGTGGAGCAACTTTGTGAGGAGACGGGCGCAGAGTTCCACAACCTCGGCGACATCGTGCCGGGTGAGTATTGGGGCGTGAAAGCGTCGACGGCGATTGGCGGCGTACCCGAGTACGACTTCATGCACTTCCAGGAGGAGGGGCATCAGAGATTGGCGGACGCCGTGGTGGCGGCGGTGAGGGAGCGCTGAACGATTCTTTGCGCAGCAGCACCGAATGCTTGCGACCGAACCATCCTTCATGACACTCGCGTGATGCCCAACGAACTTCAGCAAACCTACGACAGCCCCGTGAACCAAGCGGTGGTGACTGCTGTAGGGAAGTCCCCGGGTCGAATCCTCGACCTCGGGTGCGGTACAGGTTCGAATGGTCGCGCGCTGACGAAATTCGCCAAGGGGAGCATCGGTATCACTTGGAGTGCCGAAGAGGCGACGTTGGCCAGTCGCGTCTTTGATGAGGTGCACACGTTCGACTTGGAGCGAGGCATTCCAGAAGCGCTGCAGGGGCCGATCGATACGATCGTTGCATCGCATGTGCTTGAGCATCTGCGTGAGCCCTCGATCCTGTTGCGCGCATTGCATCGCGTGATGACGCCACAGAGTCAGCTCATCGTCGCGCTTCCGAATCTGCTCAATTACCGCTATCGATGGCAGCTCCTTCGCGGTCGATTTGAGTACGAAGACAACGGAGTATTCGATCGCACGCACTACCGCTTCTTCACGTTCGAGAGTGCGACGCGGTTGCTGCGCGAGAGTGGGTTCGAGGTCGTGGATCGGTGGGCCGATGGCTCACTGCCCCTGGGCCCGCTTCGCCCCTACGCCGGTGGTCTCGCGCCCATCTTGGATGCACGTGCGAGCAAGGCGTTTCCGGGGTTCTGCGGAGTGCAGCTGCTCTATCGGGCCAGGATTGCGTCGAGATGAACGACCGGCTGCCCAAGATTCTCTACGTGCGGAGCACGTATGAGGACTATCTCTCAGACACCCTGCTGCATGGTTTGCGGTCCATTTTGGGGGCCAGCGTCGTTGATGTTCCGAAGGCGGAGTTTGTCTACGACACGTACCCAGCAGCCCTTCGACAATCGCTCTACGGTCGAGGGTTTTCGGTTTACGCAGATCTCAAAGATGAAGCGGTAGATCGAACCCGGATCGAAGATCGACTTCGGAGCGGCGAATTCAACCTTCTCGTTTTTGCCGACCTCGCCCGCACATCGACCGAGTTGAACCGCTACACGTCGCTTGCCAAAGGCGCGAAGGTCGTGCTGCTGGACGGCGCGGATACGTCGGAACTCTATCCTCAGCTTTCACTCTTTCGCACGAACCCACTGAGTGTTCTTCCGGCGCTACGCGTGGCCGCGGCAAGAGGTGCATGGGCGTACTTTAAGCGCGAGCGCTCGACGTCGCCTCCTCGCTTGCGAACGCGTTCTCTCCGATGGCTGAACCCAGCCCCCAGCACGATTCATTCGATCGCCTTCTCGATTCCCGAGTCGAAAGTCCGGAGCGAGTCGATTCTCTCGAAGACCCCGAAGCGAAAAGAGTTCCCATCGCACATCGTCGACGTGGAAGTGGCGGCCTATCTCGGTGCGCAAACGAAGTACGCGTTCGAAAACGAAGCTGCGTACTACGACGACCTCGCCTCCTCACGTTTTGGCATCACCACCAAGCGCGCCGGCTGGGATTGCATGCGCCACTACGAGATCGCCGCCAACGGAGCGGTGCCGTGCTTCCGGAACCTGCATCTCAAGGAGAGCACGTGCGCACCTCACGGTCTCAACGCGACGAATTCCATCTCCTACACAGACGTCCACGACCTCATGGAGAAGACGAAGCGTCTTTCGAATGACGAGTACGCAGCGTTGCGTCACGGCGCGATGAAGTGGGCGCGAGACAACACAACGCGAAGGCGTGCGGAAGAGTTTTTGGGCACTCTCGGAATCAGCCTTCCCAAATTAGACAGCCCATGAAAACCCTCTGCCTCGTCACCCCCGACCTCTACGGCTCCCACGGCGGTATCGCGCGCATCACGCGCGTGCTCTGTCGGGCCTTGGGTGAGCAGGCGGAGCGGTGCGGTTGGCGACTCGTGGTGCATTCGCTTCACGACAAGAAGGGTGCGCTCCCAGACCCGCTCGTGCGCATGGCGTATCACCCCTACGGGAGCTCACGCGCGCGCTTTGCTTCCTCTGTGCTCTCCACCGTGCAGGACAGCAACACGGTGGCGGTGGTGTACACGCACGTGAACCACGCGCCGCTGAGCCGCATGTCGCGTGCCCCGCATTTTGTGGTGGCGCATGGTGTGGATGTTTGGTCGCCTCTGTCGGCCATGCGCACCGAGGGGCTTCGACAGGCGCGCGCGGTTTGGTCTGTCAGCGACTACACCAGTCGCGTGGTGCGTGGGCTTCACGGCGTGGAGCGAGCACGTACGATTCACAACTGCCTTGCACTCGATGTCGAGCACACCGAGGCAAAGAGTTCGCGCTCGATTCTCCTCGTCTCCCGTCTTGCGGGAAAAACAGAGGGCAAACGCATCGACGATGCCATCCGCGCCTTCGCACACGCGCAGCGCCACCTCGGCTTGGAGGGTTGGACGCTCGACATCGTGGGGGATGGTCCACTTCGCGCCACCTACGAAGCACTGGCGCGCGAATCGTGTGTCGAGGGAAGCGTTTGCTTTCATCGCGGCATCTCGGACGACGCGCTCAAGAGCCTCTATCAGCGTTGTGGATTCTTCAGCTTGCCCAGCGTGAACGAGGGCTTTGGTCTCGTCTTTTTGGAGGCGATGTCTTTCGGAAAAGCCGTTGTCGCAGCGTGCGCGGGTGCCTCACCTGAGGTCGTGCGTGACGGCGTGACAGGCATCATCACGGCACCCGGAGACATCGAAGAGTTGGCCTCCGCGTACGCACGCCTTGCGCGTGATGAGGCCCTTCGCGATGCGCTTGGCGGACGGGGCCGACTCGAGGTGCAGCGTCGCTTTGGATACGAGGCCTACCGCGATGCAGTTGCGCGCGAACTCGGTGAAGTGGCGTGATGACGCACAACGCGGGACAACGCTGAAATGTGCGGCATTGGCGGTATCATTGCTCTCACGAACGAGGCGCCTTCACGCGTCGAAGCGCAGCGTCTTTCGGATGCGATGGAGGCGCGCGGACCCGATGGTTCAGGGCTCTACGCGGACGAGTCTGGCGGTGCGATTTTCGTGCATCGACGCCTCGCGATCATCGACACCACGGAGGCCTCTGCGCAGCCGATGGTGTCGACCTCAGGTCGCTACGTCATCGTCTTCAACGGCGAGATCTACAACCACGCGACACTGCGAGAGCGGCTGATTGCGACAGGCTCGGTGTTCGCATCCGCTGGCGATACCGAGGTGGTACTCGAGTCGTTTGCACGCTGGGGCGAGCAATGCGTGCACGAGCTGCAAGGCATGTTCGCGTTTGTCATCTGGGATAGGCAAACGCGCACCGCGTTCTTCGCCCGCGACCCGCACGGCATCAAGCCGCTCTACATCGCAGCCAATGCACGCTTCGTTCGCTTTGCATCGAGCGTGCGTGCCCTTCGCGGCATCGCGGATGTCTCTCGAACGCTCGATGAAACGGCCCTCTTGGGCTACCTCGCATGGGGCCACGTCTCGGACCCGCGCACGCTCTACAGGGGCATCACCGCACTTGCTGCAGGAAGCTTCACGTGGCTTCGACATGGCGTTCTTGAGAGCCCGCAACGCTATTGGTCGCCTGCACTCGCCTACGCCAAACCAGCCGCTCAGCTTTCCGACGCAGACATCGTCTGGCGCAGCCGCCAAGAGCTCTTGGGAAGCGCGCATCGTCACCTTGTGGCCGACGTTGAAGTGGGGCTCTTCCTCTCCGCCGGCATCGACTCATGCGCCCTGCTCGGGCTCGCCACGGAGGTCGGCGGCAAGCCCCTTCGCACCACGACGCTCTCCTTTCGCCGCTTCGAGAACACGCTCGCTGATGAAGGCCCCTTGGCAGCGCGCGCGGCCTCGCTTTTTGGTGCAGATCACACCGTGGAGAGCTTCGACGACGGTGATGTCGACGACGTTTTGCCGAGCTTCCTTGGGAGCATGGATCAGCCCACCAACGATGCGCTCAACACGTATTTGGTCGCACGTGCCGCACGAAGGCGCGGGTTGATTTGCGTGCTCTCGGGCCTCGGTGGCGATGAGCTTTTTGGCGGCTATCCCTCGATGCGTCGCTTCGCGCGTTTGTCCCGTTTGCGCGGCCTTGGGCTGCATCGCCATGCAGGCGCGCTGGCACGTGTTGCCGAGCTCTTTCCGCTTGGCAGGCGCGACGCGAAGGCGCGCTATCTCGCCACGGCCCTCGAGAGCGACGCGCAGATCTATCTCCTGCTTCGCGGCATCCGCATGCCCGATCAAGTGCGCGCCTTGATGGGCCCCGAGGCCTACGAGCGCGCAGGTGGGCTCGAGGCGATTCTCGCGCCCGTGCACGCCGCATGGAAAGACGGCCCAAGCGACGCATGGCGACGCATCCTTGTCGCCGAGCAATCGCTCTACATGCGCAACCAACTCCTACGCGACTCCGACTGGGCAACGATGGCGCACGGCCTCGAGCTGCGCGTGCCCCTGGTCGACCGCCTCGTCACCGAGCGCCTCGGAACGAGCCTCGCGCATCTGCACGGCCGAGGAGGCAAGCTCGCGCTCGCGAAGGCATCCGTCCCCGCGCTTCCGGAGGCCATCATCAAGCGACCCAAAACAGGCTTCTCGCTCCCCATGAACGAGTGGGTCCCAAGGGCCATGGAGCGAGGCGTCGTCTCGATGCCAAAAGGCGACGTCTTGGGCGGCCAAGTGCCCTCGCAATCCGCGATGGTTCAGGGCGTACGCAACGGTTCCGTCCACTGGTCCCGCGCATGGACATTCGCGGTGCTGGGGCGCTATTTGGAGACGACGTGAGCCTGGAAAAACGTGCCCTCAAGGGCACGATCGCGAGTGTCGTCGCATTGGTGGTTCAGCTCGGTCTGCAGATCGTCTCCGTGCCCGTGCTTCTCGAACATTGGGGCGAAGAAGAGTACGGCGTCTGGCTCGCGATCAACTCGCTCTATGGGCTCCTGATCACGATCGATGGTGGGCATCAGAACTATGTGGGGAATGAGTTCTTGCAGCTCGTGCCGGTCGGGATTCCAGAGACCCGCCGCATGATTCAAGCGGGCGTGGGTGGCGCTTTCTTCACCGCATTCGTTGAGCTCGCTGTGGCGATCGTATTGGCTGCGACCGGACTTCTCGTGGGCCTGGCCGGCGTCTCCGCCGATCGCACGACCGACGTCTGGATTTGCATCGGAGCGCTGCTCGCGATGTGGGTTTCCGTGGGCTCTGTGAGCGGCGTGATCGTGCGTCTCTACCAGCCCATTGGCGACTTCGCGCGCGCGACGTGGATTGGAATCGCGCAACGTACGTCGATGGGTTTGGCGCCTGTCGTTGTGGCGGCCTTGGGTGGGTCATTGAGGCAGGGCGTGATTGCGGTTTCGGCCGTTTCGTTTGCGTTTGGCTGCGCCGTCTTCGTCGACATGACCCGAAGGATGGCCTCGTACCGCCCTTTCTTCGCGTGGCCCGAATGGTCCCTCGTCGCTCGCAACCTCACGCGCTCCATCTGGCTCACGGCCGCGGGTTTCATCGCCCAAGCGCAGCAGCACTTCTTCCTTCTGGTCGTCGCGTCGAGCCTGGGCGGCGTGGCCGCGCTCCCGGCGTTCACCACGATGCGAACCGTTGCGAACATCTTCCTGCAAGGCGCGAACACGCTTTCCGCGCCGCTGCTGCCTGACATCGTGCGCTTCAGAGCGTCGGCGGAGTGGGCAAAGTTGGAGCTGCTCCTGCGTGCGGTGTCAGCACTTTCCGCCTTCGTCATGGGCGTTGGCCTTGTGCTCGCCCTCCCTATTCTCCCAACCGCGTACACCGCGTGGACACGCGGACACACTGCCTTTCACGCGCCGCTCTATGCGCTGTTGGCGTCTGCGGTTCTGGTGCGTGTTTTTGGTAGCCCCTCCTCGTCGATGCTCGCCGGTCTGAATGCGCTCGGATCCGTCATCGCGATGGCGAGTATTCAGTTTGCGGTCACCGTCGGTCTAGGGGCCCTTCTGGTGCCTTTGGATGGCCTTCGCGGTGCGGGCGCAGCGGTTCTTCTGGGCGAGCTCTTGGGTTCAGTCATCGTGCCTGCGGTCGCACTTCGCATGCGTGAGCCACACCTGACGAATCTCGTCCGACCCAGCGCTGCAGCGCTCGCCTCCGCGCCCGTTGTCGTCGTCGTCCTGACCCTTCTCTCTCACGCCTACCTCGGGCTTCCTGCACTTGCGACAACGGCCATCGCAGCACTTTCGTTGCTCGCCCTCAGTCTTCCGCTTTGGAAGAGCTTCCCCGACAACATTCGACTGCGATTGCTGCGTCTCGCTCGTTTGGTGTGACCGACAGAACTGGCTGGTTTCCCTTTCGGGAAAGAATACCTTGCTGTACCAAGGCAACGAAGAGGCCCGATGAACGAGCGAGAACGCGCTGCACTTCAAGAACGCATGTCGGCGTACTACGCGAACACCGCGCAGTACCACCAAGACATCGACGACGTAGTCAGCGATGACCGACCCAGCGACGAAGAGAAAGCGCTCTTCCGGGCGATCCAGGCTCGATTGCAGGTAAGCTCACTCCCCTACGTGGTCGAGCTCGGTTGTGGACGAGGCGAATCGGGCGCGGGCTTTGTGTCGATGTTGGGCGGGGCCGAATATCTCGGAATGGATGCGTCTCCGTCGGCCATCGCATCGGCCGCGAAGCGTTATCCGCAGCTTCGTTTTGAAGCAGGGGACATCACCTCGCTCAAGCTTCCCAAACAAGCCGACGTGATCTTCGCCAACTACGTCCTTGAGCACACAGTCTACCCAGAGAAGATCTTCGAGTCGGTCTCGCGATCCCTCAAGCCAGGCGGGCTCTTTGGGCTGATCCTTCCGCTTGGCGACTTCCCTTGGGAGATCCCGCCGTCCCAGCGCGACAAGCGATTGAACCTTCCGTATCGAGCCGCGTTCACAAGCAAGCGGGTCTTGCGACAACTGCGCACGCGCTACGCGAGCGACTACTTTGAGACGCATCTGGTCTCAGACCCGATCGCGTTGCGAGATGCGAATTGGGCCATCGACGACGACCTCGTCTACTGGTCCTCGGGCGTCGAGTTGGAGAAGCTCGGGCGTCAAAATGGCCTCGAAGTGGCTTGGGCAACGGCACGCGCCCTGCCACCGCCCCGTCCAGGCAACAAGCTTGATGCCTTGCGACGCTTGCTCACGAAAGGCTGGCAAAAGGCGATCACGCCAGCAACGCCGCTTGGTACAACCGTCCGCTTCGTGTTTCGCCGGAGGTAGAATGCAAAATCGCTTCAAAAACCTCCTTGTTCAATACGGCGCCTTCGCACCGGGGCATCGTGGCAAAGCACGCGGGCTCGACATCGCCTCGCGTCTGTTCGGGACCACACGAACGCGCCTCGCGAACGGCATCGAGCTTCCCTTGCGGATGAACTCAAGCATGGATCTCTCGTACGTGCGGGCGGCCCGAGAAAAGCCAACGCTCGTCGCCAGTCTCCTCGACCAGCTTCGCCCAGGCGATTGCTTCATCGATGTCGGCGCCAACGTTGGCTACTACACAGTGCAGGCATCGAAACGAGTGGGCGCCGAAGGAATCGTGGTCGCGATCGAACCCTCCGTGCGTGAGTTCGTGCGGCTCCTGGATTCGATTGCATGGAATGACTGCCACAACGTGATCGCAGTGCGCGCCGCCTTGGCGGATCGTTCGGGCGTCATGCATCTCGATGTTGAATCGGCCCACACCGGGCTGAATCATCTCTCGGAAACGGGCAGCGAAGCAGTGCCGCTCTTTCGTGGCGATGCACTCCTCACCGACCTCATCGGCGATCGACGAATCTTCATCAAGATCGATGTCGAAGGCGCAGAGCCGCTTGTTATGGAAGGCATGAAGGGCGTTCTCGCGAGCCCGAAGGTGCAGGCCGTCGTCGCAGAGATGACGCCCACGTTCTCCAAGGCAATGGGCCTCAACGTGGATGACGCGTATGCGCTCATGCGACGCCTCAACTATGCCGTTCGCGGCACCGAGAGTTCGGGAGCTGGAATGGACACGTGGTTTGAGCGGGCGACCGAGCAATCGACTAGCGGCGAGTGAGTCGAAACATCATATCCATCGAGTATACGGTTGAGCCGCGCTTGCTCCCCTTCTCAACGAGAAACCATGCCGCGATCGCGCCACGCAAGCCCTGCCAAGCTATCCATCGAATCGATGACTTCACGCCGTAAGGCACCGGGCCGCACTCACGAAAGTCAGCGCTTCCATCGGGCCATCCAGTGATCTTCGCAAGCTGCGCGACGCTTGCTGGCGTGAATGCGGTGACGTGCGTGATGTCCCAGTAACGGGTGGACGCCCCGAACGGTGAGAGCGCGTTAGGAACCATCGCCACGAATGTCCCGCCCGGCGCCAGAACGCGATGAAGTTCCTCCAAGAACGTCGGCAGAACTTCCTTCGGAAGATGCTCAAGCAGGTTGAACGCCGTTACGAAATCGAAGCTCGCGGTGTCACTCTTGCGCAAGTACTCAACGACATCGGCAAAAACGAACTCGGCCCGAACAACCCTGCGTGCAGCTTTGAGTGTGTGCTCGCGAAGATCGACGCCCACAAGATGCCCAAAGCCCTGACTCTCTAAGGCGAAAAGCAGGCTGCCATTCCCACACGCAAGATCGAGGCAGCGAGCCGATCGGTTCGACGGCAGCCACGGCCCCAACCCCCTCAGCAGGCCAGGTGCATCGCGCAGCAGCGCGTCGCGATCGAGTTTCTCGTCAGCGCCCCAGGACGACATGTAGCGTTCGTGAACGGCATCTGGTTTGTCTTGCATTGGCTCTCTCAAGTGTTTTTTGAACGAGTGGATCGAAGTGCCTCGTGGAGTGCCACGGATGCCGAAGCGACCGAGTCCCAAGACGGCGCGTGCAAACGCGACAAGGACTCAAGCTCTGAATAGGAGTTCAGCAGACCGAAGGGTTTTGCGCGCCCAGCGGACGGGGCGCCGCTCAAACCGATTCGCCACCTCGTCGCTCGAACGCAATACATCCGCGCGTCTTTTGAACACACCGTACGCGAGCCAATACATCTCGTCGTACGACACGCGCAGCCGAAACTTCTCGCGTTCCCAGAAGCCCCGCAGGGTATTTCCGTAGTACTCGTCGATGTTCGTCCCGTGGATCTCGTAGAGCGTACGGAAGCGTTTCCACGACCACTTGGTGTACTCGGCTGGGTAGTCTTCGGGCCGATCCTGCCGCACGAAAATGAGCGGCTCATTCACGTAACCAACATCCCAAGTGCGCGCGAGGCGCATCCAGAGATCGATGTCTGCGAGCAGCCCAAACTGCTCCCGAATGCCACCGACTTCCTCCCAAGATGCACGTCGAATGAGCGCTGTGCCGCGAATGGGAAACCCCCACGTCGGGAAGAAGTGCTTCTCGAGCGCGATGCGACCGGGCGTGACCTCCGGGAAGGGGTGCCTGTCGACCTGAGTGCTTCCGTGAAAGCCGTAGTTGTTGCTCACAAACGCAACGTTTGGGTGTCTCTCGGCAAGGCCTACCCACTTGCGAAGCAGTGAAGGGTCGTAGATGTCGTCGTGATGAAGCAGAGCAATGTAAGGCGCTTTTGCATGCTTCACTGCGAAGTTCGCATTGCCCGCCATGCCGAGATTGTGCGTCGGTCGAATCGGCTTCACGCGTGGGTCGGTCGCGGCGATGCGCTGAAGCACCTCCCAGGTATTGTCGCGTGAGCAGTCGTCGCTGATGATCAGCTCGAAGTCCGTTTCGTCCTGCGCGAGAACGCTTCGAATGCTGTCTTCGATGAGCGCCGCATGGTTGTAGGCGAGCAAGCAGACGGATACGCGGGGCGACTCAAGAGCCATGTGGGCTTTGTTGCACGAGTCGTGACGTTCGCTCAGGTGGAATCAAGTGTGGGAACGTAGTACGGCGACCACTGAATGCGCCGCGGCGCGGCGGCCACGATCAGCGAACGTCAACGATGAAGAGTTCAGCGACATCAATGCGCACAGGCACGATTGGAGATTTGTCGCCAAGCGCCGAGTTCGTCGTAGTTGTAAGCGCGATGTTCGCCGGGCCCGTTCTGGCACTCTTTTTCGTTCTGCGGCGGCATCCGTCATTTGCAGCGTGGAGCGTTGGCATTGGTCTCGCGCTCGCGCCCATTGGCTGGATGCAAGCTGATGCATCGAGTCCGCTCTCCTCATTGGCAAGCCTAGGGTTCATCCTCGCGTTTGTTGCGCTTGAGTCGCTTCGGGAACGGCCAAGTCTCACCGGAGTCTACGGTTTCGGTCATCTCGCGATGATCGCTATCTACATCCCGATCATGAGTGCCTATCCGTCGTGGTTCGTGAGGATGTGGAGCATCATTTCGACGCCTGACAACCTAGACGATGTGCGGACTCTGCTCGTCTGCTCGGTGCTCGGCTGGGGTTTTGGCGCGAGTGGCGTCTTCGGTATCATCGACAGCTTCCTGCCGAAGGAGCCGATCGGTGGCAAGGCTGACCCGACCCACACCCCAAAGTTGATCCTCAGTGTGGGTACGACCGCATTCGTACTGGTTTTCGTCTCAAAGGGGGGCCAGTACCTAGGAGCCAGCCTCATCCCACAGAGCGTTGCTGGCATCGTGTCTACTGTGGACTACCTCTACTACGTTTCGCTCTTTGCCTCGTGCTTCGTGATGTTCCATCGGCGGAAGGTGAACAACCTGACTTTGGCTTGGTTGCTTGCAGCCTTTGTTTCAGAACTGATCTCGGGTTCAAAAGGTCGCTTCTTCCTTTTCGTGTTGGCCCCGCTCTTCGTGATTTACGGATTTGCCTCTCGACGCATTGGGCGGCCGCAGCTCATTGCGTTCGTGAGCGTAATTGCTGTTTCTGTTTTCGTGATCTTCCCGATTCTCGTGAACTACCGAGACGACCTCGCGTCGGGCCGCGCTGAAGTCACAAACGCAGCAGCGGCGCTCCAGCAGGCGAGCGAGCGCCCATCCGACGACTACAGCGACAAGCTTCTCACGCCACTCACCGGAGCCAATACAGCTGAACAAGTTGTTGCGATCACTTCGATCATCAATGCCCGGCTGAGTGAACCGCCCGAACGCCTATTCGTTCGCGTAGGCTTTTTTTGGGTTCCGCGCATCGCTTGGCCAGGAAAACCTCTGGCCCTCGCAACCAATGAGATTGGTCGCGCGAGCGGACGCCTTGGCGAAGACGACGAGGCAACGGCTGTTCTTACCACCGGCCCTGCCGAACTCTATATGTACCTCGGGGTTTTCGGAGGGCTGCTGCTTGCCGTCCCGGCATTGCTCATGCGGATTGTTGAGAAGACCGTGGCGCCAACGCCCCTCGCCGATGCCTTCCAGGCAGGGCTTTGGCTCTACTTGGTTCGCGCGGCGGGCGGCTTTATCACAGGCGATTTTGAGGCGACCCTGACCGGGATGATTCAGCAGTTTGTGGTGTTGGCCGTACTGCTGTGGCTTCACCGTCGTTTCATGGGTGAGCCGATTCGCGTGGTAACCGCATGAGGATTCGCGGAGTGTACGTAGGGGACCTTGGCGCACAGGGGAGCACCAGCGTTCAAAGGCTTGAGACCCTGCGATCACTTGGCTGCGACTTGGCGGGCATCCCGACGTACCGTTCTCCCATTGCCTGGGAAAAGTGGAGCGCATCAGGCGCGCTTTCACTGCTTGAATGGAAGAGCGACCTGACGAAGGCGAACCGCACCCTTCGTGTTCTTTCCGTTCAGGAGCCACTCGACCTCGTCTGGGTCGACAAAGGTCTCACCATCCGACCAGACACGCTGCTCTGGCTTCGACACCATCAGCCCCGCGTCAAGCTTGTCTGGTACTCACCGGATGACCCCATCCTTCGATCGAACCGGTCGATACAGCACCGTCTCTCGATCGGTCTCTACGACCTTCATGTGACCACGAAGTCGTACAACGTCCCCGAGCTGCTGAGTATGGGTGCGCACGATGCCGTTTTTGTAGGTAACGCTTACGATCCAAGCGTTCACCGGCCCATCACGCTCAACGACGAAGACAAGCTTCGCTGGGGTTGTGATGTCGGCTTTGTGGGAGCGTTTGAGCAGGCGCGTGCAGATTCGATGCTGGCGATGGCGCGCGCGGGCATCTCCGTTCGCGTTGCCCCGTCTTCGGTGTGGTCGAGAATGCGTGGGCAGCACGCAAACCTTCACGTTCCTGAGACGAGCGCAAACCTCACGGGAGACGAGTACGCCAAGGCGATCTGTGGGGCGAAGATCAACCTGGGGTTCTTGCGAAAGCTTGTTCGAGACCAGCAGACAACACGTAGCGTCGAGGTGCCGGCCTGCGGGGCTTTCATGCTCGCCGAGCGAACCGATGAGCACCTCGGACTCTTCGAGGAAGGGAGGGAAGCAGAGTTTTTCAGCTCGACCGACGAGTTGATTGCGAAGGCTCGCTACTACCTCGCGCACGATGACGAACGCATTCGAATCGCTGCTGCAGGCCGGGATCGGTGTGTACGGGATGGCTACAGCAATCAGCGTCGTTTGGGGTCCGTGCTGGAACGCCTCGGGTTTGATCTATCCACCGAGAGCGCGGCTTCGATGACGCCGGCCGCCGCATCGAGAGGCCGATAGCCGTTGATGAGGCGCCGGGCGTTGGACCCGCGAGAACTCAGCCCATCGCTGTGAACCGTCACCTCACGCATCGCGCGCTCAAGGGACTCAACATGCTCAGGGTCGACCACCCAGCCAGTGTTCTTTCCCTCGATTAAATCGGGCGCGCATCCGACGGCGCTTGAGACAACGGCGGGTGTTCCCATGGCCATGGCTTCATTCACAACCAAGCCCCAAGTCTCGCTGGACGAATAGAGCACCACTGCATCCGCAGCCGCGTAGTAGGCGGGCAGCGACACTTGATTGCGGAAGCCCAGAACCTGCAAGCCCGACACATGTCGACAACGCTCGCGCAGCTGACCTTCGAGTGCGCCGGAGCCAATGAAAGCGAGTTTGCCGAAGCCAAGTCGCTCAAAGGCAGCGACGATCTGCAGTGGTTGTTTGATATCGATCAGCTTCCCAACGAAGACGAAACCGACATCCCCCTCGGACCACCCCAACTCCTTCCGGGTCTGCAATCGGAGTTCAGCGCGTCGTTCGAACTGTGCATCCAAGCGGTCCATGTCCACGCAGTGCGGGTACGCGTGGATGTTCGTGGGCTGAATGCCGACATCGAGGATGGCTTCTCGCGCGCGTATCCCCGGAACGAGCGCGTGTTCCTTGGCGAGCAGCGATGAGAGGAAGGCCTTCTTCAGCTGTTTCTTCCACGTCGCAAGTTTGCTGCTGCGTGTCGTGCTGTCCGAGAGAATCGCGCAACGAGCGCCAGAAGCGCGGGCTGCGGCGATGCACGACAGAAGTGTGAAGTTGCCGTAGCCAGGAACCACGACGAGGTCGGCCTCTGCCTTGGTCACAAAGCGAGCCACGTCGCGCGTGCGCACCTCTTTCAAGACCATCGGAGCTTTGCCCACAAGCTCCCAAACGTATCCATCAAGAAGAGGCGTATCCCACTGAATGCTCTGCCCGAACTCTTTGTCGAACGAGGGCTTCATCCCGTGTTGGGTCAGAAACGCGACCTGAAAGTCGATCTCCTTCGAAGCCGCCAACACCCGGAAAACGGGCGCTTGGTATTGGATGGGATGCGTCGCCATCCAGACGACTTTGGGTCGACTCATCTCACTCAACTCCCACGTCTAGCGAGAGCGAATCAGCGTCTCGTAGTGTTGAATCATCTGCCTCGCGACCTCGGTCCAGCCGTAGCGGTTCTCCACCAATGCTCGACCTCGCAGGCCCTCGTCGTCCGCGAAAGAGGCACTCTCGATGTAGGGTCTCAAACCCTCCGCAATAGCTTCTGGAGTTCGTTTCACCCAGCGGCCGCAGCGTTCAGTCTCAAGTACTTCCCAAGGTGTTTGTTGGCTCGCGACGACCGGTACGCACGATGCGAGGGCTTCGAGGACGACGTTACCGAAGTTCTCGGTTGTTGAGGGCAATGCGAGGACGCGTGCTTCGGCGAGGAAGGTTGATTTCGCGTCCCCTTGAAGGGCGCCGTGGAGCTTGAAGTAGGGCTCCAATCCGCATGCCTTGACCTCAGCTTCGACCAAGCTCGCGTAGGCATCGTCTTCACGGGGACCGGCGATGTGCAGCTCCACATCGAGCCCCTGCTTGCGAAGGATGCCAACGGCTTGCACGAGTTCGATGTAGCCCTTCACGGGGTGGATGCGGCCCAACGCAACGACACGTGGCCTCAGGCTTTTCTGTCGTGTTGCGAAGTCGACCACGAAGACACCGTTCGGCACTTCGATGGCCCTGGCGTTGCCCAACATGCGCGCAAGACTCGCGGTCTCGGAAGTCGACGTTGTGTGGAAGGCATCGACCCTGCGAAGGAGCGGCCCAAAGAGTTGAAGCCATCGCTGCTTGCGCTCCGGCTGAAGTGCCAAGGCGGTCTCTTCAAGCACGCCGCGCAACGAGAGCACCGCGGGCTTTCTCGCGAACTTGGCCGCGGCAACGCCCCACATGCTGGTGGAACAGAACAAGCCGGTGACATGAATGACATCGGCCCAAGCGAGCTCCGCATAAGGCGTGGCGAGCAGCGAGGGTGCGAAGTCCCGGTCGGTCCAGCTATGCACGTAGCGGACGGGCACGCCTTCGAACGTTGACCAAGCGCGCTTCACATCGAGGCGATGCGGCCCATCGCAATCCGTCGTCAGCACACGTACTTCTGCGCCTTGCTGCAAGAGCCCTTTGGTGAGCCCAAGGAGGCTCTGAATGGGGCCGCCATAGCGATACGCAGGCGCAAACGAAGGCGAGATGTGAAGGACGCGCACGGGGCGAACTTAGCTGATGTGCGCGCCGGATGTTTTGGTGTCCGTGCTATCCATCGCGCATGCAGGCGAAGTCGACTAGCCGAGGTGTGAGCGTGATGATTTTTACGCTCAACGAAGCCATACACCTGCCCTCGTGCTTGGCGTCGCTGACGTGGTGTGATGACGTGATCGTGGTCGATTCGTTCAGCACGGATGAGACCGAAGCCATCGCGCGCGCGGCGGGCGCTCGCTTCTTTCAGCGCAAGTTCGACGGATTTGGAAGCCAGCGCAATTGGGCCCTTGAAGCGACCTCACCGAAGCACGAGTGGATCTTGATCCTCGACGCCGATGAACGCGTGACGCCGGAGCTCGCGACGGAGTTGCAGTCGATCGCTGCACGCACGCCCGACAGCATCGGTGGCTATCGGTTACGACGTCGCTTTCACATGTGGGGTCGATGGCTTCGGCACAGCAGCCTCTATCCGACGTGGGTGCTTCGCCTGTTGCGACGTGGTCGCGTGCAGTACGTCAACCGTGGACATGCGGAGACGCAGCATGTCGAAGGCGATATCGGCGAGCTTGAGCACGACCTGATCGATGAGAACCTCAAGGGATTTGAGGCATGGCTTCAGCGACAGGTGAAGTACGCGGTGCAGGATGCGCGGTACGAGGTGGAGCTGGAGAGTGGCCAAGCCCCGCTTGGCAAAGACCTCATCTCCGCCGAGCCCCTTGTGCGGAGGGCTGCACTCAAGCGTCTCGCTTCGCGGCTTCCTGCGCGCGGTCTCGTCTACTTTGCATACGCCTACGGGGTTCGCGGTGGTTGGCGAGATGGGCGTGATGGCCTCGTCTTCTGTGGCATGCGCGGCCTCCATCAGCAGATGGTGGAGTTTGCGAGATACGACCTTGAGCGGACATCCGATCCGCGTTGAATGCCATCGACCGGCCCCACAACGAGAGACGCGCCATGAGTGAATACAGCTACACAAGCGATCAAGCCGGCTTCAGCCACGCATACCTGGTCGGTCCAGTGACGGACTTCCTGCGTCGCGCTCCGCAAAACAGCGCACTGCTTGATGTCGGCTGTGGCAACGGGTCGATGTGCAAAGCGATCAAGGCAAGTCGCCCCGACCTTCGCGTGTACGGCACTGAGCTTTCCCAATCGGGCGTTGCCGTGGCTTCGCGAGATCCCAGGGGCGTGACCTTTCGCGAGGGGTCGGCCTACGACAACTTCACGAACATCTTTCCAGAAGAGAAGAACTTCGATGCGATCATGTCGGTTGAAGTTGTCGAACACCTCTTCGAGCCCAGGCGTTTTGTAGCGAGCGCAGCCGAGGCGTTGCGACCAGGGGGTATTCTCGTCGTTACAACGCCCTACCACGGCTATCTGAAGAACCTCACGTTGGCTTTGACAGGCAAGATGGACGCGCATTTCTCCGCGCTCTGGGATGGCGGCCACATCAAGTTTTGGTCCCAAAAGACGTTGACCCAACTCCTTGAGGAGAAGGGTCAATTTCGCGTCGAGGGATTCCGCGGTGTGGGGCGCGCTCCAGGCCTCTGGAAGTCGATGGTGCTCGTCGCGCGCCGCACCTGAGGCTCAGCCTTCCAACCTCACAAACACCAATACTCAAGCCCCGCAGGCACATCCTTCGGGTCGATCATGCTCTTCACATCAATGACGATGCCGTTTGCGTGAACCAGCTCGCGCAGACGCGCGCCGGTGTACTGCTTGAACTCGTTGTGGGAGACGGCGAAGACGATGGCGTCGAGGTCCTTGAACTGGTCGATGCTTGTGAGCGACAGGCCGTACTCGTGTTGTGCTTCCGGGCCGTCGGCGAGCGGGTCCGTGATGATCGGGTCGATGCCGAACTGGCGCAGCTCGTGGAGGATGTCGGGGACGCGGCTGTTGCGTAGGTCGGGGACGTTCTCTTTGAACGTGAGGCCGAGGATGCCGACCTTCGCGTGCTTCACGGAGATGTCGCGGTTGATCAGGAACTTGATCAGCTTCTGCGCGACGTAGTTGCCCATGCCGTCGTTGATGCGACGCCCCGCGAGAATCACCTGTGGGTGGTAGCCGAGCGATTCGGCTTTCGCGGTCAGGTAATACGGGTCGACGCCGATGCAGTGGCCTCCGACGAGGCCTGGGTAGAACTTGAGGAAGTTCCACTTCGTACCGGCCGCTGCGAGCACGTCGCGTGTGCGAATGCCGATGCGATCGAAGATGAGTGAGAGTTCATTCATCAACGCGATGTTGAGATCGCGCTGCGTGTTCTCGATCACCTTCGCGGCCTCTGCGACCTTGATGCTCGCTGCGCGAAAAACACCTGCCGGAACAATCGCGCCGTACGCACTCGCGACACGCTCCAATGAGCCTGCGTCTTCGCCCGAGACGACCTTCACGGTGCGCTCCAGCGTGTGCTCGCGATCGCCTGGGTTGATGCGCTCGGGCGAATAGCCAAGCTTGAAATCCACGCCTTGTTTGAGGCCCGAGAGCCTCTCCAAGATGGGCCCGCAATACTCCTCGGTGACGCCTGGATAGACGGTCGATTCGTAGACGATGATGGGGCCATCGGGCTTCCAATCGAGCTTCTTCAGGACGCGACCTACGCTCTCCGAAGCGCTCTTGACGGGTCGCAGATCGGGTTGGCGATTTCCGTCGATCGGCGTTGGCACCGTGACCACGTAGAACGAGATCCCCTCGAGGGATTTCGCATCGGTCGTCATCTTCAACGTCGTGGTCTTGAGCTCCTCGACATCGACCTCATTCGTGCGGTCATGCCCACGGTTGAGCTCATCGACGCGCTTCTGATCGATGTCGAAACCAACGACGTGCTCGAACGCACGCGCGAAGGCGAGCGCGACGGGAAGGCCGACGTAGCCGAGGCCGATGATTGCGATTGTTTCGTCTCTGCGAGCAGCCATAAATCTCCAGGGCCAAGGCCCGCACGGGCCGCGCATCTTTGTCGACCAGCAAGAGGTTGGTCAACGAGGCGTCGGCACTGTTGCACCTCGGGGCTGAACTTTTCACTCGGCGTTCTCGCTCTGCTTCTGCGGTACCCTCGCGCTCATGCGCAATCTCCGCTCTCCCTTCCTCATCACAGCTTCGTTCGCCGCACCCTTGGCTCTCGCCGGATGCGTGACCACGAATCCGCCTGGGCCAGACGCTGCGCTCGATGCGCCTTCCATCGATGCAAGGCCTTTCACGAGCGAGAATCCACCGATCCCGCAGGATGCTCCAGATGCGGTGTGCTTCGGTGACATGACGACGACCGAGACCCTGGCGATTCCAGGCCTCGATGGGGCGCTTGAGGTCGTCTATGACGATCGGGGTGTGCCGCACATCTACGGCACGACGATTCACGATGTGGTGATGGCGCAGGCCTACCTCATGGCGCGCGATCGCTATGGCCAGATGGATTTCATCCGTCGCAATGTGCTCGGTCGCTTGGCGGAGGTTGCAGGCGGGCTGGATACGTCACTCGCGGATCGCGACTTCGACAACCGCGTGATGGGCTATCAGCGCATGGGGCGTGCGATCTATGCATCGCTGCCTGCAACGAGCCGCTCGCGCATTGCCGCAGAGGCCTTTGCGGCTGGCGTGAACGCGTACATCGCGGCTGTGGATGCAGGCACGGAGAGCCCCTACGTGGATGGCGGCGACCTCATCGCGTTGCTCACCGCGGCCTCCGTCGATCGCGTGTGGCGACCCGAAGACGTCTTTGCGATGGCCCGCTTTCAAGCGGCCTCGCTCAGCTACGACGCTGGCGCAGACACCAGCCGCTCCGCGATTCTTGCTGCGGCCCGCGCGACGTTCACCGGCGCCAATCCGCGCGCTGGAATCTTCGGCGACATCTTCGACGATACGCCCGCGCGCGATGAGTTCACACGCGACATCGGGCCCGGCGGCGCCGCGGGTTTCAACGACGGATCCACGACTGCATTGCGTCGGCCACGCGAACACGTCGCACGCCCCACCGACCCAACGGTGCTCGCTCCGCTCTCCACGCTGCGCGGCGCGCAATCATATTTCAATCGTATTGAATCAAGCTTTGAAATGCTTGGCTTTGGCGATGAGAGCCGTGGCTCGAACAACTGGCTTGTTGCGGCCGAGCACACCGCCAACGGCAACCCGATCATGTCGAATGATCCGCATCTCTCGCTCATCAGCCCAGCTGTGTGGTGGTACTGCCATCTCAACACCGCGCGCATGGGCGGCGAGGGCAACATGGACGTGGAAGGCGTTGCGTTTGCAGGCCTTCCGGGTGTCATCCTTGGCTTCAACCAAGAGATTGCTTGGGGCGCGACGACAACGGGCTACGACGTCACCGACGTCTACATGGAGCAGATCACCGCGGGCGTCGGTGGCGCACCCGATACCGTCGCATTCGACACCGATGGCAATGGGACGCTGGAGCAAGTGCCGCTTCGCACCGAGCAGGAGATGATCGGCGTGATGGGCATGGGCACGCCGATGATGCGCGAGATTCAGTACGTCACGACGCATGGCCCTGCGGGAACGCTCTCGCCGATCGTGCCGGGTTCGCGTCAGCCAGTCGCAGGCATGCCGGGCCGTTTCACCGCGCTTTCAGTGCGCTACACGGGCTTCGAAGTCTCGGACGAGCTCGCCTTCTTCGGTGGCCTCTGGACCTCGCGCAACGTGCGTGATGCCGAGATGGCGCAGAACAATTTCCGCGTCGGCGGACAGAACTTCATCGTCGCGGATCGCAACTCCATTCGCTGGTCGAGCGAGGTGCGCATTCCTGTGCGTGATGACCGCGCGACGAACATGGTCATCAACCCCGACGGCACCGTGACAGGCGAGTGCCCGATCTTCGTGTTGCCTGGCCAAGGCCAGCATGAGTGGCGCAGTGACCTCTCGGACACGGTGATTCCACATGATGAAAACCCTGCGCGTGGTTGGATCGCAACGGCGAACCAAGACAACGTCGGCGTCACGCTCGACGGCAACCCGTGCAACGACGCGCACTACATCGGCGGCGACTTCGATCTGGGCTGGCGACAAGACCGCATCGAGCGCGATCTGCGCGAGCTCGTGACGCGCGGGGACATCACGGCCGAAGACATGATGCGCACGCAGGCCGAGTCGCGCAGCGCACTTGCAGAGACCTTGCGCGACCCCTTTGTCGCGGTGCTCGCTGCTGCCAATACGCATGTTCCAGGCCTCACCGCCGCGGAGCTTGCTGACATCGAAATCGCGCGCACACGCCTCGCTGCATGGACTTCACGCGAGACGCCGGAGGGCACGACAGCGACCGACATGGCCGTGATCAACGACAGCGTTGCGACGTCCATTTGGAACGCGATCATCACGCGTGTCGCTCCGCTCGCGCTTCAAGATGAAGCCACCGCGATGGGCTTTGGCAGCATCGGTGGAACGCGCACCTCGCGCTTCATCGAGCGCTCGTTCAGCACGGCCGAAGCCGCGCGCTTTGCGATCTACTGGGACAACCTCACGACGACGCCCGCGGTCGAGACGAAGGAGCAGGCCGTCGTGCGTGCGACCATCGCTGGGATGGCGTTCTTGCGCACGACACTCGGCGCTGACGTGACGATGTGGCGCTGGGGCCGTCTCCACACCGTGCGCTTCGATTCCGTGTTGCCCACCGTCGGCACCGACATCCTCTCGATCCCACGCCAAGGCGATGCGACGTATCCGAATGGCTTCCCGCGCCACGGTGATTTCGGCGCCGTCGACCCAGGCAATTTCGGCATGTGGAACACCACGAACTTCTCGTTCGGATCGGGCGCATCGCAGCGCCTCGTCGTCGAGATGACCGAGACGGGCCCGCTCGCATGGAACGCACTCCCAGGCGGCCAGAGCATCGACCCGAATAGCCCACACAAGCAGGACGAAGCGCTCCTCTGGATCCGCAACGAGGCACGTCGCCTGGCCTTCCAAGAGGCCGAGGTTCGTGCAGCCGCAGCGCGTTGTTTGCGCATCCGTCCGTGAACGGATTGAGGCGCGAAGTCATCGAAGCACGTCCCCATGTCGAACATCCTCCGCACGATCGCAAACCACCCGCTCGGTAAGCGCGCGCCCCTCTCCACGCTCTCGCGCTACGTGCGCTGGCAGGTGGGCTCGCGCCTCCTGGGCATGCCCGTGGTCGTGCCTTTTGTGAATGAGGGTTGCCTCGTCGTAGAGCCCGGCATGACGGGCGCGACGGGCAACATTTACTTCGGTCTTCACGAGTACGCAGACATGGCCTTTGTCGGTCATGCGCTGCGCGAGGGAGAGCTCTTTGTCGACGTGGGCGCGAACATCGGTTCGTACTCCGTGCTCGCGGCTGCAGGCCCGAAAGCGCGCGTGATTGCGTGTGAACCGGTGCCTGCAACCTACCGACGTCTGCGTCGCAACATCGAGGCGAATCACTTCGCGCATGAGGTCGTCACAAAGCAGGTTGCGGCCTCGGATCGCGTAGGCGAGGTGCGGATGACCGACGACCTCGACACGATGAACCGCGTGACGAGCGATGGCCCTGGGACGGTCGTGCAGGCCCTGCCACTCGATGTGCTTCTCGCGAATGAACACCCCGTCGTGATGAAGATCGATGTCGAGGGTTACGAGCCCGCCGTCATCGCGGGTGCCGAGGCTGTGTTGCAGAATCCATCGCTGCTCGCGGTGGTGATGGAAGTGCCCGGTGCAGGCCCGATTGAAGCCCTTGACGCGAAGTTTCGAAGTCGCGGATTTACGCTTCATCACTACGACCCAGACGCCCGTGTGTTGCGACGCGGCGCACATGGCTCGAATGCGATCTACGCGCGCATGCAGAGCGATCTTGCGGAGCGGCTGCGTACGGCGAAGCCGCTCTCTGTGGGACAGCTCTCGTTGTGATTCGTCGCGTCGTAGGAAGAATATTTCCCACCCGTTGACGTACGATGTCGCATGTCGACAACTCGCTCCGTTCGCTGGCCCGCCGTTGTTCTCGCCCTTGCGCTGACATCTCCTGGTTGTGGCTCGCGTGATGCGACGCCGACGCCTCCGGGTGTCACGCCTCCCTCCCCGACGACGCCGACTGCGCCGCCGACGGGCAACCTGCTCGATACGGATGGGACGCTCGGTGCGCGCTCGATGGCACGTCATCAGCTGCGCATCAATGCGGGGGATCGCGTTCGTGTGACGCTGACCTCGGCGGCGTTTGATCCCGTGCTTCACGTCACCATGCCCAACGGCATCACGCTGACGAACGATGATGCGCGCGGCGATCGCACGCGCTCTGAGCTTGAGCTGGTGGTGCCCACTGCGGGTGAGCTGAAGCTTGGTGTCTCAAGCTTTGCGGAGACGGCGAGTGGCGCCTACCACGTGACGGTCGCGCGCGTTGCAGCACAGCCTGCGGTCGCGCCTGCAGTGGCCGCGACGAATACGCATCATCAGACGCTGATCAACGGTCGCTCGTTCTTGGCGGCAGGAGCGCCCGCAGCCGCAGGAGCTGCAGCGCCACCCGCACCCGCCGCGCCTGTTCCGCTTCGTGTGGGAGACAGGCTTCAAGCGAACCTCGCGACGGGGGATTCGACGCTTCCCTCGGGCGAGTTTGTCGATGCCTACGAGATGGTCGTCGCGCAGCCCGGGCTCATCTCGCTTCGCATGGAGTCGCGCGCGATCGACAGCTACCTCGTTGTGCAAGCGCCGGATGGTACCGAGCAGCGCAACGACGACTCGAACGGAACTCACGATGCGCAGGTCGACCTTCAGGCGGTTGCCGGCACGTATCGCATCATCGCGACGAGCTACCGCGCGGGCGAGACGGGTGCCTACGAACTCAAGGCGTTGACGAGCCGCGACACGGTGGCGTCGAGCACGCCTGCGGTTGCAGGGGCAGGAGAGACGATCGAGCGCGGTGAGCTTGCGACGGGTGATCGCACGCTCTCCTCGGGTGAGTTCAACGACGAGCACACGCTCAATCTCGTCGCAGGTCAGACGGTGCATCTCGAGGCGCGCTCGACGGCCTTCGATACGTACTTGATCGTGCGATCGCCTGGTGGTCAGCAGCAGGACAACGACGATCAAGTGCCCGGCAATCTCAATGCAGGGCTCGACTACGTCGCGCGCGAGACTGGTCCGCACCAGGTGCTCGTGACCTCGTATCGCCCGGGCATGGTCGGCGCGTATGAGCTCGTGATTCGCACGAGCGGGTCGGGCGCAGTCGCACCTGCAACGCCACCCGCGACGCCCACGCCCGGCACGCCCACACCACCCGCAGCGCCGCCTGCGAGCGCCGGTGCGCAGCAGCAACGAGGCTCGCTTGCGCAGGGCGATCGCCAGCTTCAGTCGGGCGAATTCAACGACAGCTATCCGATGCAATTTCCAGTCGGTGCGCCCGTTGCGATTCGCGTCGAATCCTCGGCGTTTGACTCGTACCTCATCGTGCGATCGCCGAGCGGTCATCAGTTCGACAACGATGATTTCACGCCGGGCAATCTCAACGCAGGCCTCGACATTCCGGCTGCGGAAGCAGGCAACTACGATGTGATGGTGACCTCGTATCGCCCGGGCGAAGTGGGCGCATACTCGCTGACGGCGACGCCTGGCGCGGGCGGTGCGGCGGTGCCCAGCACACCAGGCACACCGAGTGTTCCAGGTGGACCGACGCGTCCCCCGGGAGCGGCCACGGCGGGCACGCATGTGTGGGCAATCTCCGTCGGCATCTCGGATTATCCAGGTGGCGGAAATGATCTCCCGGAGTGTGCGAACGACGCGGTGAAGATCGCCGAGGCCCTTCGCGGACAAGGCCTCACAACGCCCGAGCGCGAGATTCTTCTGACCGATGCACGCGCGACCCGAGGCGCAGTGCAGCAAGCGATTCAGCGTGTCGCACGCGAGGCGCAGCCCGATGATGTCGTCGTCTTCTTCTACTCAGGCCACGGCGGCCAGAGCGATACGCCGAGCACCGATCCCGAGGAGCTCGATCACATCGACGAGACGCTCTTCCTCTACGACGGCGAGATGCTCGACAACGACATGGGCCGTCTCATCGGCACCATCCGCGCGCGCATGACGCTCTTCACGCTCGACTCGTGCTTCTCCGGCGGCTTCGCAAAAGACGTCGTCAATCGCCCTGGCGTGGTCGGCATGTTCTCCTCCGAAGAAGACGTGACGAGCGGCGTGGCCGGGCAGTTCCAAGCGGGCGGCTATCTCTCGCACTTCCTCCGCATGGGCATCCGCGGTGAGGCCGATAGCGACCCACGCGACAACGCGCTGACCGTTGGCGAGCTCACGCACTACGTCTGGCAGCAGTACGGAAGCCAGGCGAGCGATGTGCGCATGCAAGAGGGCTATCAGCAGGTCGTGATCGACCGCGGTGCGGTGCGCACAGCGAACGTCCTCTGGCGCCGTTAAAACACTATCGATTCCATATCGAGATATGAAAAACATCATCTCGGCGAAGGTCGCGCTCATCACACTCGTGGTGGGCGCGTTTGCGCTTCCGGCCTCCGCGCAGCGAGCGCCACGGTCTGCGCGACCTGCCCCGCGCAACCTGCAGGCGGAGTTCGATCAGATCGACTTCGACGCGTGCTTCGCGAACCCGATGTGGGTCGAGACTTCGACGCGTGCAGCGCTCGTGGTGCATCCCGACGGTGCCTGGGCGCTGGCACTCGATGGTTCCGTGACGGATGCGAACTACGCGTCTCTCGCACCGGCGTTGCGCACCTGCCTCGAAGACACGCTTCGCCAGACCTTTGGCCAGACGATCTCGGCCGCACCGCGCACCCCGCAGCTCTACGTGCGCACCTTTGATTTCCGCATCCATCACGAAGACCCAGCGGTGCGCTTGGCCGAGCTGCGTGCACGTTTTGATGCGGCGCGCTCCGACATCGCACGCTGCGTTCTCGATCTGAGCGAGCAGCGCCTCGTGGTGCGCATTCGTCTTCTCGCCAACGGCCGCGTCGAAGCCGATTTGCCCCGCCCCGATGTGAACCGCGGCATCTGCATCACAAACTCCCTTGGCACCTTCATGCCCGGTGCGGCGGTCGCGATTCGCGAGACGATCGAAGGCAGTGCACGAAGGCGCGTCACGATCGCGCGCGAAGGCGAGATCTGCATGTGGGGCGAGCGTCATCGCACGCCACCCGATGACGACCCGCGTACCTGCGCTGCAGGCCTGACATGCTGTGCCGCGGGAGGTGCTGCAGGTTCGGATTCCATCTGCATGCGCACGCCGAACTGCCCCGCGTATCCCTGATTGGAATTTGAAGGAGCTGCGAGCGTCTTGATGCATGACGTACGCGCGCATCCTCCTGCCGTTCATGCTCCTTCTCGCCTCGTGCGCATCGCACACGCGTGAGGAGTGCGCCTCGTTCGACGTTCACCTTGAGGATGAACAGCGTGACGTTGTCTCGATGCTCTTGGTGATCGACCCGCACATTCCAAGTGGACGCACAGAGACGCTCACGAATGGTTTGATGTGGGGTGTAAGGACGCTGATGACAGGCGATCGCGATGGCGATGGTGCGATCGACTTCGCACACGTGGATGTGCTGCGCGTGGCTGTGATCACGACCGACGGAACCTTGATCCAGACCGCGCCCTCTCCAGCACCGCCGCGCCCGCGCTCCATTGCCCCGGACGAAGACGGCATGCTGACGATCTGGCCGCAAACAAGTCATGCATGGGACGCATGGTTTGAGGCTGCGTTATACCAACGCGTGCATGATGCGTTGGGGATGCCTGTGGGCCCCAATACGCCGATGCATGCCGTCGAAGCGTTTGTGAGGGCGCATCCCATGTTCAGCACAGAGGCCGTCGTCGTGATTGCGACGGATCGTGATGACGAGAGTCATTCAGATCCAATGCTTCAAACGCAGACGCTGAGAAGCCTCTTGCGAGGACCAGCGACCTTCGCGCTCATTGGGGCGGTGCCCGATCAGTACAATGTTGAAATAGGAGATTTTCGTCCAGTGCTTGGGCCGCAACCCTTCGATGAGGCGCACGCGTTGTGTGATGACAGCACGGACGTTGGGCACTACCCGCGCGCCCTGCTGGGGCACCTGGATGCCCTTGGCGCACGTGGCTTCGAGTCGACTCTCGAGTCGCTCTGCACCGAGCCGCGCGACTTTCTGAACTATTCCCGGCTGCTGGTTGGGCGCTCCTTCAGCTGCTGTCTCCCGAGTGCACCTGCCATCGATGCACAAGGCCGCGTCGACTGCGAAGTCACTGTGCGCATGCCTGCATTCGGCGGCCATCACTGCGCCGAGTTTGGACTCGCGTTGATCAACGCTGAAGACGACGGCGATGGCTTTCTGCGTGAGCGATGCGTGCTGCCGCAGATCGCGCATCCACCAGGCGTTGCCCCAACGACCGAGTTCGGGTTCTTCTACGACGACTTCACCGCGGGTCTCTACGGCGCGTGTCCGGCTACACCTCAGCGAATTGCGGAGGCCCGACCTTTACCGAATGGCGTCCGATTCGACGTTCACTGCAACACCTCTTGTCCCGGCGATGCGGGCGTGGACGCAGCCCTCGTCGACGCACGTTGACGCATGCGACGATGCCCTTCCGATGACCAAGCCCACGACCATCGATGCCTATCTGGCGATGCAGCCCGAGGAGACACAAGCCGTGCTGAGGAAGGTGCGCGCGACGCTGCAGAAGGCGATGCCGAAGGCGGAAGAGTGCATCTCGTATGCGATCCCCGCGTTCAAGCTGCATGGCTCGGCCATCCTCTTTTTCGCTGGATGGAAGAAGCACTTCTCGCTCTATCCAACCACCGCGCCTTTGCTTGAAGCGTTCGGTGATGAGCTCGCTGGATACGAGATCAGCAAAGGCACGATTCGCTTTCCGCTTGAGGAGGCGCCACCGCTCAAGCTCATCGCACGCATCGCGAAGTTCCGCGTGAAGGAGGCGGATGCGAAGGCTGCCGCGAAGAAAGAGCCCGCGAAAAATCGTACGCGCGCTTAGGTCGATTGCGATGCGGGGCCGTTGAAGGGGAGGGCGCTCGACTTACCGTGAGGGCTCACGCGCTTCCAAAGGAGGCCATCATGAAGCTGCGATGTGAGTGTGGGGTTGAGGTGCTCGCGAAGAACGTCAACGTGGCTGCGGCGATCGCAGCTTGCGAGACGTGTGGCGCGGTCTTCTCGATCGATCAATCCAAGGCGAGAGAGTCGCGTATTGAATCTGTGAAGGTCATCCCGGCCTCGTTCACGGCACGTGAATCATTGGGGCAAGAGGTTCAGCCAAGTGCGTATCGGCAGGTGAGTCAGGGGGCTGGTGCGCGTTGGACGTTCCGTTGGTTTCGTTGGCACTACGCCCTCATGGTCCTCTTCTTTCTCTTCTGGGATGCGGTCTGCGGCAGCTTCGTGATCGCTGGTTTGCGCCAGGGCGGAGCCGGGTTTCTCACGCTTCTTCTGCCGCATGTCTGGCTCGGCGTGATCGGCCCGTATTGGGTGCTCGCACACCTCTTCAATCGCTCGACGATCGCGCTCACTCCGCAGGCGTTCACGCTTCAATCGGGCCCAATTCCTTGGCCTTCCAGGTCGATCCCGCGTGAGCACATCAGCAGCTTCGATGTGCAGAAGAGCTGGAAGAACAACGGTCAGGAGCAGTACCAAGTGCGCGTGATCCACAAAGACAAGAGGCCCATGCGCGTGCTCTCCGCCATCACCGAAGAAGAAGCGCGCTATCTCTGCGACGAGCTCAACCTCGAGCTTGAGAAGCAAGGATGACGTTGTGACGAGAGCACGCCTTCGAGGAGTCTTCGCATTGATCGTCGCGGGCGTGCTCGCCGCGTTCAACGTCTACGAGGTCTACGCACGGCAAGAGGCCTATCCCTTCATCTTCATCGTGGTCGGATACCTCTTCCCGGCGGGCCTCTTCATGCTCCTCACGGGCATCGATCACGAGGTCGTACGCGACAAGCGCGCACCAGCCGTCGCAGGCATGGCGATGGTGGGCTTTGGCCTCGTGGGCGTGATGCTCGCGCTGATCGGCAACCTGCTCTTCTTTGGGCGGCTCTTC
The DNA here is from genome assembly GCA_044373065.1 of Sandaracinaceae bacterium. Lineage (GTDB taxonomy): Bacteria > Myxococcota_A > Polyangia > Polyangiales > Sandaracinaceae > JAFLCL01. Next base: position 29,896 of record JBILQT010000003.1, read on the forward strand.
TGAGCGCGCACGTGAGGGCTCCCGAGCCGACGGGCGCTGTACTGGGCTTCATTCAGGGCGCAGCGTTTGTGGCCGTGATGTACGTCGCTGTACGTCTTGCGGGGTTCACCGGGCATCCGCGCGCTGCAACGTCTGCGTTCTGGCCTCTGGCGTTCGCACTCGGCGTCACACCCTTCTTGCTGGGGCGTGTCATCGATGCGCGCCGTGTTGGGCGCCCCATCGTCTTCTCGCTGACGCGGCCCTGGCGCTGGCTTCTCGCCTTCGTCGCGCTTGTTCTCACCGTCGGTTTCGCGGGCCTCGGTGGACTCTTCTTCGCGCCTCTCGTCGTGCTCACCGCCGACCGCGTCGCAGGTGCGTTGCGCGTGCTCGTCGGCTTGGCGCTCTTGCAGCGTGCGCGTCGAAGCTGGGAGTTGGTGCGCGTGACAGCGTGTTCGGACGGCACCGCAACCTTCGTGAACGCGAAGGGCGAGACACGAGAAGCGCGCGCCGAGCTTCCTGTCACCCCCGGCACATGGCGCGCATATTTGAATCGTATCGAAATAGGTGAGGGCCCGCATCGAACGATGCAGACGCTCACACTTCAAGATGTGGAGAACGAGGACGAGCCCGCGTGGCGAAAGAAGGCGCTCGTGACTTCGGCGTTGGCGCTCCTTGCAGGCCTGCTCACGGCGGCGATTCCGCTCGCCTTCCCGCTCGCGTACGCGCTCTCCCACGAGGCCACGGCCGCAGACCTGGCTGCGCTACGCTAGGGCATGCGCGTTCACTTTCTCGGTGCGGCTCAGACGGTCACGGGCTCGATGCATTTGGTGGAGGGTGCAGAGGCCAAAGTGCTTCTCGATTGCGGGCTCTATCAAGGGCGACGTGGCGAGACCATTCAGCGCAATCAGCATCTTCCCTTTGAGCCACGCGAGCTCGATGCGGTGGTGCTCTCGCATGCGCACATCGATCACTCCGGCGCATTGCCGATGCTCCCCGGTCGTGGCTTTCGCGGGACGATCTTCTGCACGCCAGCCACGCGCGATCTCTGCGCGGTGATGCTCGAAGACGCGGCGATGATTCAAGAGTCGGATGCGCGCTATCTGAACAAGCGCATCGAGGCGGGTGAGATCGAGAGTGACCCCGTCGAGCCGCTCTACACGACCGAGGATGTCGTGCGCATGCTCGAGTGCATGGTGGCCGTGCCCTACCACCATTGGTTCGATGTCGCGCCTGGCATACGCGCGCGTTATCTCGATGCGGGGCATGTGCTCGGAAGCGCGATCGTTGAGCTCGATGTGCGTGAGGGCGCAGAGACGAAACGCCTTGTTTTCTCGGGCGATTTGGGCCGCAAAGAGATGCCGATCCTGCGTGACCCAGAGGTGCCTGAGCGCGCGGATCTGCTCCTCTTGGAGAGCACGTACGGCGACCGTGTTCATCCTCCGCGCAGTGAGATGGATGCGGTGCTCGGAGAGATCGTGCGCAAGACGGCGCACCGTGGCGGCAAGGTGATCATCCCGACGTTCGCGCTTGAGCGTGCACAAGAGATCATCCTCTCGCTGCGCTCGCTCTCGAAGAAGGGTGAGATCCCAAGCATCCCGGTCGTCGTGGATTCACCCCTTGCGGTGAAGGTCACCGAGGTCTTCCGCATGCATCCGGATTGCTACGACCAAGACCTTCGCGACCAGATGAAGGGCGGGCATTCACCCTTCGAGTTCGACCACCTTCGCTATGTCTCGGATGTGGAGGAGTCGAAGGCCGTGAGTGCCGACAAGAGGCCGATGGTGATCCTCGCGGGGAGCGGCATGTGCGAGTCGGGTCGCGTGCTGCATCACCTGCGCATGGCCGTCGAAGAGATGTGGAACACCGTCGTCATCGTGGGCTTTCAGGCGCAGCACACGCTCGGTCGCAGGTTCGTGGAGAAGCGCACAAAGGTGAAGATTTACGGCGTGGAGCGCGATCGACGCTGCGAGGTGCAGGTGCTCAACGGCTTCTCGGCGCATGCGGGACAAGACGAGCTCATCGGCTTTGTGCACGACATCCGCAAGAAGGGCGGCGTGGGCCGCGTGGCGCTCGTGCATGGCGAGCCGGCGCCTCAGCGCACGCTGCAGGAGAAGCTCACGGTGATGGGCCAAGAGAACATCACGATCCCCGCGCAGGGCGACGTGATCGAGCTCTGAGGACGAAGCTCTCGCCGCGATCGTGCGAGACAAATTCGAGCGGCCCGGTGTCGCTCTGGTAGCGGAGCGTCCAGCCGGATGCCTCGATCGAGAGCGTGGGTGCGTGCTCGTACTGGACGTCGCCCCACCTTGAGATGTCGAGCGCTTGGGCGGGCATGAACGAGTGCATGGGCGCTTCCTCCAGCGATGCAGTTGCGGAGAGATCGACAAGGTAGAGCGAGGCGCCAGCGCTGATCGCAAGGACGCTCCCCACGCGCGTGATGTGAGTCCGCGCGCTTGGCGCTTCGTTGGTGTAGCGGTCCAGCACGCGCGCATCGCCCAAGAAGGTGTCGCGCACCGAGACGACGTGCTCGTAGGTCGGCTCGAGAAAGCAGGAGGTGATGCGAACCGACTCGTGAACCTCGATGGTGCCAAGGCGCTCCACGTGTTCGAGGTTGCGGCTCGCATCGCATTCCGATCCAACGCATCCGGTGAAGGTGAGGGCGAGGCAGAGGAAGAGGCAGCGCATCGCTCAGCATGAGCAGGCCTGCGGCATCGCGAGTGGCCGTGCGGGCTGAGGCGTCGATTCTTGCGCTTGAGCGGTCGCCTCAGAAGACGAGGAGCGCTGCGCGAATGGTGAGCGCAATGAGCACGAGAGACGAAAGCGCGAAGAGGGCGAAGCGCACTTCGATCTTGTTGATCAAGGTCTGCACGAGGCTGTGAACCACGCGCAGCGCGACGTAAGCCCAGCCCAAGCCAAGCGTGATGGAGGTCGTATCCCCGAGCACCGCGAGCGAGATCGCGACGGCGTAGAAGACGGTCGGCTGCTCCATCAAATGGTTGTAGTTGTCGGCCTTCCAGCGCACCTCGGGAGGCAGCTGCGACATCTGCTGGCCGCGCGGTGCGAAGGAATCAGGCTTCATCCGCGCTTTGCGCATCGCGGGCAGGCGCGTCGCGTACATCCACACCCAGATGAGGTGCGTCCAGAGTGCGAGGGCGATGACGGGTGCGAGCATCGTGACCTTCCATGATGTGGAGTCTCAGTGCGAGATCAAAGTTGTGACGCTATCGCAATATGAATTATATACGAATGCGATATGATTCACTTCACGTCGAACGTGAAGCGCTGTGCCTTCAGGCGTGCGAGCAGTTGCTCGGGCATGGTGGAAGCAGGGGTGCGCACGCCACCGGGCGCGTCGAGGTTGTCCTTCGCGAGGCACATCGCGCTCTCGCCGATCATGCGCGCGGTTGCTGCGTAGCCAGGGTCACCCTCGCCGCGCATCGTCACCTTCGTCATGCCCGCACGGCCTGTTGCTGCGATGCGTGAGACGAAAAATCCTTTGCGCTGAAGCTCGGCGCTCGGCCCCTCGCCGGGCTTGGGGAGCCATTGCTTCGCCACGAAACGCCTTGATGCGCCGATCCCGAGCACGAGCAATCCGGCGCCCATGCCGGCCGTGAGCGCCGTCGCTGCGGCCAAACCCTTCGCGCCCTTTCCGGTGCTCATGCACTCGGTGTAGCCCGCATCGCCGTAGCCCGGATGGCCCTCGCTCTTGAGCAATGCGTTGGTGCGGCGCACGACGCGTGAGTTCACTGCGGCCATCACAAAGGGGCCGCTCCAGAGGCCGAGCTCGGTGCGAAAGACAACGCCCATCGGGTCGCCTTTGTCGTGGCCTTTGGGGCCATCCACGAGCGCGTAGGGGTTCGCCAAGAGCCTGCGAATGCTCCTGTCCTTCTCGGCCTCTTCCATCAGAAAGAGCATGCTCGCGATCGTGCCTCCGCTCGCGCCCCCGCGTGATTCACCGGCTGCGTGGAGCACCGCCTCGGGCAGCTCGCCAAAGCGCTTCTGGTACTCGCGCACCGCGAGCCATGTGCCCAGATCCGAGGGCACCGAGTCGTAGCCACAGGTGTGCACGATGCGCGCGCCCGTGCGCTGCGCTGTTGCGTGATGCTGATCGATCATGCGGCGCATGAAGGTCACCTCGCCCGTGAGGTCGGCGTAGTGCGTCCCGCTCTTGGCGCATGCCGCGACGAGCTTCTCGCCGTACTTCGCATAGGGGCCAACCGTCGTGAGCACCACCTTGGTGCGCTCGGCAACCTTCGTGAGGCCCGCCTCATCGTTCGCATCGCAGACGAGGATGGGCAGGCTTGCGGCTGCAGGATCGGTCTTCGTTACGTCCTCACGCACGCGCTCAAGCTTCTTCTGATCGCGTCCCGCAAGCGCCAGCTTCAAGCCCTCTTTGAGGTGATGACGCACAAGGTGATCGGCGGCGAGCTGCCCCGTAAATCCAGTCGCACCAAAAAGGACAATATCGAATTCACGTTCCATGGGTTCCCTCGTCATTTGCTCTGAAGATGCACAGCGGAGGCCTCTGCGGCGCGGAGAATGTGCTTCACAAAACCATCGAGACTCTCGGCCGCATGCGGCGCCAAGAGGGCGCTGATTTTCTGGAGCAAGGCCGCTTTGTGGTGCAGCTCTTCCTTCGTCAACGTGCGTGATCCCTCGCCATGCGCCTCGAGCGCCTCAAGCAGCTCTGCACAAGCGAATACGAGTGTGGCGAATTGTTTCGAGAGCCCCGGGAAGGTCTGACGCGCACCGCGCGCAATCGCATGCACCTCACCGCGTGAGGCGTTGAGCATCGAGGTGTCGCGCTTGGCCTTGGCATCGGCAATCGCGCGCTCGTTGTCGAGCAACGCCATCTTGAGCTGCGTGTCGAAGCGAACGCGTTCTTCTTCGCGGATCACATGATCGAGCGCCTTCTCCAGCTCACGCGGGTTGCCCTCAAGGTGCGAGAGGCCGAGTGCGCGCACGGTGGAATCGGTCGCACGCGCGGTTGCAGCTGCGGCCTTTGCGCGTGGCATGAGCATGCGCGCGGCCTTGAGCATCGCGGCCTCGGTGACGCCGTTCACGGTGTCTTTGATCTTCGACTCGGCCGCCTCACGGAGCGAAAAATCTTCGAGGTGATCGAGCTGCTGAAGGCCTGCGCGCGCGAGGCGAACACGTTCGTCTTCATCCATCGCGCGAGCTTACGCGAAGAGTTGGCAGGTACGCCTTGGCGCCTCACGCAAGCGCGAGCAGAGTCGCGTGCATGAACATCCTGCTCACTGGTGGCAATCGTGGAATCGGTCTCGCACTCGTCACGCTCTACGCCGAGCGCGGAGACACCGTGCACGTCACAGCGCGTGATCCGAAGGGCGCAGAGGCACTTGCCGCACTCGCGAAAAAGCACGCACACGTGCATGTGCACGCACTCGATGTGACCGACGAGAAGGCCGTGCGCTCTCTCGCCTCCGAGCTCAGCGGCGTGACCTTCGATCGCCTCATCAACAACGCGGGCATCGCAAGCCCGTGGGAGAGCCTCGAGGCCTTCGATGCCGCACTCGCTGCGAAAGTCTTCGCGACAAACTCGACGGCACCCCTCGTCGTGACGCGCGCCTTTCTTCCGCAGCTCAGCCAATCGAAGGACGCGCGCGTCTTTCACGTGAGCTCGCGGATGGGCTCGATCGGCGACAACACCTCGGGCGGCGCGTACGCGTACCGCATGTCGAAGGCCGCGCTGAACATGGCTTCGAGCTGTCTGGCGCTTGAGCTCAAGCCAAAGAAGATCGCCTCGATCGTGCTTCATCCAGGCTGGGTGCAGACGGATATGGGCGGCTCCAGTGCACCACTGACGGTCGGCGAGAGCTCGACGCAATTGGTCGCGCTGATGGACCGAATTGGCATGTCCGAAAGTGGCCAGTTCTACTCCTTCGACGGCACCACACTGCCCTTCTGAGATGAACACCAAGCACCTTCTTGGCAGCAAGTGGACGCGCCATTTGCCCCCTCGGCCAGACGACGCTGAGGAGGACCCGAGCGAGGATCGCCGCTGCCATTTCGTCGTCACCGCGCTTCATCAGAAGACGAACACGGTGACGATGAAGGGCGTGCTCGGTGGCGCGGATTTGCTTGTGGCGCGTGCGGATTTGAATACGACGCCCCTTTGGCGTGCGGGCTGGAGCAGCCCCTCTCGATCACGAAAGAAAGACGATGACTGACCTCTTCTCGCCCCTCGCATTGCGCCCTTCCATCACGGCGAAGAACCGCATCTGGCTCGCGCCACTCACCAACATGCAGAGCCACCAAGACGGCACCTGCTCCGAGCAAGAGGCGCGCTTTCTGGGCATGCGCGCCGACGGCGGCTTTGGCCTTGTGACGACGTGCGCAGCCTTCGTCTCGCAGGATGGCAAGGCCTGGCCAGGCGAGCTTGGCGTGCATGACGACGCGATGATCCCCGGGCTCACGAGGCTCGCATCACGCATTCAAGACGCGGGGTCGATCGGCAGTGTGCAGCTCTTTCATGGCGGCCATCGCGCAGACCCAAGTGTGAGCGGCATCCTGCCGTGGAGCGCGAGTTCCCTTGTGGAACAAGGCAAAGAGGTCGCACGCGAGGCCACGCTCGTGGACATCGATGAGGCGATCGCAGCCTTCGGTGCGGCTGCATCACGCTGCGCGAAGGCAGGCTTTCAAGCGCTCGAGCTGCATGGCGCACACGGCTATCTGCTCTCGCAGTTTCTGAGCACGACATTCAATCGACGCGAGGGCGCATGGGGCGGAAAGCTCGCGCATCGTGCGCGCCTCTTGCGTGAGGTGACGCGACTTGTTCGCAAGGCCGCACCGGACGTCGCGCTCATCGTGCGCCTCTCACCGGAGGATTTCGGACAAGCCAAAGGGCTTGATCTCGACGAGACCTTGCAGGTCGCGAAGTGGCTCTTGGAGGACGGCGTGGATGTCCTTCATCTCTCGCTCTGGCGTGCGGCGCACAACACGACGAAGTACCCCGAGGTGCACCCGACTGCGTTCTTTCGAAAGGAGCTTGGGAGCGACGCGAAGCTTGTTGTTGCGGGAGCGATCTGGACGCGTGAGGAGGCCGAGGCGCAGCTTGCGCTGGGTGCCGATGCCGTCGCGCTCGGACGTTCCGCGATCGGAAACCACGACTGGCCGCTGCGCGTTGCGCGGGGTGAAGAAGTCGCGCGTGCACCCTTCACCGCGGCGCACCTCGAAGCCGAAGGCTTGAGCCCAGGCTTTGTGGGCTACATGGGCAAGTGGAAGGGCTTTGTCGCGTAGAGCCAGAGTTCGCGGCGGAATGTGATGGGACCTGCCCACAGGCGCGCATGCAACGTGCTCTGAAAACAGAGTGAAAGCGTTGCAGCGCGCTTCTTGCTGAGCGGGCCTCGCTGCTCCCCGATCGCGTTTGTTGCGGTCATCTGAGGGCAGCGAGGAGATCCTGCATGCCCCTGTCAAATCGTCTGACCGCTGAGTTCATCGGCACCTTCTGGCTGGTCTTTGGAGGCTGCGGCAGCGCCGTGTTGGCCGCTGCATTTCCGAACGTTGGCATCGGCCTCTTGGGTGTCTCGCTCGCGTTCGGTTTGACCGTGATGACCATGGCCTACGCGATTGGCCACATATCTGGATGTCATTTAAATCCTGCCGTATCTGTGGGCCTCGCGGTCGCTGGGCGCTTCCCCGCCAAGGAGATCCCCTCCTATGTCGTGGCGCAGGTGCTTGGTGCGATTGCAGGCGCGGGCGTGCTCTATGTGATCGCGAGCGGTAACGCGGACTTCAGCCTTGCAGGCGGCTTTGCCTCGAACGGATTTGGCGAGCACTCGCCGGGCGGCTACTCGCTCTTGGCCTCTGCCGTGGCCGAGGTGGTGCTCACCTTCATGTTCCTCATCATCATCTTGGGCGCGACGGATTCACGCGCGCCTGCGGGCTTTGCACCGATCGCCATCGGCCTTGGATTGACGCTGATTCACCTCATCGGCATCCCCGTCACGAACCTCTCGGTGAACCCCGCGCGCAGCGTGGGCCCAGCGATCTTCGTGGGCGGCTGGGCGATTCAGCAGGTCTGGCTCTTCTGGGTCGCACCGATCGCGGGTGCTGCGTTGGCCGGCTTTGTCTACCCGCTGATGGCGCCTTCGAAGGCCTCAACGGCTGCCTGATACCAAGCTCGTCATGAGGTTGAGGCGCGTGAGCTATGCCACGCGCCTCAACGATTGTGTACTGTTGCAATATGCTGCAGATAGTATTGCAATAGTTCCGCTATTCAATCCCGAGCGTGAGCGCCATGAGGGTCGCCGTACCATTCAGCATCATGTGAAGCGCAATCGGCGCGTAGAGGCCGCGCGAACGCAAGCGTGACCAGCCGAGCACTGCGCCCAAGAACATCGGCCCGACAAAGAGCGGCCCGTGCCCGCCGATGTGCAAGATGCCGAAGAGAAAGGCCGTTGCAAAGACTGCGCGGAAGGGCGTGGTGAGGCGGCTCAGGTGCGGCATCAGCACGCCGCGAAAGAGCGCCTCCTCGGCAATGGGCGCGAGGATCGCGGCCGAGGCGAACATCAGTGCGCCATCGAGCAAGGTGCGTCGCGCGCCAAGGAGCACCTCGGCAATCGGTGCGTTCTCGAGCTGCGTGCCCGCCATCGCTGCGGCAAAGGGCGCCGTCAGCACAAGCGCGCGCGGCATCCACACAAAGACGTAGCCAATCGACTGCGCGAGGGTGAGCAGGAAGCTGCGCTTTGGCACTGCGTCTTCCACATGCGCGCCCAGCTTTCGCTGCGCGAAGAGGAGCATCAACGCAGAGAGGACGAGCACGATCTCGGTCGTGAAGAGATCGATCGTCTCCAGCCGCACATCGACGCCATGAAGGAGCGGGCAGAGCACACCGACCAGCCCTGCAGCGAGCACGGGCGAGAAGAAGAGCACGCCCATGAAGGGGCCAAGCACGGACAGGCTCGCGGCGATGGAGACGCCCTTCTTGCGTCCCCAGGCGACCAAGATCGCGAGCACGCTGAGGAGCGTCACCGAGCCAATCCAGAACGCGCGGCTCATCAACGTCGAGCGCACGGCCTCCATGCTCGGCTGCACGTCACGACAGGCCTCTGCATCGAGCGGTGCGCCAAAGGGGTCGGTCGAGGGAACGACGTCGACATCAAGCTCATGGCCGCCACGGACGACGTGCAACCTTAAGGTTGCATAAGGCTCCGTCGCCGAGGGCCGCGTCGTGCTTGAGATCTGCGTCATTGCATCATCGCGTGAGGCGACTGCGTGATCCCCGACGCGCACGATCACATCGTCATGCTGAAGGTGCGCTGCCATCGCAGGCGAGCCAGGCATCACCTGCATCACGCGCGCACCGGGCGGCGTCTCGGCATCCTCGAGCATCACGCCGATGCGTGGACGCAGGCCTGAGCCTGTGGGCGCGGGTGCGGTGAGACTGGGAAGGCTCTGCGCCGCGATGATCCCGGCGATCACAAACGAGATCATCGCCATCGAATCCAGGCCCGCGAGTGCGACCATGCGATAGGCCCACGGACGCTCATCACCTTGAAGACGCGACCATCCAATCCACGCAAAGACAAGCGAGGTGAGCGGGATGAGGCCCGTCACAAGCGCCACGTGAAAGAGCAGCGAGCCTTCCTTCTCCGCTGGCTCGGGCTTCTCTTGGGTCTCGATCGGCTCTGCTCTCTCGAACTCTGTGTGCGGTGGCTCGGGGGCGATCATTGCCATCGGGTTATCACGTCCGCGCAGCCTTAGAAATCAAGGTCGCGACGCAACCCAGGCGCACGTGGACGTGGTGGCTCTGGCACCTCGGCTTGCACGGGCATCGGTACGCGCGCGCGATGTGCCTCGGCGGTCGGTGCCGCATCCGGCGAGAAGGTCGATGGCACGACCACCGGGGCGATCTCGGGCTCCACGATCTCAAGCTCAACGCGTGCGCGGGCAGGTGCGGCGGGGACTACGAGAGGCGACGCAGCGGGTACCTCGACCGGCGGTGCGGACGCCTCGATGAGGGGCACATCAGCGTACGAGACGAGGAGGCCGAGCACGGTGATGCCACCAAGAATCACGGAGGCGAGTGCCCATCGAAACCACTGCGCGCTCCACGGTGAGGGCGACATTTCAGGCAGCGTCTCCAGCAGCTGCCGCGCGCTCGTGGCAGCCCTCTCTTGTGTGTGCGGCTCCGTGGCGAGCAGGCTGAAAGCGCCGGAAATCATGGACATCGACTCAAGCAGGAGGATGCGCAGGGCGTGTGCTGTCTGAGGACGGTCTGCACGGTCGCGGGCCATCGCGCTTGTCACGATCGCGGCGAGTGCGGGGATGTCGGGACGCAACGCGACCAAGGGCACGTACTTGCCATCCATCACCTTGAACAGCGTTGCGCCGGAGTGCTCTGCCTCGAAGGGCAACACCCCTGCGAAGAGCTCGTAGAGCATCACACCGGCCCCGTACACATCCGCGCGCGCATCGACATCGGGAAGACACTCAGCGAGCTCTGGCGCCATGTACTCGGGCGTGCCGCAGATCGTGCGCAGGTCGGTGCCATTGCGGCCGCGTCGCAGATTCGAGGCGGGGTCGAGCGAATACGCGATGCCAAAGTCGATGAGCCGCACGAAGGATTCTTCGGTGCCGTCATGCGAGAGAAAAACATTCGCGGGCTTCAAGTCACCGTGAACCATGCCCGCGGAGTGAACCGCCTCGAGTGCGATCAGCACCTGCGTCATGACGCTCACAACCTCGCGCACGGTCAGCACACGTCGCATCAGAACGTCTTCAAGGCTCTCTCCCTCCAAGAGCTCCATCACGAGCACGGGCTGCCCCGTGGGTGTCGTCCCGAAGTCGAGCATGTCGATCACATGCGGGTTGCGAATCGATGCCGCGACGCGCGTCTCGCGAAGGAAGCGCTCCACCATATGAGGCTCGTCGACCTTCACGAATTTCACCGCGACGGGCCGCTGCAATGCGACCTGATGCGCGCGCCAGACCGAGCCCATGCCACCCTCGCCGATCGGCTTCTCGAGCTGGTACTTGCCACCAAGAATGTACGCGCCCCGCTGAGGCGCCCAACGCTGCGTCCCGTTTCGCAAGATCTGTAGGGGCATAGCCACGCGACCCACTCAGCAACCGTGAGGCCATCCCTGTGCTGCCAATTGCAGCGCATTTCATGGTGCAAATTGCCGCAACTGCGTCGCGAATGACCCGTTCAAACCAAGGCGATTGCAGGGAGACACCGCATGCGATGCGGCACACGCGATGCTCGATGGAGGTAGCGTGATGTCATGAATGAAGTCTTCGAGCGCGTGGAGTTGCGTGTCGCCATCGCCCTGATTGTCGGCCTCGTGATTGGCGCGGAGCGCGAGCAACGTCGTGCTGTGCGCGACGCCGAGGAGGCACATCATCGCGAGGGCACGGAGCCTGTTGAGCGAGGGCCGCGAACGCATCAGAGCGCGGGCATTCGCACCTTCGCCATCGTGAGCTTGCTCGGCGCCGTTGGCGTGTTGCTCGAACAGCCATGGACGCTCGCGGCCTTCGCGATGGGCATCATCGCGGCCACGTTGGTTTCCTATGCGCTCGGCGAGCGCACCGACCCGGGCCTCACCACCGAGGTCGCGCTCATGCTCACGTTTGGGTTGGGTGCGCTCGCGATCTCCGAGCCCATGTTGTCGCTCGCGATTGGCATCACCGCAGCGCTCCTTCTCGCCTTTCGCACACACATTCACGCTGTCGTGCAGGAGGTGCTCTCGCCCGCGGAATTGCGCGATGCGCTGATCGTCGCAGGCGCGGCGCTCGTGGCACTTCCTCTCTTGCCCGATCGCGCTGTCGACCCGTGGAACGTGATCAATCCCTTCGTGCTCTGGCGCCTTGTGGTGGTGATCCTCAGCGTGCATCTCGGGGCTCACGTGGCGCGGCGCGTCTTTGGCGCGCGATGGGGAATGGCCATCGCAGGCTTGGCCTCAGGCTTTGTCTCGTCCTCCGCAACGATCGCTGCCATGGGCAGCCAGGCGAGGCGCGAGCCGACACAAGCCAAGGGCGCGATCGCCGCAGGCACAGCCTCGACCGTCGCGACCTTCGTGCAGCTCTTCTTGGTTGTCTCGACGGCAAGCCCTGAGCTCGCACAGCACCTCCTCATCCCCCTTGGCGCAGGCGCTTCCGTCGCGCTCCTCATCGCAGGCGTCTACGCCTATCGCGCAGCCAAGGAGAAGACTGCGGACAAGCTTCCAGAGCACGCACTGAACCTCCGCGGCGCCTTCCTCTTTGTCGCGCTCGTGACGGGTGTCAGCGTGCTCAGCACCTTCGCGCGCCTCGCGCTGGGAGATGGCGGTGTGATTGCGATGGCCACCCTTGCGGCATTCGCGGACGCCCATGCGTCCGCGGCCTCCGTTGCCAACGTCGAAGCCGCTGGCGGCATCACCGAGAGCGTTGCCGTGGTGGGCGTGCTCGCCTGCCTGAGCTCCAACGCGCTCACCAAGGTCGTGCTCGCATTCACCTCGGGAACGCGCAGCTACGGCCTTCAGATGGGTGCGGCCACATGCGCTGTGGTGGCCGCGTCTTGGATCGGTTGGGCGCTCACTGCGTGACCCATTGGATCTCGCCGCTGATGCGAATTGCCGCACTGCGGACCAAGAACGCGATGCCTACGACGCGGCACATCCTGTGCTCACACAGGGCATGGCCTATCGCGCGTGCGCACTCTTGCTTCTCTGTCTGTGGAGCCCCGCGGTTGGGGTTGCGCAAGACGCGGCACGTGGGCTCTTCGAGGAGGGCGTTGCCTTCGCGGATGAAGCGCAGTGGCCCCTGGCCGTCGCACGTTTTCGCGCCGCGCTCGCAGCACATCCATCGAACGTCATCGAGTTCAACCTTGGCCTCGCGCTGACGCACACGAATCAATCCATCGAGGCCATCGAGGTGCTTGAGCGCGTCGCGGACCGTGCGGGTGTTGACCCTGTACTTCGCGCGGAGGCCTCTGCCGCTGCTGCTTCTGAGCGATTGCAGATCGCGGAGGTTGAAGTGACGTATGCGGGCTCGACCGACGGCGTAACGCTTCGTGTGGATGGCGTCCGCAGGCCCATCGCGCAGCTTCACGAGACGATGCGCTTTCAGCCAGGAACGCACACGATCTTGCTCGAGCGTGCGGGAGAGCCGATCGCGCGCAACACGTTGCGACTCACACGCGGAGGGCACACGCGCGTTGTGCTTGAAGACACGCGTGCGTCCTCTTCGCGACCGGCCCTGCCGCGTCTCATCGAGCCCGCATCCTCACCGAGAGAGAGCGACACAAACCTCTGGCTTGGGCTCGGCATTGGGGGTGGCGTGCTCGTCACGATCGGCGCTGTGACCCTCGCTGTCGTGCTCACCTCTTCGTCCTCGCCATCACCCTATGGCGGCTCACTTGGCACCGTGGAGATCAACCGATGAAACGTCTTCTTCGCGCCCTTGGATGGGCCCTCACGCTCGCTTGCATCGGCTGCAACGTACGCCCGCTCACGCAGCTAGTCGTCGTGACAGAGACCTCACTTCGCGTGCCCTCCGAGCTCGACCAGATCGAGATCGACATCACCTCACCGAGCGGATCGATGGGCCATCGCATGGCCGCGATCTCCTCCTCGACAAACCTGCCAGCCACGCTCGGCGTTGTGCATCGCAGTGGCCCGCTTGGGCCGATTCACATTCGTGTGCGAGCTCGCCTACGCGATTCGGTGATCGTCACACGCGACGCGGAAGTCACGTTGCAAGAGGGCCGCACGCTGCGGGTGGATCTCTCCCTCGATGCGCGCTGTCGCAGCGTCAGTTGCTCAGACAATCAAAGCTGCGCAGGCGGCGCATGTCGCTCCGTGAGCATCGCCCCAAGTGAGCTCATCGTCTTCGACGGGACATTGCCTTCGACGCCCGATGCGGGCTCACCGGACGCGACCACACCCGTGACATGCAGCCCCTCCTGCGGGAACCCAAGTCACGCAACGGGCCTCTGCGTTGCTGGCACCTGTCGCCTCCTCTGCGAATCGAACCGCAGCGATTGCAACGGCCGCTACGAGGATGGTTGCGAGACCGACACGCGCTCGACGAACTCCGACTGCGGAGCCTGCGGCCGCGCCTGCGATGGCGGTGAGCGCTGTCGCTCAAGCGTGTGCGACTGAGCAGGCACCCACACACCCACGGGCTCATGCTTCGCGGAGATCAGACCTCAAGCGACGGTGGAACGAAGGGGCCGGGCACCGCGGCGATGCATGACGACGTCGAGGGGTTCCAGCTAAAGCCGCAGCCCTCACAACCGGGCTGGTTGGTCGGTGGTGCAATGAAATCGCAGTACGCATCGGCGACCACGACGGCGTCTACCTGCGGGCCCGCATCACCTTGATTTTGGTTCGCACCGTAACAACCGGGAAGCGCAAGCCCTGTGACAGCGATGGCGGCGCGAAGTGCGATCTGGCGGGTCGATGAATGGCTCACGTTGGCTCTCCTAGAGGCGTATCGACCCGCACAGCAAGCTGCGCGCCACTTCAGCCGATCGTCCAGCCGCCGTCGATCACCACGCACTCGCCCGTGATGTAGGCGCCCTGATCGCTCGCGAGAAGAAGTGCGAGGCCCGCGATGTCTTCAGGCTCGGCGATGCGCTTCAGCGCCATGCGCGAGAGCACCATGTTCTTGATCTCGTCATTCGTCGTCAGCGCGGAGGCGAACTTCGTATCCACAAGCCCGGGAGCTATCGCGTTCACGCGAATGTTCTCGGAGCCAAGCTCCATCGCGAGCGTCTTGGTCATCGAGACCACGGCCGCTTTCGTCATCGCGTAGACGCCCTGAAGCGGCATCGCCATCTGCGCCGCGACCGACGCAACATTCACGATGGCGCCCGGCGCTTTGCGCGCTTGAAGGTGACGCACGAGCGCACGCGTCGCGTTGAAATAGCCCTTCACGTTCACATCGAAGGTCTTGTCCCACGCCGACTCTTCGATGCTCATCATCGGGCCGAAGAAGGGGTTTGTCGCTGCGTTGTTCACGAGCACATCGACCTTGCCAAAGCGCTCAACCGCTTGCGCCACAAGGCCTTCCACCTGCGCTCTGTCACCCGTGTGACACGCGATCGAGAACGCCTCGCCACCCTCAGCCTCGATCTTCTTCTGCACCTCGTGGAGCGCATCGATCTTGCGCGAGGCAAGCACCACCTTCGCGCCTGCGCGTGCATACGAGCGTGCGATCGCTTCGCCGATGCCGCGGCTTGCGCCCGTCACGATCGCTACTTTTCCATCAAGGTGGATCTGTTGTTGTTGTGGCTTCGTCATGTCGGTCTCTCCTTCAGTCGCGTCGCTCATGCAGGCGCTTCGACGGCTTGGTCGACTGCGCATCACTCTCGGTGTCTGCAAAGACATCCGTCTTCTTCTTCGCCTTCGGCTTGCCTGATTGGTCGTCATCGCCACCGAAGGCGTGGTCGAGCTCGATCACAAGGCCGAGCAACACGCCCACGGCGCCGAGCAGCGCAGGTGCAAACGCGACCCACGAGAGCGGCGCATCGCCCTCACGCACGGAGGTCGGCACGTGCAGCGCATTGGTGATGAACGAGGGCAATGCCGCGCTCAGGTATTGGCAGGCGAGCCAGTAAAGGCCGGGGCCGATCGCCGCACCCAGCACGCACTTGATCAGCGCCTCAAGCCACGCGCCCTCACGCCACGGCGCACGCCCCGCAAGCACACCCGTCGTGCCGCCCACAGCGATCGCCGCGAGGTAGCCAAGGAGCGAGGACTCCGGCATCGACCAGCGAAGGCCATACGTCAGGCCAACCCCAAGCAGGGCACCGACAAGGAGGCCTTTGAGCAGGCCCAAGCCAACAGAAGAGAGCATGTGGTGCAGAGCGTAGCGTAGTCCTTGGCGCGTCACGGCTGACCAAAGACAAAGACCGCCGAGGCGGTCTTCATCTACGATTGAGTTCATATCTCGCTATGAGCGAGTTCCGATCTCTCAGGCCTCTGCGCGCGTCTCGGTTGCGCCCTTCTTGAAGACGAGTGCATCCGCACCGCTGGCGTGGTCGACGACGATGGTGTCGCCCGGCAAATAGGCGCCGCGCAGCAGATCCTCGGCGAGCTTGTTCTCGACGTATTTCTGAATCGCGCGCTTGAGAGGGCGTGCGCCATAGATCGCGTCGTAGCCGATCTCGCCGAGCCAATCCTTCGCGGCATCCGTCATCTGCAGGGTGAGCTCGCGCGTCAGCAAACGCTTTGCAAAACGGGCGATCTGGAGATCGACAACTTTGCGGATGTGCTCTTTGCCAAGCCGATGAAAGACGATCGTCTCGTCGATGCGGTTGAGCAACTCAGGACGAATCTGCTTTCGCAATTCACCGAGCACGTTTGCCTTGATCGTCTCGAAGGAGTCGTCTTCGAGCGTGAAGCGCGAGCCGATATTCGAGGTCATCACGATGACGGTGTTCTTGAAGTCGACGGTGCGACCCTGGCCATCCGTCAGGCGCCCATCGTCGAGCACCTGAAGGAGCGTGTTCCACACATCGGGGTGCGCCTTCTCGATCTCATCGAAGAGCACGACCGCGTAGGGGCGACGACGCACGGGCTCGGTGAGCTGGCCACCCTCGTCGTAGCCCACGTAGCCCGGAGGCGCGCCGATGAGGCGAGAGACCGAGTGCTTCTCCATGTACTCGCTCATGTCCAAGCGGATGAGCGCGCGCTCGTCGTCGAAGATGAACTCCGCGAGGGCGCGCACGAGCTCGGTCTTGCCAACGCCCGTGGGGCCCAAGAAGAGGAAGGATCCGATCGGACGATTTGGATCGCCAAGGCCCGCACGTGATCTGCGCACTGCGTTGGCAACAGCCACCAACGCCTCGTGTTGGCCAATCACGCGCTTCTCGAGGTTCGCTTCCATCTTCAGAAGCTTCTCGCGCTCGCTCTCCAGCATTCGCACCACAGGCACGCCCGTCCACTTCGAGACGACGGCCGCGATGTCCTCCTCGGTGACCTCCTCTTTGAGGAACGAAGTGCCGCCCTTTTGCGCCTCCATCATCTTCTCGCGCGACTTCGCGATCTCGGCTTCGACCGCGGGAATCTCGCCATTCTGAAGGCGACCGACGGCCTCGTAGTCACGGTTGCGCAAGGCCTTGTCGAGCTCGAGCTTGAGGGCCTCCACCTCGCCCTTCTTGCCGCGCACATCCTCCAAAAGCTCCTTCTCGTGGAGCCAGCGCGCACGCATCTCGTTGCGCTTCTCTTTGAGCTCGGAGAGCTCGTGCTCGCAGTCGACAAGGCGCTTCTGTGAGGCCGAGTCGCTCTCGCGCTTGAGCGCCTGCTTCTCGACCTCGAGCTGCACAAGCTTGCGCTCCACTTGATCGATCTCGGTGGGCACCGACTCGATCTCCATCTTCAACCGCGAGGCCGCTTCATCGACGAGATCGATCGCCTTGTCCGGCAAGAAGCGCTCGGTGATGTAGCGATCGGAGAGCGTGGCTGCCGCGACGATCGCCGCATCCTGAATGCGAATGCCGTGGTGGACCTCGTAGCGCTCCTTGAGGCCGCGCAAGATCGCGATTGTGTCTTCGACAGTGGGCTGACCGACAAACGTGGGCTGGAAGCGACGCGCGAAAGCAGCATCCTTTTCGATATGTTTGCGATATTCGTTCAATGTCGTCGCGCCGATGCAGCGCAACTCACCACGCGCAAGCGCCGGCTTGAGCATGTTCGAGGCATCCATCGCGCCTTCACCCGCGCCTGCACCCATGATCGTGTGCAGCTCGTCGATGAAGAGGATGATGTTGCCAGCAGCAGCTTCGATCTCTTTGATCACGGCCTTGAGGCGGTCTTCAAACTCACCGCGAAACTTCGTGCCTGCGACGAGCGCGCCCAGGTCGAGCGAGAGCAAGCGCTTGTCTTTGAGCGACTCGGGCACATCGCCCTGCACGATGCGCTGCGCGATGCCTTCCACGATCGCCGTCTTGCCGACACCCGGCTCGCCGATGAGCACGGGGTTGTTCTTGGTGCGGCGCGCTAGCACCTGCATCACGCGGCGCACCTCATCGTCACGACCGATGACGGGGTCGATCTTGCCGAGCTTCGCCATCTTGGTGAGGTCGCGCGTGTACTTCTCGAGCGCTTGGAATTTTCCTTCGGGCTCAGGGTCGGTCACACGCTGCGTGCCCCGCACCTCGCGCAATGCCGTGAGCACTTTCTCGCGCGTCAGGCCTGTGGTGCGGAAGAGCTTCTCGAGCTCGTCATCCTTCTGCTTGGTGATCGCGAGCAGGATGTGCTCGGCCGAGGTGTACTCGTCCTTCAGGCCCTCAGTCTCCGACCAGGCCTCCGTGAGCACCTTGTTCGTGCGCCGATTCATCGCGGGCTCTCCGCCGCCCTTCACCTTCGGCATCGCAGCGAGGCGCTTGTTGATGCCATCGGTGAGTGCCGCAGCATCCGCGCCCGACTTCTCCACGATGGGCTTACAGAGGCCGCCCTCTTGAACCAGCAGCGCGAGCACGAGGTGCTCGGGATAGAGCTCTGGATTGCCCATTTCTGCGGCAATTTGTTGTGCTGCCATGAGCGCTTCGCGCGTCTTGGTGGTCAGTCGGTCGAGACGCATACATCACCCTCCGGTTTGTGAGCCGTTGAAACAGTGCCGCCATGAATGAAGACGGGGAAGCGCTCTGCGCTGCATCCCGTTCCGAGTCGCTCGCGAAGCTAAGCACGTGCCCTCATCGGTCAACCAGCGCGGCAAGCTTTGTGCTCTCGGTTGCGCTTGGGTGCGTGCGGTGACGCAGACGCGCATCGGCGCGGTGGCAAGAGCTGCATGCGAACGGTAAAAGGCGCGCATGCCGAAACAACCTGCTGAATGGGATCGTCACGAAGCCGTTTGGGTCGCCTGGCCAAGCCACGCAGACCTCTGGGGCGAGGATGAGCTCATGGACGCACAGGCCGAATTTGCGCGCCTCTGCGAGCTGATCGCCGACGTCGATGACGAGGGCAACCTCCGCGGTGAGCGTCTCGAAGTGCTCTGCCGCAATGACCACGACGAGCGCCTCGCGCGCTGGAAGCTCGGCCGCTCCGGTGCGCGTTTTCATCGCGCGCTCTACGGCGACATCTGGTGTCGCGACTCGCTCCCCATCTTCGTGAAGGACGGCGAGGAGCTCTGTGCGGCCTCCTTCCTCTTCAACGGCTGGGGCAACAAATACGATTTGCCAGGTGACCGCGAGCTCTCGGGCGTGGTGGCTGGGCTCTCGGGCAAGCGTCGCATCACGAACACGTTCGTGCTCGAGGGCGGCGCCGTGGAGCCCGATGGCGAGGGCACGATCCTCACGACACGTCAGTGCCTGCTCAACCCGAACCGCAACCCCTCGATGACCGAGGCGGAGATCGAGCGCGCAGTGTGCGATGCGCTGGGTGCCTCGAAGCTCCTCTGGATCACCGACGGGCTGCTCAACGATCACACCGATGGCCACATCGATACGATCGCGCGCTTCATCGCCCCAGGTCGCGTTGTGTGCATGAAGGCGAGCGGCGAGGATGACCCGAACGCCGAGGTGCTTGAGAAGATCGCCACCGAGCTGAGCGCGATGACCGATGCGCAGGGTCGCAAGCTTGAGGTGATTCGCATCCCCTCACCGGGCCGTGTGCTCGATGACGAGGGCGAGGTGATGCCGGCGAGCTTCGTGAACTTCTACATCGCCAATACGACGGTGATCGTGCCGACCTACGGCACGCCTTACGACGATGCGGCCGTTGCAGCGCTTGTTCCGCTCTTCCCCGGTCGTCGCGTGGTGGGTGCAAGCGCGTCCGCGATTCTTGCGGGCGGCGGTGCGTTTCACTGCATCACACAGCAGCAGTTCGATTGACCTGATGGGCAGTCGCACACGTGTGTGACTGCCAGTCTTCGAAACGTAAGTGCCAGTCTGAATTTCGCTCAGACTGGCACTTTGCGTTTCGCGACGCGCACGCGTTCATGCGGGCGGAGGAGGCCCGAGTGCGACGGTGATCGAGCCCTCGGCAAGCACCTGCGCTGGGTCGCGCGCCAAGACCAACTGGCAGTCATATTGTGCTGCGGGAGGCATCGCGAAGGTCTGTTTGGCGTGCACTTGCAGTAACTCGCCCACTGCGAGCGTTGGCACGTGAAGGTCAATCTTGCGCGTGCCGAGCAAGGCGCCCGAGCTGAACTCACCGCCACGCTGAAGACCCGCGTAGCCAAAGTGCGCGGCCGCTGCCTGCGCGAAGAGCTCGAGCACAACGAACGAGCTCACGCAGCCGTTCTCCACAAAGACATCGTCCGCGCGAAACGTCTTCTCGACGACGACGGAGGTGTCGTCATGCGCGATGAGCGCGTCGAGAAAGAGCATCGGCGGACGATGCGGCATGAAGGCAGTCAGTGGCGGATAGGCGGACATGCCGCAGCACTATCACGCGTGCAGTACCTCAGTGTTGCGCGTAGTCGCAGTGCCCCTCGCCCTCGAAGTGCCCGATCGTGAGTGCCTGCGCGTACAAGAAGGCCTGGAGGTTCGGCATCGGAAGCCCGGTTGCGGGCGGCTCGTAGACGACGGGCGTCATGCCATCCATGAGCGGCTGACCGTTGATGCCACGCAGATCCGCGAGCGATTGATTCGCAAGCTCGGCATAGGTGATGTGGCGATCGGCCCCTGCCACCGCGGCCCATGCATCGAAGCGAAGGTTGGGATCCTCGGCGCGCGCTGAATCGAAGAAGAAGTGATCGAGATGGAGCGTGAGCTGTGTCTCGTAGATCGCATTCGTCGGCACCACGATGCCGGGCGTCCCATCGCGTCCGCTCTCGCAGCCCGACATATGCACCTCGGCAGGGATGGCGACATCGAAGGTGTACATGCCGTGCGTGGGATGGGTTGCCGTTCCGACCAAGCGCAGCGTCGAGCCCGATGCAACCATCTGCGTCACATCGTCCGCCGTGACGCGTCCCACACGGCCTGAGGACGCGGTGGGCGTGTGCAGGTGATAGACAAACTCGGACCAGCGCTGCGCGGGCACACCGGGCACGGTGGCGTAGGTGACATCGCCCTCTGCGAGATCGACTACGCGGATGGCCTCATCGACGATGAACTCGACGCCGCTCTCCTCGAGCGAGACCTCGCCCACCGCCGCGAAGACGTGATCGAAGCGCATCGTCCAGCCATCGCGGAAGGCGATCTCGCCTGCGGGATAGCCGCCCACTGCCGCCTCTTCGCCGCTGACGGTGATCGCCAACGTGCCCGTACCGGTTGCGCTGGGACAGCCAGCGAGGGCCAAGCCGAGAAGAGAGATTGCGGGAACAAGGTGAAGGGACTTCGAATGATTCATGGGTTCATCTCCGCGTTAGGAACGTAGGCAAGGGAATAGGAAGTTGCGTTGCGCAGGCCGAGGCCAAAGCCCACGCCCACTTGGTTGAGTGGCTCGATCACGCGCTCATCTGTGCCCGTGCCTGGGAGGCGATCGAACTGGCAGAGGTCGAGCCATGCCGCCGTGTTGACGAGGAGCGTCTGGGTGCCAGTTCGCGTGATCGATGGACTGACCATGATCGACTCGATGATGCCCTCGGTGCCTCCGCTCCCGAAGTCGAGGCCACCCGCGAAGCCTATGGTCTCACCCATCTTGGTGGCCGTGCCGCGCACCCAAGCGTGATGCGCATGCGATGCGCCTGAGGTGGATGCGAGGTCTCCCGTGAGCGCGGCGAAGGCGAGTGTGACGTCGCTCGTGCTGCCGACCGTGCCATCCATGAGGCCGATGTCGATCGTCGTATCGCCCAGCAAATCAAGGGATTGCGGGCCCAGCCATTCAAGGCGCACGCGACGTGATCCGAAGGGATCATGCCCTCCGTGTGCGTGAGCGACAGGCATCGCGACAGGCCACATCAGCTCCTGAAGTGAGGCCATCGTGTCGCCAGAGGGCGCATACACATAGAGCGCATCGGGCACGAGCACGGCCTCGGTGAGCGTGACGCTCCAGCCCGTGCTTGTGGTGAAAGAGCGCAGCGAGGGCGCGAGCTGAAGCGTCGCCTCGGCGCTCGCGCCAGGCGTTGGATTGCACGCGACAAAAGAGAGACTGAGGAAGGCGCCTGTGAGGCAGGCGAAGTGTGTGATTCGTTTCAAGGTGTTCCGTTCGCGCTTGAGGGCGCATGGGTAGAGGTGGATTCGGAGGAGCCACCGAGCGCGCTCTCGTCGAAGCGAAAGCCGATGCTCAAGGTGATGGTGAGCGGTGCACCCGCGGAGAAGTGAAGCGCGGGGACGCGTGAGGCCGGCGTGCTTGGGTCCCACGCCGAGGTGTAGCGATAAACGCCCGATTGCCAGCGCGTATCGAGGAGGTTGGTTGCAGCGAGGGCGATGTCGATGCCGCGCCAGGCCACGCTGATCTGCGCATCGAGAAGGCCTATCGGCGGTGCAGATTCGCCGACGGGCAAGGGCCTCTCGCCAAGCGCGCTGAAGCCCGCGCCGAGCGAGCAGTTGACGACCTCGTCATCGACATGAACGAAGAACGAGCCACTCAGATCGAGGCGGCCGACCCAGCGCGGCGCGTAGGGAAGCGTGACATTCGAGGTGAGATCGAAGTTGCGCGAAGGGAGGATGAAGCCCTCGCTCCACACGAAGCTGCCTGCGGCATGGAGCCACTCTTCAACATGCAGCTGAAGTGCGGCCATCGC
Source organism: Sandaracinaceae bacterium (assembly GCA_044373065.1). GTDB lineage: Bacteria > Myxococcota_A > Polyangia > Polyangiales > Sandaracinaceae > JAFLCL01. The sequence goes on from JBILQT010000003.1 coordinate 52,456, forward strand.
GCCCAGGCGGGAGGAGGCGCCGATGTCGACATTGCGGCCGCGCTCGGCATCGAAGACGAGATCGCGATCGACATAGGTTTGAAAGGCACTGAGACGGCCTTCGAACTCGATATGATTGTCATCATATTGCGCTAGGAGGCCGGTCTCGCTCGCGATGATGCGGGCGAAGGGCGCGCTCTCGCCGGTAGAGAGCGCGGTTGCATCGCTCGAGCGTGTGCCCATGCCGATGCTGGTTTGCCAGCGAAGGCCTTGAGCGAGCTGAAAGGTGAGCGAACCGCGCGGTGCCACCGAGAGGCCCCAGGCATCGGTTGTGTCTTGGGGGAGACGCTCGCCCACGCGATCCGAAGTGGGGAGAGCGAGCTCGCGCGCATGGAGGCCGAACGCATCGGCGCGCACGCCCAGACGAAGCAGCATCCAGTCGGTGATGTGCAGATCACCGCCGACAAAACCGCCGAGGTTTGTGAGCGAGATCTCGTCATCGAAGACCGCGCGGTAGGGGATGCCGCCCTCGCGGCGCACGCGAAGCATGCGGGTGGTGCCGATGTCTTGGCGAAGGAGGTAACCGAGCTCGAGCTCAAGCGGCATCTCTGCAAGACGTGCGGCCATGCGCGCTCGGCCTCGAAGGCCGACGGTCACGGTGTCGTACTGCTCATCGAGACCATCGCCGCGTTCATCGATGCGCAGGCCCGTCCAATTCTCGCGGATGCGAAGATGACGAAAGCCCACCCAAAGACGGTTGCGGAAGGTGACGTCCGCTGCAGTCCAGTCGAGGCCTGCGGTGACGATGAGGCGCTGCGAGGCGCCGCCTTGGTTGGGGTCGCGCGTGCAGAAGAATTGCCCGTCGCGTGATGTCTCGCAGGGCAATGCGGCGCGGCTCACTTCGTCTTCGCGCAGCACGCCGGCCGAGGCGAAGTTGCCGATCTGCCCCGCTGCAAAGAGCGAGAAGACAAGGCCGCGACTGAGCTCGTGCTCGAAGCGACCGTTGATGCGTGCACTCTCTGCGCTGCGCTGAATGCCAAAGCCGTTGGCGCGCTGCAGATCGAGTGCGACGAAGGTGCCCGGTGTGGCGCGAACAGGTGCCCAGCCGAGCACGAGGCGTGTGCGATCGAAGCTGCCGTAGGTGCCGCGCACAAAGATGCCGCGCTCCTCCGGGCCAAGCGTGTACTCGGCGCTTCCTGCAACGGCGAAGTCGCCCTGCCAGGCCGAGAAGGGACCCTCCGTGACACGCACGGTGCGGATCAATTCGGGGATGAGAAAGAGCGCGTCGGCATAGCCGTGCCCGTGTGCATTCGAGGGCTCGTTGATCGGCATCCCGTCGACAAGCATCTCGAGGTCTTGCCCCTCGCCCGCGAGAAAGCCGCGCACGATGAAGGTGCTCGCATGCCCCTCACCACTGTGGTTGAGGAGAAAGACACCCGGTGCGCGCGTGAGGTGCTCCTCGGCCGTGCGACGCGGAACGCTGCGAAAAGGTGCGGTTTCGTACGTCGCATCGCTGGGGGAGTCGGGCTCTGCGGGACGAACAACTGCGCTCACCGTCGCACGCGCACCAAAGGTGGGCACGTCGTCGCTGAGATCGGATTCGGTCTCAGACTCGGACTCGGTCTCAGTCTCGGACTCGGGCTCGGACTCGGACTCGGTCTCAGTCTCAGTCTCGGCCGCAGCAACAGTCTCAGTCTCGGTCGCAGTCTCACTCTCCGACTCCGACTCCGACTCCGACTCCGACTCCGACTCCGTCCGAACCACATCCTGCGCACGCAACGACGCCCCGCTGAACCACAACGACGAACAACACACGAGCACGAGCGCTCTTGGCAACTTGGCCAACATCGCAACCAACGCTTCGCGCTTCCGCGAAGGTCTCCGACTGAAGTGGAGCTATGCATCCGCGCATGGGCCATCTGCGCATGCGCGCATAGGTCGATGGGGACGCGACTACGTCACATCAAGGTCGGCGGGCCGCGGGCGAAGACAACGGGGAGACGCGGTGCGGAGAGCGCCTCGCTGAGCGCGGATGGGCCCTGGTCTTCCCCGACGAGCACGCCCACCGGCATCACCCAGCCGGGCGCGTGCGTGTTCAGTGCGAGCGGATGATGCAGATGCGGTGCACCTGCGAGCTCACGAAGCTCGGGGCCGTCATCATCGATGTGCGCAACGCCGTCGGCGTGTGCATGCACAGAGGAAGCGATCTCAATCGCCCCATTGCCCTGATGCGTGTGCGTGCCGAGACGCGCGTGAACGAGCTCATGCGCGAGCGGTGCAAAGAGCAGCGATGCGAGCCAGAGCGCCGCGAGAATGAGCGCGGGGATCTCACGCGAGCGGCCGATCCAATGAAGCGCGCCCGTGGTCTTTACGAGACCAAAGCGGTGCGTTCGCTTGTGTGATCGGCGCTTCATGCGTGTCAGCGCAAGAGCATATCGAGTCGGTGCGGAATCGTCGATGCACCGACAAGAAGGGGCTCGATCGGCGCGGACGAGAGCGTGTGGACGTAGATGACGCGCTTCAGCTCGGTCGTGCGCATCATGCGGAGCACCGCGGAGAACGTCTTGGCGGTGTAGGTCGCGTCGAGCACAAGGCCATGCTCGCGTGCGAGGCGCATGGCATCGCGGCCGCCAGGCGTGGGGATCCCGTAGCCCTCACCAAGCTCATCCTCGTCGACCACGCAGAGCTCGGTGGCGGGCGTGAGGATGCGTGGAAACGAACCGTCTGCGGCGCGAAGGCGATCGATCACGCTGCGGATCTGCGCGCTCAACACTGCGCGGCTGATGATGGCCTTCGGCGTCACGCGCACTGCGTGAATCTTCGTCGTCACACCCGCGGCGGCGAGGCCGACGGCGAGGCCTGCAAGTGTCCCTCCGCTGCCGAGTGGAACCACGATCGCATCGGGCTCAGGCATGCGCATCTCGAGCATCTGCTGGCCAAGCTCAAGGCCCGCTTCGACATAGCCGAGAAGGCCTGCGCCCTCCGAACCGCCGGGGCCGATCATGTAGGGGCGCTTGCCGCGCAGACGCAGCGAGGCGTTGAGTGCGGCCATTGCAGCGGGCACGGCCGAGAAGATTTTCACCGGGTGAATTTCACAGCCACTCGCGATCATCGCGCGCAGGTCGAGCGTGACGTGCTCACTCGAGGGCTGCGGCACAAGGACGGCGTGCACATCAAAGCCATGCTTCTTGCCGAAGATCGTCGTCGCAAGAACGTGATGCGAGCCCGCGGCGCCCGTGGTGATCAGCGTGTCTGCGCCCTGCGCTTTGGCCTCGCCCAGCAGGCGCTCCAGCTTGCGCACCTTGTTGCCGCCGTAGAGCGCGTTCGTCAGGTCGTCGCGCTTGATCCAGAGATCACCGCCCGCCACGCGACCGAGCGCCTCGTGATGCTCGAGGGGCGTTGGGCCCGTGATGAGTGGCGTGCGCGCCAGCGCGAGCTTGGGCCAGCGCGTTTCGAGGATGGAGGGACTAAAGCGTCGAGCTTCGGACATGAACGCGGCCAATCTACTCGACGCGTCTTCGACGTCGATGCGACGAGGCAGTCACGCGTACACACCAAGCAGCGCGTCATGCACGAAGGCGATGTGGAGTGCGCGAAAGTAAGCCTCGAAGGGACGGGCTGGGGCGTCCTCTTCACCAAGCACCTTCAAGCGCACACGCGCCTCACGCTGCGAAACGCCTTGTAGCGCAAGGAGTTCATCGAGTGTGCCCTCGAAGTCCACACGCTCCATGATCACGAGCAACTCGAGGGCACTTCGCGCATCCAACTGCCAATAGGGCGAGCCATGCTCGTCGTGGGTGCCCGAGAAGAAGAGCCACTCGATCACCTCATCGCCGCTCACCTTGGCGCCGGAGAGCACTAGCCAGCGTGTGCCCGTCTTCTTCTCCGCAGCCTTCTCGCGCTGAAGAATCTGTCGTGCGCGCCAGCCACTGCCGATGGAACCATGTGCGCCGATCTTCCGCGCGAGCTCTTTGCGAAGCTTCGCGGCGAGCGTGCCCTCCTCGCTCATCGAGGCGACAAGCCACTCCTCGGTCGCCGCGGTGATCGGATATTGGATGTAGCCCGTGCAGCCAAAGGGCTTGTCCTCGGCGCGAAGTACGCAGCCATCGCAGCGCGCAGCGAGCGCGTCGAGACGCCTCACCGAGGCCATCATGTCTTCGAGCGGAATCGTGGTCTCAACCGGGCCATTGGGGCCGAGCACGACCTTCAAGATCGACTTGGGCATCGCGCCGGACGCATGGTGCAAGAGCACGGCATCGAGCGAGGAGCGCTGCTTGATCTCGGCGACCAAGGTCTCGGTGGCCATCACAGGGTCTTCGCTCAGCGCATCACGGACGGAACACGACACCAACATCGCAAAGTCAGCTCCCATGAACAGCTCCTCACATCGGATCTAGGGAAAAACGCTTCTGGAAACAGGGATCTCGAAAGCCGCTAAGGGTGGCTGACTTGCCGCCTCTCTGCCCAGCGGATTCGCGTCAGCCAGTCTTGTGCTTCCACGGCGCGGCCCTCTTGGCCGGGTGTCGCGAGTGCCTCGAAGCGGATGGCGCCCCACAGGCGAAAGGAGGCCTCGAGGTTGCCCACCGCGTAGAGGGTGGTCGCGTGCAAGCGCTGCGACTCGATGCGCACAAGCTCACCGGAGAGGCCGCGTGCGAGTGCGCGCTCGATCAGCGGCAATGCAAGGTCGTAGCGCTGCCGCACAAAGAGCTGACGCGCGGCGAGGTAGTCGCCCAGGCCATCGGAACTCAGCTCCGAGAGACGACCAATCGCCGCCATCACGGAGGCTCCGTCGTGCGGCCTTCTGGGGCTCGGTGCGAGCAGCTCGACGAGGGCATCACGCTCGCCTGCACTTCGTGAGAGCGCATTGAGCTTCACCTCGATCTGACGCCTGCCTGCGTTCGGCTGCGGCACCTCCCAGTTCGCCTCGTAGAGCGCGCGTGCCCGGTCGAGATCACCTCGTTGCCACGCCGCGTCGGCGATCTCCTCGCGTGCATGAACAATGACCGGTGTGCCCGCAGCCGGAGGGCCTATCAGGGCGCGAAGCTCGGCCTCGGCGTCGTCCATGCGACCGACACGCGCGAGTGCTCCCGAGCGCACCGCGTGCACATAAGCCTGGCCCTCATCGAGCGCGAGAATCGCGCTGCAATGCTCGATCGTGCGGGCGTCATCGCCGCTCTGCACCGACGCGCTCAAGTCTTGCTCGAGGGCCGCGATCGCATGCGGGCAGATCTGCCCAAAGAGCGCGGGTCGCTCAAAGCGAAGATGCGCCATCGGAACCGCATGCGGAGGCAAAGGCACTGTCTCAAGGAAGGCGCGCCACTCAGCCTCTGCCTCTTCGAGGGGCATGCCGAGGGCCTCCTCGTAGCTGCCTGTTTCATAGAGCCTGCGCACCGTCGCGTTGCCGCGCGTCTCCAAGATCCAACGCACGAAAGAGCCACTCGCGGTGTACGCGCGGCTCGCGGGTTGAAGAAGAAAGCCAAGCCCTTCTGTCTCCGCAATGCTCGGTGCGTGGCCCACCTCGACGAGCGCGCGTGCCCACTGATGCGGCGTCAGGTCCTCGCGCTCATCCCAGGCCACCGCGACCGCGACGCCCTCGACGATGCCGGGAGAGGGCATGAGCCCGCCGAGCCTTCCGCTCACGCGAAAGGGGCCTGTGCCGACGTTCGCTGCGACCACGTGCACGAGCTCATGAAAGAGCACCTCATGCGGCCACTCGCCGAGCTGCAGGTAGACCTCGTTGCGCCAGGGCTTGGCGATGTAGGTATTGGAGGCGCCCATCAGACGCTGCTTCTCGTCCGTGTCGCGAAAGAAGAAGGCCGTGATGCGCTCACGCTGCGTGACGCCGAGTACGCGAGAGGCTTGGTCGATGCGGAAGTCGCAGTCCTCAAGAATGCGCGTGGCTTGCTCGTGCGTGAGCTCGCGTGGGTAGACGAGATCGCATTGCGTGCCGTGCATCTGACCGCCGAGTGCGGCGGTGATCGAGGCGCGCGTGGAGCGATGACCGAGCTCAGGACCGTAGGCCTCAATGACGGCGAGGATCGCGCTCAGCGTGAGCACCAACGCGAGTGACCAAGGGGCGCGACGTGCGTGCTTTGCTGTGATGCGCTTGCCGTCGAAGCCGATGACGGAGGCCAGGACGAAGACGACAAAGAGGATGAACGTTGCGATGCGGAGCGTGAGGTAGGCGCCTGTGATCGCGATGTCTGGGTCGTAAAGAGAACCGGGGAAATAGCCTGCAAAGTGGGCATACGCGAAGATCGCCGGGGTGGTGACGAAGCGGGTCAGGCCAAGGGCGATCGAGCCCAGAGGGATGAGCACCGCGAGCGTGGTGCCAAGGCGCGGCCTCTCCGTGAGTGCACCGGCAAAGACGCCTGCAGCTGCCGCAAGGAGCACACCGAAGACGGGGCCGAGCAGCATGAAGAGAAAGCCCGCAAGCGGGTCACAGAAGCCGCGGATGAAGCCGGATGCGGTCGCGGCGAGGAGCGGGATCGCAAGGCCCACAAGGGCAACCGCGATTGCATATCGCAATATGATTTCGGTATGAAGCGTGTGTTCGCGCCCATGCACGACGACGCGGGCGGCCATCGGTGCAGCGAAAAGCGGGAGCACCAGACCGAGGATGAGCGCGAGCTCGGCGCCCATGACGGAGAGGAGCGGCTGCAGCGAGGTCAGGCCTGCGGTGACTGCGCAGACGAGAAAATAGAGACGTACCGAACGGCGTTGGAAGAGCGCGCGCCAGGCCGAGGGCGGAGAGGGCGGTGGGACCGATTCGGGCGTGGAAGACACGCGCAGACGATAGGCACAACACGCCAGCGATTGCGCGAAACGCGCCTTTACGTCCGCATCTTGGCGAGGAGCTCGTGGATGAGCGGCGTCGACGGAAGGTTCATCCCGGGCGCGGCGTGTTTGCGTGCCCAGTCAATCGCCTCATGGGTGTCCTGGCTGAGCTCCATCGGCAGCTTCGCGCGGCTCATCAGCCGCACGCTTCCGACAAATGCACGGACGATCGAGGACGCAAACCCTGCGGGGATGACGACGGAGACGCTGGAGTAGATGCGCTCTCCGTGGCGTGAAAGATCGACGAAGGCCGCGCGACAGAGCTCATCGGGGACGCCGAGGACGGTGCCCTCAAGGACATAGATGATCGCGAGCTTGGGCGGCTCGGTGCGACGTGCAGAGTAGGAGACGAGCTCGCGCACGGTGACTGCGCTGACCAACGTTGCGCAGTGCACGAGGATGAGATCGCCCGCAGCCACCCAACTCTGTCCGGCGACCGGATGTCGTATGTCCACATGTTGAGAATACATAGGTCTGAATCCAGAGGGGCTGGGTTGTGGTCCGAGGCCACCAAACACGAATGCCACACGGGTCGGACGTGCAGTGCCCAGGCTCACTCTCGCGATTCTCTTGCTGGTTTGAAAGGGCGACCGGTACCCTGCTTAGGCCGCCATGAATCTCTCTCAATCGCGTGGATTTTTGTTTGCCGGGGCCGGGTTGGTTGCCGTCTTGGCTGCTGGACTCGTCGTTGGCCCAGCCTCTTCGGAAGCCTGGCGCGCAGCGGGCTTCGCGGGGTTTCTCGCGGCAGGCCTCGGGGCGCTGATCTACTTCCTCTCTCCGTCTGCCTCGAAGGGTTCCTCTCTCTCCGCATCTGCGATTCGCGATGCGAAGGAAGGTCGCAAGATTCGTCGACCGGCGGAGGTCGGGCCCATGGACGTGGAGCTCTTTGATGCGCTCGATGATCTCGCGGAGGTCATCAAGGAGCGCAAAGATGAGGAGGAAGAGGCGAAGGAAGAAGCCGAGCGGCTCGCGCGCGACAACGAGGGTTTGCGTCGCGACGTCGAGTCTTCACGTCGTGAGCATGAGAGCCTTCGAGGCCGCTCGGAGACGGATGTTCGTGCGGCGGAAACGCGCTCGCGTGATCTCGAAGATAGGTTTCGCGCGGCCGAGGATGCAGCCCGCGCCAAGCTTGCGGATGTTGTGAAGATGGAGGCCAAGGCGGCCGAGGCGGAAGAGACGCTTCGTCGCTTGGAGCGTCGCATCGATGAGTCGTCGCAGGCCTTCACGCACCAGCTCGACATGCTCTCGGGCGGCTTCACCGAGCAGGTCGCGGCCGTCGAGCAGACGATGCGCGCGATGCAGGAGATGAGCACGCAGATCACCCAGATCTCGCAGCACGTCGAGTCGCTTGCCTCGAACGCCGAGGAGAGCTCCTCGTCGATCTTGGAGATGACGGCGACGAACGATGAAGTGGCCGAAAATACGGCGAATCTCGCGTCGAGCGTGCGTGAGACGGTGAGCTCGATCGAGGAGATGACCTACTCGATCAAGGAAGTCGCACGCAATGTCGACGCGCTCTCGCTCACGGCCGAAGAGACCTCCTCCTCGATGAACGAGATGGACGTCTCGATCGACCAGGTGCAGTCGAATGCGAACGAGACGGCGCGCCTCTCCGAGCAGGTTGCACGCGATGCTGAGATCGGCGCCGAGGCCATCTTGAAGACGATTCAAGAGATCAACCGCATCAAGGAGACCTCCGGCGAAGCCGTGCAGGTCATCTCGAACCTCGGCACACGCATCGAGGCCATCGGCGACATCCTCGACGTCATCGATGACGTGGCCGAGCAGACGAACCTTCTCGCACTCAACGCCGCCATCATCGCTGCGCAGGCCGGTGAACACGGCAAGGGCTTCGCCGTCGTTGCCGACGAGATCAAGGATCTCGCAGAGCGCGCTGGTACGAGCACGCGAGAGATCGCTGAGCTCATCAAGGCGATTCAGTCCGAGTCGAAGAAGGGCATCACGGCCGTCGAACGTGGAGCCACAACGGTCGATCGCGGCGTTGAAGTCTCGGCCGATGCAGAGACCGCGCTGAAGAAGATTCTTGAGTCGAGCCAGAAGTCGACCTCCATGGTGCGCGCGATTGCGCGTGCGACGGTCGAGCAGGCCAAGGGCTCAAAGCAGGTCACCGACTCGATCGGTCGCATCGCAGAGACGGTGCAGCAGATCGCAGCGGCGACCGCAGAGCAGGCGCGTGGCTCGGAGCTCATCATGAAGAGCGCTGAGAAGATGCGCCTCATCACGCAGCACGTGGAGCGCAGCTCGCAGGAGCAATCACGCGGTGGAAGGCAGATTGGTCAGGCCATCGAGAACATCTCGACGATGGTCAGCCAGCTTCATCAATCGCAGCGCACGCAGTCGCGCCACAGCGATCAGACGCTTCAAGCCGCACGGCGAATTCAAGAGCTGACGCGCAGCTACGAGTCGGCCTTGCGAGAGCTGGAGCGCGCTGCGATGCGGCTGAAGGCGCCTCTCTGAACGAGACGCGCATGAAGCGATTTCACGCTCCGTTTGCGCTGGCTCTGGCGCTTGTTCCGGCGGTCGGCTGTGACTTCGTCGCGCGTGTTGCGGCGAACGAAAGTGCGGTGGTGGCATCGCGGGCATCGCGCGCGCTTGAGTCGCATTGGGACCCTGTGCTTGTTGGCCGCGGATTGCCGGGGACGATTCTTCAGCTCGAAGGTCTGTACGCCGTCGTGCCAGAGAACGAAGGCCTGGGCCTCCAGCTCGCGCAGGCCTATGCGTCGTACAGCTACGGCTGGCTTGAAGACGAGGCACAAGACGCCGAAGCGCGCGGCGATTTCGAGGCGCAGAGCGAGATTCAAGGGCGCATTCGGCACCTCAATGAACGTGCGCGAAACCTTGCGCTTCACCACCTACGAAGGCGTGATTCGGGGATCGATGCCGCGATCGCTGCGGGGCCTGAGGCGCTGAGCGCGTACCTCACCACGCACTTTCAGTCGCCAGGTGATGCCGAGATTCTCTTCTGGGTTGGCTACCCCTGGGCGGGTGCGATTCAAGCCTCCCAAGGCGACCCAGCGCTTGTGCTCGATCTGCCTACGGCGCGCGCCTTTGTGGAGCGTGCAGTCGCACTCGATGAGGGTGTCTTCCACCACGGAGGGCTGACGATGCTCGCGGCGCTTCAGGCCTCGCTTCCCGTCGAAATGGGCGGTGACCCCGCGCAGGGTCGCGAGATGTTTGAGCGAGCGCTGCAGGTCACGCACAGGCAGTTCTTCGCGGTGCAGCTGACGTACGCGCAGACCTACGCTGTCTCCACACAAGACCGCGCGCTCTTCATCACGCTCCTGCGCGAGGTCATCGACGGCGGTGACCCCGACCCGAGCGTGCGGCTTGCGAATCGCATCTCACGGAACAAGGCGATTCGCTTGCTGCGAAGGGTCGATCAGCTCTTTGTGCAGTGAGCGGATTCGATCACTGAGGGATCGGTCGCAGGGCGACACGCACGGTGGTGGTGCCGGGCGCGAGATCGAGATCGAGGTCGTGGGGAAAGTAGCCGTCGGCTGTGATCGTCAAGCGACGCGGCCCTGCACGAAATGACACGGCGCGCGTGGCGAGGACGCGTGCTCCGCCAACGAAGCGCTCATCGGTGTAGACGCGTGCGGTGGCTGGCTCGATGAGCAGGCGAACCTCGGCGGTTTGTGCGGGTGCGGGCGCGCCTGCGCAGGCGAGGGCGAGGGATGCGAAGGAGGCGAGGGAGGCCTGCTGAAGAAATGCGCGACGCTTCATGATCGTGCTCCATGCCACGGCACGCGCGGCGAATCGAATGCTGCGCGAAGGGCCGCAAGTGGACAGGCCACACGCAGCGTTGCCGAGCCATCGGCCAAGGGTCGTGTGGCAACGACCACGCACGATCGATCGATCGCCGTATGGGTCGCCTGGGCCTCGGAGGGCGTTGCCTGCGCCGCAGCAAGGGCATCGTCTGCCCAGCGATGAATCAGCTGACGCGCGCGCGCCTCGCCACGACGACGCGCAGCCAAGCGTGATGCTGCAAGCGGTCCATCACTGGGCAGGCTTGAGCCAATCGCCGTCACGATCACCTGCGCCCCTTCCATCGTCGGCAAGACCTCGACGAAGCCCGGGAGCTCAATCTCTTGCGCGCGCGATTGTGTACTATGAAATGCATATCCAGATAGGATTGCAATCAGTACGCAATGTCGAAGCGTGTTCATTCGACGCGCTGGATGACGTGGAAGCCGAACTCGGTCTCGATGGGCTCGCTTGTGGCGCCGACGGCGAGCGTGAAGGCTGCTTCCTCGTAGGCGGGTGCAAGCCTTCCGCGCCCGAGCCAGCCGAGGTCACCGCCGCGCTGCGCGCTTCCGTCCTCGCTTATTTGCCTCGCGATTGCGGTGAAATCGGCGTCGGTCGCGAGGATTTGTCCGCGAGCGGTCTGTGCGAGCGCGAGGGCCTCCTCACGCGTGCGGCTGACATCCCCTGCGTTGCGTGCACCCGCGAAGCGAATGAGCACATGGCGTGTGTGCCTGTATTCGGTGGCGCAGCGATGAAGGATGACCCAGCCGTAAGGCGCCTGAAGGACCTCGCTCGTCTGCCCTGGTTGAAGCGCGAACGCGCGCTCGCGGATCGCCTCGTGTTGGGGTGGCCAATCGCCGTGGCTGTAGGTGCCGATGAGGCCTCCGCGTGCACCGCTGCTGCGCGCATCCGAGTCGGCGCGGGCCACGTCATTGAAGCTCGCCTGGCCGCTCTCGATCGAGGTGAGCAGGCCCTCGATGCGCACACGGGCATCGCCCTCGCTGCGGGTGATGGACTCGGGGGCACCGCTTGCGCCCTGCCACTGGACGACGATCGCCTCCGCACAGACTTCATCGTTGGGCGGCCCGGCGGGCGCAGCGACAGAAGGAGGCATTGCCACCACAGGCTCGATCGCAACGGGCGCGGTGGGCTCTGTTCTTGGAGGTGCTTCTTCACCGCAGGCGGTGAGTGCGAGTGCGAGGAGGGCGAGCTTGGAGCGCATCACGCGGAGGGTAGCTTCTTCTTCGTGAAGCGATCGAGTGCGACGTAGACCACGGGCGTGGTGAAGAGGGTCAGCGCTTGTGATGCGACGAGGCCGCCCACGATGGCGATGCCGAGCGGTGAGCGCAGTTCACTGCCCACCCCGGAGCCGAAGGCGAGTGGAAGTGCGCCTCCGATCGCGGCGAGTGTCGTCATCAAGATCGGCCGGAAGCGAAGGAGTGCGGCCTCACGGATCGCGTGCTCGGCGCTCACGCCCTCGCTGCGCTGAAGCTGCAATGCGAAGTCGATCATCATGATCGCGTTCTTTGTGACGATGCCCACGAGCAGCACGATGCCGATCGCAGCAACGACGGTGAGCTCGATGCCTGCGTAGAAGAGTGCGAGCAATGCGCCGACGCCTGCGGGCGGGAGCGTCGAGAGAATCGTGAGCGGATGGATGAGCGACTCGTAGAGCATGCCGAGCACGAAGTAGACGGCGAGGATCGCAGCAAAGATGAGCAGCGGTTGCGAGGCAAGCGAGGCTTGAAAGACCTGTGCTGTGCCGGCGAATCCTCCACGCACCGACGAGGGCATGCCGATCTCCGCCTCGGCTTGATGCACCCAGGAGACGGCGCTCCCGAGCGAGGTGCCGGGGGCCACATCGAAGGTCAGCGTCACGGAAGGAAACTGACCCTGATGGTTCACCGAGAGCGGCAGCCTCATGCGCGCGGCGTGGGCGATCGCGGGCAGCATCACGATGGCGCCTTCGTCCGAGCGCACACGCACTTGATCGAGATCATCGGGCGCATCGCGCAGTGCGCGCGGCACCTCAAGCACGATGCGCCGTGAGCCTCCGGGGTGGTAGGTCGTGGCCACGGCACGCTGCCCAAAACCGTTGGCGAGCGCGTCATCGATCGCACGCGGCGAGATGTGAAGTCGCGAGGCCGTGTCGCGGTCGATCGAGACATGCATCGAGAGGCCTGCCTCGGTCTGATCGCTCGTGACGTTGCGGAGCTGAGGCCGCTGGCGAAGCGCGGCGAGGAGGCGTGAGGAGGCCGAACGAAGCTCACCGACATCGACGCCCTGAAGCGTGTATTGGTATTGCGCACGGGAGGATCGCGCACCGACGCGGAGGTCTTGCGAGGGCGTGATGAAGGCCTGCATCGCGGCATTGCTGGAGAGCGCACGACTGATGCGCATCGCGACGGTACGCGCATCAGAACGCCCTGATTCACTGGGCCTGAGGCCCACAAACATCGCGACGGAATTCGCGGCGCCGCCTCCGGGGCCTGTGCCTGCAAAGGCCACCACATGCTCAACGGCAGGGTCTTGTCGGATGACCTCGGAGACGTGCGCCTGGCGCGTCACGAGCGCATCGAAGGAGATGTCATCGGGCGCGACGGCACTGCCAAAGAGTTGGCCAATGTCCTGGCTTGGAAAGAGCCCTGCGGGGATATGCATCAGGAGCGCGATGGAGAGCCCGATGGCGAAGAGGGGCAGCGTGAGCGTCTTCTTTCGATTGCGAAGCACGCGGTCGAGGCCACGCGCATACGACGCGAGAAGGCGCTCGTAGCCGCGCTCCAAGAGCCTTGCCCAGGCGGGCTCTTTGGCCTTGTCCGCGTGCTTGAGCAGGTAGGCACATGCGACCGGTGTGACGATGAGCGAGACGATGGCGGAGATCACGATCGCGAGCGCCAAGGTCAGCGCCATCTCGCGAAAGAGACGGCCCACAAGGCCTCCCATCATGACGATGGGAATGAAGACGGCGAGGAGCGAGACGGTGATCGAGATGATCGTGAAGGTGATCTCTTTGGCGCCGCGCTCGGCCGCCTCAAGAGGCGATGCACCCTTGTCGAGATGACGCGTGATGTTCTCGGTGACGACGATCGCATCGTCGACGACGAAGCCCGTCGCGATCGTCAGCGCCATGAGCGAGAGGATGTTCACGCTGAAGCCCGCGAGGGCCATCACCGCGAAAGAACCTGCAAGCGAAAGGGGAATCGCAATCGTGGGGATGAGCGTGGTGCGTGCGCTGCGCAGGAAGAGAAAGACGACGAGCACCACGAGCACGACGGAGAGCAAGAGCGCCCGCTGCACCTCCAGCACGGCGGCGCGGATGGTTGCGGAGCGCTCGATGACAGTCGCAAGACGCACGGACGGAGGCAGTGCAGCTTCGAGCTGAGGCAGGGCGGCACGCACGCGCTCGCTTGTCTCGATCACGTTGGCGCCGGGTGATCGACGTATGATCAAGAGCACCGCGCGCTCGCCATCCACCCACGCGGCGGCGTGGTCATTCGCGACGCCCTCACGCACGGTGGCGACCTCCGAGAGGCGAATGATCGGCGTCCCCGGTGGGCTCAAGGTGAGCTGCGCGACTGCACGCGCATCGTCCAGCTGCGTGGTCGGTGCGAGCTCGGTGCGTGTCTCGTCCGTGCTCAAAATTCCGGAGGGACGCGCCCGTGTCGAAGAGGCGATGGCCGCGCGCACATCGCCAAGCACGAGGCCTCTCGATGCGAGTGCGTGTGGGTCGGCTTCGACGCGAATCGCGGGCTGTGCACCGCCTCCGACGAAGACTTGCCCGACACCTTCCATGCGCGCGATGCGGGGCGCGAGGCTCTCATCCGCGAGCGCAAACATCTCGGGGATCGGCATCACATCGGAGGTCAACGCGAGGATGAGGATCGGTGTGTCAGAGGGATCCATCCGGCGGTAGTAGGGCCGCGAGGGGAGGTCGCTGGGCAGGTCGGCATAGGCCGCGTTGATCGCGGCTTGGACGTTGCGACTTGCGACATCCGCGTTCACCTCCGGCGAGAACTGAAGCGTCACGCCAGAGGCTCCGCGTGAGCTTGTGGAGGTCATCTCCGTAAGGCCGGCAATGCGACCAAGATGGCGCTCGAGCGGCGTCGCGACACTGCTCGCCATCGTCTCGGGGCTTGCGCCTGGAAGGCTCGCGCTGACCTGGATCGTCGTCACATCCGTACGCGGAAGTGCCGCAACGGGAAGGCGATTGTACGCAAGCGTGCCGATCAGAAGGAGGGCGAGCGAGAGGAGCAAAGTCGCCACCGGGCGGCGAATGAAGAGCTCACTCACGGCGCGCTCCGCCGGCGAACTGCCAGGCTGCGAAGACGCTCCATCGCCAGATAGATCACCGGTGTCGTGAGCAGCGTAAGCACCTGCGAGACGAGCAAGCCGCCGACGATGGCGACACCGAGGGGCTGCCTCAGCTCGGCGCCGCTGCCTGTTCCGAATGCGAGTGGAAGTGCGCCCAAGAGGGCAGCTGCCGTCGTCATCATGATCGGACGAAAGCGCATCAAGCAGGCCTCGCGGATCGCCTCGTGGGGGGCCTTGCCGCGGTCGCGCTGCGCCTCGAGCGCGAAGTCGATCATCATGATCGCGTTCTTCTTCACGATGCCGATGAGGAGCACGAGGCCGATGAGCGCGAGCACATCGAAGTGCATGTCGAAGAGCCAGAGCGCGAGGAAGGCGCCGACACCCGCGGAGGGCAACGTCGAGAGGATCGTGATGGGGTGAACGAGGCTCTCGTAGAGCACACCCAGCACGATGAAGACGGCGATGAGGGCTGCAAGAATCAGTGCACCTTGGCCGACGCGTGAGCGCTCGAATTCAGCGGCGGTACCTTGGAATTCGCCTTGAAGCGTCGAGGGAAGATCGAGCTCCGCGATGGCGGCTTCAACGGCGGTGATGGCATCTCCAAGTGGAACGCGCTCGGCTGCATCGAAGGCGATGGTGCTCGCCGGGACTTCACCCTGATGGCGCACGACCAGGGGCGCGCGCTCGGTGCGAAAGTGCGCGACGGTGCTCAGAGGGACGGGCGTGCCGCTCGCGGTTTGAATCGGCAATCGCTCAAGCACGCGGGTGTCGATGCGCTCCTCGGGCGCGACCTCCAAGATGACGCGGTACTGCGAGAGCTGCGTGAAGATGGTGGAGACATGCCGCTGGCCAAATGCGTCGTAGAGCGTCTCGTCGATCGCCTGAATGGAGATGCCAAGCATCGCGGCCCGATCGCGATCGATGTCGATCACCTGCGCGGCTCCCTCGCTTGTGGAGTCTCCATGCACGTGATCGATCTCGGGCAGAGCACGGAGCGCCTCGATCACACGCGGCGTCCATGCTGCGAGCTCTTCGGCGTCGGTATCGATGAGCGCGTACTGGTAGGCCGCGGGGCTCTCGCCGAGGTCGAGCGTCAGGTCTTGCACTGGGAGGATCGCCACCTCGATCCCGGTCAGTGTCTCAAGGCGTGCACGGAGGCGATCGGCAACCTCGCCTGCGGTGGCCTCGCGTGCCTCATGGGGACGCAGCGCAATCGTGAAACGGCCCGCATTCGCTTGGGGATTCGCACGACTGAGGCCCACCGACGAGATGACGTGCGCGACCTCCGGATCTTCCGCGATGAGGGCGGCGGCCTCGGCCTGACGCATGACGAGCTCGTCATAGGGCGCGTCTCCTGCGACCTCGCTGAAGCCCACGAGGAGCCCCGTGTCTTGCTCGGGGAAGAAGCTCTTGGGCGCAGTGATGGCAAGGATCACTGTGAGCGCGATCGTGAGCGCCGTGATGAGGAGCGTCGTGCCTGAGTAGGCGAGCGCGAGATCGAGCGCGTAGGCGTAGACCTTCGTCGACCAAGTCATCGCGTGCTCAAAGAGCCGCACGAGCCAGGTGCGCGATTCTTCCGGTGGCTCGGGCTTGAGCAGGTACGCCGACATCATCGCGGTGAGCGTGAGCGAGACGAGCGCCGAGAGAATGATCGAGGCCGCAAGCGTGACGGCGAACTCGCGAAAGAGCCTGCCGACCATGCCCTCCATGAAGAGCAGCGGGATGAGCACTGCGACGAGCGAGAGCGTGAGCGAGACGATCGTGAAGCCGATCTGCTTGGCGCCCAAAAGGGCCGCTTCGAAAGGCTTTTTGCCCTCTTCGATGAGGCGCGCGACGTTCTCCACCATCACGATCGCATCATCGACGACAAAGCCCGTCGCGATCGTCAGCGCCATCAGCGAGAGGTTGTCGAGCGAGTAGCCCAAGCCGAGCATCACGCCGAAGGTGAGGATGAGCGAGACGGGCACCGCGACACCCGGGACGATCGTCGCGCGGGCACTGCGCAGAAAGACATACATCACGAGCACGACGAGCACGATCGTGAGCACGAGCGTGAAGCGCACATCATCGAAGGAGGCGCGAATCGTCTCGGTGCGATCGGCCACGATCTCGATGTCGAGATCACCGACCTGCGATGCACGAAGCTGCGTGAGGAGCGCCTTCACGTCCTCGGCCACCTCAAGGATGTTTGCGCCTGGCTGTCGCAGCACATCAAGCACCACGGCAGGTTGCCCATCGACCCACGCACCGACCTCAGCGTCCTCCACTCCGTCGACCACACGGGCTACATCCGAGAGACGCACCGGAGCCCCATTGCGGTAGGCGATCACGATGGGCTGAAAGGCTGCCGCATCGCGTAGTTGATCGTCGGTGGTGATCGCGTAGTCGAGGCGCTCGCCATCCAAATTGCCCGTGGGGAGATGGACATTCGCGCGTGCGATCGCGGCGCGCAGATCCTCAAGCGTGAGCCCAACGCCTGCGAGTGCGTGCACATCGGCTTGCACGCGCACGGCCGGTCGAAGGCCTCCACGAATCGCCACAAGGCCCACGCCGCGCACCTGCGAGATGCGCTGTGCGAGCACGGCATCGGCCCTGTCATCCACCTCACGCAAGGCGAGCGTCTCGGAGCTCACGGCGATCGTGAGGATGGGTGCATCCGCCGGGTTGGCCTTGGCGTAGGTCGGTGGTGCGGGGAGGTCGTTGGGCAGGAGCGCACTGGCGCCTTGAATCGCGGCTTGGACGTCTTGCTCGGCCGCATCGATGTTGCGATCCGCAGCGAAGCGCAGGGTGATCTGCGAGACACCGCGACCGCTCACCGAGCTCAGCTGATCGAGCGAGGGGATCTGCCCAAGCGAGCTCTCAAGGGGCGTGGTGATCGTGGCGGCGGTGATCTCCGCACTCGCGCCCGGCATCGTCGTGGTGACGACAATCGTCGGATACTCAACGTCGGGAAGCGGTGCGACCGGAAGCTCAAAGTAGGCGACGAGGCTTGCGAGCGTGAGGCCGAGAAGAAGAAGCGAGGTTGCAACGGGCCGTCGGATGAAGGGCGCGCTGAGACTCTTGCTCTCTCCCTCTGCCGAGCTCACGGCCTCGCACCACGGCGGCCCTCGGGACGTGCCCCTGGGAGCGCGACAGTCGCGCCCTCGCGCAAGCGACTCTGCCCCTCCACGACGACTTGGTCGCCCTCGCTCAGACCCGACCGAAGGATCACCTCTTGGCCCGAGGTGCGCTCGATCACGACGGCACGCACGCTCGCTGTCTCGCCCTGCACGACGTAGACGAAGGGACCCTCGGGGCCCTGCTGCACGGCGGCATCGGGCACCACGAGCGCGCCTTGTCGCGTCTCCAGAAGCACGCGCACTTGAACAAGCTGCTGCGGCCAGAGCGCGCGTGCATCGTTCTCCATCTGCGCACGCAAGCGCACGCTCGCGGTCTCGCCATCGATGTGGTTGTCGACCACTTGCAGCGTGCCTTCGGCGAGCGTGTTTGCACCATCGCGTGAGCGCACTTCGACGGTGAGTGCACGCGCAGACATCGCGGTGCGTACATCGCCGAGAAGGTCTTCGGGGATCGAGAAGACGATGGAGATCGGGTCGATCGCCGTCACGACGACAAGGCCATTCGCATCGCTCGGCCGCACGAGGTTGCCAGGGTCGACCTGACGCAAACCGGTGAGCCCTGTGATGGGCGAGGTGACATGCGCATAGGAGAGCTGGAGGCGTGCCGCCTCAAGCCCCGCACGACTCGCACGCTCGCTTGCGCTGAGCTGCGCGGCCGCGGCTTCGAGCGTCTCGAGCTCCTGCTGCGCCATCAAACCTGTGGCGTGCAATTGCCTTCCGCGCACAAGGTTTGCGCGTGCGAGCTCGGCTTGTGCGTGATCGCGCGCAAAGGCCGCATCGGCTTGTTGGGCGGCAACACGAAAGGGACGCGCATCGAGCTCAGCGAGCACTTGGCCCTCTTGAACGAGCGCGCCCTCTTCAAACGTGAAGCGCTCGAGCACGCCCTCCACGCGCGCATGCACAAGCGCCGTCGCGAGCGGCGTCACGGTGCCCAGCGCCTCCACATAGATCGGCACATCGCGATGCGCTGCAGCAGCCACGCGCACAGGCACAGGGGCATCGCCTCGCCCACGCGCTTCACCACTGGGCGTGCTGTTCAATCGCCACGCTGTGAGCGCACCGACGCCGCCCAGCAGCAAGAGCACGACAAGCACGGTGAGGACACGACGAAGCACGTGCGCACCTTTGCACATGAACGCGATTCACGCGTAGGCAGGCGTACCGCAGCACGGCAAAGTTCCCGCATGGCGCGCGTTTGGATTCCACTTCCTGACACCGACTTCGACACCACCGAGGTCGCCGTCCCCTGGCATGTGCTCCGTCGCTTGGGACACGAGGTCGTCTTCGCGACCGAGCATGGCGGCAAGGCGCCTCAGTGCGACCCGCTGCTTCTGAGCGGCGTGCTCCTTGGCCAACTCGGTGCCGATCCGGAGCCCAAGCGTCTCTATGCCGAGATGCTGAATGAGGGTTCATTTCTCTCGCCCGTCTCGTGGAGCGCACTCAACGTCGAGGACTTCGATGGCCTCATCCTGCCGGGTGGGCACGCAGCAGGGATGCACCAATACCTGGGCTCGGCGGAGCTTCAGGCGCAGGTCGCGAGGTTCTGGAATTTGCCCAATTCGAAAGGCGATCCGAAGGGTCGACCTGTCGGCGCGATCTGTCACGGCGTGCTTGTGCTCGCGCGCTCCAAGGATGCCTCGGGCAAGAGCGTGATCGCCTCCTCACGCACGACATGCCTTCCGAAGTACATGGAGCGCTCGGCGTACTTCCTCACCGCATGGAAGCTCGGCACCTACTACCGAACCTATCCCGCGTATGTTGAAGAAGAGGTGCGCGCGGCACTCGCGAGCGAGTCGCAGTTTGAGGTGGGGCCGCGTGTGCTCATGACGCGTGGAACCGACACGGATGATCGCGCGACCTTCGTCGTCGAGGATGGTCGCTACGTCTCTGCGCGCTGGCCGGGGGACGCGTATGCCTTCGCGAAAGCGTTCGCTGCGAAGCTCTGAACGCACAGCACGAACGCGCCCTCACGCATCGCATCACGTACGCTCGTCGGATGCTTGTTCCGAGTCGTTTGCGCATGCTCCTCGTCTGCTTCTTCGCTTGCATGGTGGCAGCCTGCCCAACGCGCGAAGAGGGCTTGATCGTCAACGTCCAGACTGACTTCATCGCCCTCGCGGAGTTCGATGCGGTGCGTGTCGTCGTCGATGATGAGCGTCGTGAATTCAGTGTGCGTGCACGCGATCGCTTCACTCCGCCTCGCTACATCACGACCTACACACCTGTGCTCGGGCGACACGGTGTGAGCGTCTCCCTCATGCGCGGGTCGAGTGTGCTCATCACGCGCAACGTCGAGGTTCGCTTCCAAGGAAGCTACCTCCTCACCGTGGTGCTCTCGCGATCCTGCGCGAGCCTCAGCTGCGGCATGGGCGAGTCTTGTTTGGGTACACGCTGCGTGCCGAATACCTGCGTCACAGGCGAGGAGGATTCGTGCCCGCTGCCGCTCTGCCGCATGAACAGCGAGTGCATGAGCACGACTGCGTGTGTCGATGCGCAGTGTGTTGCCGGCACGTGTCTTCAAGTGCCGAACGATGCGCGATGCGCTGCGAGTGAAGTCTGTCTGCCCGGCACGGGATGCATTCCGAGCCCCGTCGCTGGCGATGCAGGAGCACCCGATGCAGGAGCACCCGATGCGTTCAGCGTGACGGATGCGGGCCCGCCCTTCGAGGCCCCTGCGCCGCGGCAGCTGAGCCCGCTCAGCACGTCGATCGTCACCTCACGAAGGCCAACGATGTACTGGCAAATGTCTGTCGGAGAGGCCCGCGTCGAGCTCTTCGCCGATAGGGCGTGCACACGCTCCCTCGGCACACTCGACGGGACCTCACGGGCAAGGCCCGATGCTGACTTGCCGACGGGCTGGGTGTTCTGGCGCGTGCGTGCGCGACGCGGTGCGGAAGTCGCCACTGCGACAAGCCCAACGTGGCAGTTCTGGGTGCCTGCACGAAGCGCGGATGGCGGCGTGGATGGGAGCCACGGGACGATCGGTGACTTCAACGGGGATGGCTTCGCAGACCTCGTGGGTGGCGCGCCTACTTCGGGCGGCACAGGCACGGGCTATGTCGGGGTCTATTTCGGATCGAGCGGAGGGCTGAGCGCAGGTGGCCCAAGCCAGACGCTTCGCTGGGGCACAGGCAACGGCTTCGGCAAGAGCGTCACCTCTGCGGGCGATGTCAACGGCGATGGCTTTGCAGACCTCGTGGTGGGCGCGTGGAATGCCAGCGTCGGCGGGCTCAACACCTCGGGCGCAGTGCTCGTCTATCACGGTGGTCCCTCGGGCCTTCCCGCGGACCCAAACCTTGTCATCAACGGCCAAGCGACCGACGAGCGCCTCGGCATGAGCGTCGCGGGGCCAGGCGACATCGACGGTGATGGCTACGCCGACATCGTCACGGGCGGCTCCTACCAAAACATCCCAGGCACACCTGCATCACCCGGCATCGCGCGGGTCTTCTTTGGCAGCGCAACGGGCATCGCACCCTCGAGTGAGATCGACTGGCAGCGCTCGCAGCCGACCGATTGGTTCGGCCACATCGTGCATGGCGCAGGCGACGTGAACGGAGACAGCTACGCCGACTTCGCGATCGGCTCGCCCTGGGCCGATGTCGCCGGCACGGACTCTGGCGGTGTGTGGTTCGTTCAGGGCGCGGCCGCCTACGCCGTCGCAGGGCCAGGCCGACTTGCCAATGACGGGCGCTGGTACCCCGGCTCGCACGCCGGAGAGAACTTCAACGGGCCCGCTGCGTTCGGTGATTTCAACGGCGATGGCTACTCCGATGTTGTGATGACGGCGGATGAGCCCAGCAATGCACGCAGAGGCGTTGTCTCGATCTTTGATGGCAGCGCAGCAGGCCTTGCCACAAGCCCATCGCGCACCATCGTCGGCGACGCGGCGGCCGATCAGCTTGGCTTCAGCGGAGGCGCGGGCGACGTGAACGGCGATGGCTACGACGACCTGCTCGTGGGCGCTGTCACCGCGAGCCAAGGTGGTGTTCCAAACTCTGGCTACGCGCGTCTCTACTTCGGCGGGCCGGGCGCAATCCCCACGCGCTACTTGGGCGGTACAGCAAGCGGCAACTACTTCGGCTTCTCCGTTGCGATTGTTGGCGACCTCAACGGCGACCTCTTGGCCGACGTCGCGATCAGTGCCATCGGCTACGACCGCATCGCTGGCGATGAGGGCGCCATCTACATCGCCTACGGATCCGCGGCGGGCATCGGTGAGTTCCCCTCGATGCTCCTCGATGGCGTTGGCGCATCCGCACATTTCGGCTTCGGCCTCGGTCGATGAGCTCGTTCAACGCGCGAAGTGTTCGACGAGGACGGAGACGCCGAGTGCGATCAGAAAGAGCCCTCCAGCCACGTCGAGACGCTTGCCGATCGCCTCGCCGACACGTCTTCCAAGCGCGAGCCCGAGCGCGCTGAGAAGTGCCGTGACGACGCCTATCGTGACGACGCTGAGCACCATCGGCGCGTGCAGCATCGGCAGGGTCACACCCGCCACGAGTGCATCGATGCTTGTCGCAACGGCGAGACCCAGGAGCTCGCGATGGCCGAAAGGATCACCCTTCGTCGGAGCCTCCTCGTCGTCTTTTGATCGCGCCTCCCAGAGCATCTTCCCGCCAAGGATCGAGAGCAGAACAAACGCGATCCAATGCGCCCACGCAGCGACCCAGGGGCCTATCTGATTCCCAACGAGCCAGCCGATGAGCGGCATGAGCGCTTGAAAACCCCCGAAATAGAAGGCGACGAGGAGGTAGTGGCGCAACGTGAGCTTCGGCGCGGCGAGCCCCTTGGCCACGGAGACCGCGGTCGCATCCATCGCAAGACCAAGCGCCAACGTGAGAATGCTGAAGAAGCTCATCTGCGTTCGCTATGGCATGCGCCAACGAAAAAGAGCGGACCTTTCGATCCGCTCTTCGTCGTGCGTCAGGGGGTGTTCACTTGAGGCGGCTGTGGAGCAGATCCGCGAGTGCCGTGCACACATCGACGGTGGTGAAGATGCCGACGACCTTGTGGTTCTGCACCACGATCGCCGACCCGTACTTCTTCTCCGCCATCTCGCCCACCACTTCATCGAGCTGCGCGTCGGGTGCCACCGTGTAGAGCGATGTGCTCATCGCATCTTCGACAAGAACCGTCTTGGGGTCGACGTCCTTGAGCGTCTCGACGAGCGCGAGATCGCGCTGCGTGATCATGCCCACCAACGCGCCGCCCTTGAGGACGGGAAGGTGACGAATCTTGTGCTCACGAAGGACCTCATGCGCGTGCGCAAGCGTCTGCTCTGCACCGATCGAGTGAGGAGCCGTGGTCATGTACTTTTGGATCGTGGGAATGGCCTTGGTCATGCCTCGTATTGAGCATCCTGTGTGCCATGCGAAATACCCTGATTTCTCTGAGGATCAGGCCTTTTTGGATGCATGCCTTGCACGCCTTTGCGCGCATCAAGTGCAGCGATTGCGCCGCGGCGAGTGGATGCGACACCAACGAAAAAGCACGCTGCGAGGAGCGTGCTTTCTCGATCGGACTGTGTTGGTTTCAAGCCTTGAGCGGCACCACGATCACGGGAATCGGAGAGAGGCGCACGAGACGCTCGGCAACGCTCCCGAGGACGAAGTGCGAGATGCCTGAGCGACCGTGTGTGCTGATGACGATGTACTGCGCGTTGGCCTTCTGCGCGGCATCGATCACGGCTTCGACAGGCGCGCCGACCATCAAGCGACCCTCCAGCTTCACGCCGCTCTCCTTGTGTCGCTCGAGCAACTTCTTGAGCTGCGACTGAAGCTCGTTTGTGATCTCGCCGACGACCTCGGGCCCGAACACAAACGAGCTGTCTGGGCCTGCAAAGGCGGGCAGCGACCAGGCATGCACTGCGATCACCGGTGCATCAAAGCGCTTTGCGAGTGCGAGCGCGTGATCGAGGGCGCGGTCGGAGGGCTCGGCGAAATCAACGGCACAGACGATGGGTGAGGTAGGCATAGATCGATTCTCCTGCGCGCGATGCGCTCTGAGAGCTTGAACTGAAACGCGACCTGGTCGTCTCTCAGTGCTCTTCCCGTTCTTCGTGTTCTTCGTGTTCTTCGTGATGTGCACGTGCGCTTGGCCCAAGAACTGGCGCCTCACGCAGCACGTGCTCATCGCCAACCTGGACATCAACGCGAACTTGGCCAGCGGTGAAGTGGTCGGCCGGGATGCGAACCACGACAAAGACGCGGCGGTCTGTCCACGGCTCGATGTCCAAGGTCTGCTCGCCACCACCATCCCCAATCAACACTTCACCCTCGACGTTCACGAGGCTTGAGTGCACCTGGAACGTACGTGGCTCATCCGAGTCGTTCACGAGGTGAAGCTCGTAGGTGTTGCGAACAAAATTGTCAGCAACGATGTAGGGCATGCCGCGGACACGCAGAAGGCGCGCTTCGACATCGGTGTGCGTGCGGAAGGCCGTGATGCCGACCGTCGCAAGGACGGCGCCGATCGCGAGGTAGAAGAAGAAGCGGGGGCGAATGAATTTGCGGGCTTCACCGCGCAATCCACGCAGTGAATCGTAGCGAATGAGGCCGCGTGGCTTCTTCACTTTGTCCATCACCTCATCGCAAGCGTCGATGCATTGCGTGCAGGCGATGCAGTCCACCTGGAGGCCATTGCGGATGTCGATGCCGGTCGGGCAGACCACGACGCAGCGGTTGCAATCGATGCAATCACCGCGGGTCTCGCCCTCGACAGGCTTGCCCTTCTTGCGCGGCTCACCGCGCTTCTCGTCGTAGCCAACGACAAGGCTGTCGTCGTCGAGAAGGACCGACTGCATGCGGCCGTAGGGACACACAATCAGGCAGAGCTGCTCGCGAAACCACGCGAAGTTGCCGTAGAGAATCGCAGCCACCACGGTGCACCACGCAAAGGCGTAGGGGTGCTCGGCCGGGGAGCGCGTCATCATCTGAAAGAGAGAGGGGAGCGAGACGAAGTAGGCGACGAACATGTGCGAGATGAGCAGCGCCGCGATGATGTACGCGATGTGCTTGCTCGTACGTCGCCAGAACTTGCTGAAGCTCATCTCCGCGTTGTCGCGCGCCATGCGCTCATTGCGGTTGCCTTCAAAGAGGCGCTCGATGCGGCGGAACACGCCCTCGAGAAAGACGGTCTGCGGGCAGGCCCAGCCGCACCACACGCGACCGAGCATGGTCGTGGTGATCACGAGCGAGAAGAGCACGCCGGTGAGAAGGAAGAAGACGAGCCAGAACGAGCTCGCGTCGAAGCTGCCTCCGAAGAGGAAGAAGCGACGCGACTCGACGTGGAGAAACACGGCAGGTCGACCACCGATTTGAACCCAGGGAAGGGCAGCCCAGATCGCGATCAGAATCGCGAACCCAATGCGACGCGCGGTGAGGAATCGTCCCGGTGCATCTGCGGGATGCACAAAGGCGCGATGGCCATCCGCACGAAGCGAAGAGGTGCGCTCGTAGATCTTGAGCCGGACTTTTTGATCGGTGGTCGACATGTCACTCAGGGGGTTGCAGGCGCTGCGCCAGTGGGCGCTGCTGCAGCACCATCGATGGGCGCTGCGCCCTCGGTGGGAGCCGCGGGTGCTGTGCCTTCAGCGGGCACACTGCCTTCAGCAGGCGCGGCGCCTTCAGCAGGAACGGCTGCTTCTGTGGGCGTTGCGCCCTCGGCAGGCAGGGCCTCGGTGGGCGTTGGTGCAGGCAGTGGCAGCGCTGCGCCAGATGCATCACGTGGGCCCTCGGGTGCGCGCCCAGGCACGTTCGTGTCGCGCACGCTGAGCACGAATGCAACAGCGCGAAGCACGCTGTCACGGCCAAGTGTTGCACTCCATGCGGGCATGCCGCGCGCTGCAACACCGTTCGAGATCGTCGCGTGAATCTCGACGGGTGTTCCGCCGTGAATCCAGGCGCTGTCGGTGAGGTTCGGGCCGATGTTGCCCTCGCCGCGTGCGCCATGACAGACGACGCAATTGGTCTCGAAGATGTGAGCGCCATCCGCGACCATCGCGGGGTCGCCCGCAAACGTCGCGAGCATCTCCTCGGTGACCTCGCCGCCCTCCGCTGCGCGCGCTGCCATTTCATCGGCATAGAGCACCACGGGATGACGGCCGATCGCGAAGCCCTCGTAATAGAACCAGTACCCTGCCGAGAAGACGATCGTCAGGAAGAAGGTCGCAAGCCACCAGCGGGGCAGCTCGTTGTCAGCCTCAAGAATGCCGTCGTACTCGTGAACGATCTCGCCCTGAATCGCGTCGTGTTTTTTGGGCGAATCCGTCGACAGATGTTTGTCCTCAGCCATGGCGTGCCTCGCTCTTCTCGGTCGTCGTCTCACCATCCAACGGCAATGCCGCTGCGCTTGCGAACTGGTCCTTCTTGGAGCGGAACAGCACGACGATGATCGCGATGAACACGCAGAAGAAGAGCATCAGGGTGAAGAGCGGGCCGGCCATGTAGGGGCTTCGCTCGAAGAATCCTTGGGCAATGGTTCGCATCACTCACCTCCCGCGGCCGCAACGGCTGCTTCTTGCGAACGTGCTGGCGTGAAGGTGCTCTCCTGGAGACCCACGCGTTGCAGGTACGCGATGAGTGCAACGAGCTCCGAGTCTGCGTCGGCCTGGACGTCCGCTTCGAGGTTCGCGCGGATGCTCTCGGCCTGTGCGTGCGCATCCTCTTCGGCATGCGCGACGGTCTCTGCGCTGTAGGGCACGCCGAGCGCGACCATCGTGCGCATCTTGTTGCCCGTGCGTGTGAAATCGACGTGGTTCGTTGCGAGATGCGCGTAGGGCGGCATCACCGATCCTGGCGAGATCTCGCGTGGGTCGATCATGTGGCGGTAGTGCCAGAGGTTCGGATAGCGACCGCCTTCGCGGGCGAGGTCTGGACCTGTGCGCTTCGATCCCCACTGGAAGGGCCTGTCCCACACCGAGTCATCCGAGGTGGAGACTGCGCCGTAGCGGGCCGACTCCCACGCGAAGGGGCGAATCATCTGCGAGTGGCAGGTGTAGCAACCCTCCGAGACGTAGACGTCGCGGCCTTCAAGCTCGAGGGCCGTGTAGGGCTGCTGACGCGTCGTCTCGCGCTCTGTCATGCCAAGCGCGACGCTCGGAAGGATCTCCGCAACACCACCGATGAGGATGGCGATCGTGATGAGCGCGGTGAAGACGAGGCCCGTGCCTTCAAGCTGATGATGCACGCGCTGCGTGATGCGACGCGCCTGGATATAGACGCCGCCCATGAGCGCGATCGCAAAGCCTGCGAAGGCGAGTGTGAGGCCAGCTATCTGGTTCACGACGACCGACACAGCGAACACGGCGCCGACCGCTGCGATGAGGAGAACGAGCGGCGAGAGGACGACGTCCTTCCACGGCACGGGCTCAAAGACACGTGGTGCGGGAGCACGCACCGTCGCCATCACGACGCTGCCCTGACGCGCCGTCATCACGAGGTTCCACGCCATCACGATGAAGCCGATGAGGTAGAGAAGGCCACCGATCATGCGCGCCCAGTACATCGGGATCACGGCCTGAACGGTCTCAAGGAAGCTCGGGTAGAGAAGGCCACCACCGGCTGCTTCAGCACGCCACATCAGGCCCTGCGTGATGCCCGAGATGTACATCGCGGCCATGTAGAGAACGATGCCGAAGGTGCCGATCCAGAAGTGCCAGTTGGCCGCACGCGTCGAGTAGAGCTTCGTTCCGTAGAGCTGCGGGACAACCCAGTAGAAGAAGCCCGCGGCCATGAAGCCGTTCCAGCCGAGCGCGCCGCCGTGAACGTGGCTGATGATCCAATCCGTGTAGTGCGCGAGCTCGGAGACCGTGCGGATCGAGAGCATCGGGCCCTCGAAGGTCGCCATGCCGTAGAACGAGACCGCGGCTGCGAAGAACTTGAGGACTGGGTCTGTACGAAGCTTGTCCCAAGCGCCGCGAAGCGTGAGCAGGCCGTTGACCATGCCGCCCCAGCTCGGTGCCCAGAGCATCAAGCTGAACACCATGCCGAGCGACTGCGCCCAATCGGGAAGCGTCGTGTTGAGCAAGTGGTGGGGGCCCGCCCAGATGTACAAAAAGATCAGCGACCAGAAGTGGATGACCGACAGGCGGTAGCTGTACACGGGCCGATCCGCAGCCTTCGGCACGTAGTAGTACATGATGCCGAGGATGGGCGTGGTCAGGAAGAAGGCGACGGCGTTGTGGCCGTACCACCACTGCACGAGGCCATCCTGCACACCGGCGAAGACGCCGTAGCTACCCGTTGCGCTGAAGGGCAACTGGAGGTTGTTCACGACGTAGAGAACCGTGATCGTGATGACGGTCGAGATGTAGAACCAAATCGACACGTAGAGGTGCTTCTCGCGGCGCTTCGCGAGCAGGTACATGAAGTTCGCGCCGAAGGTCAGCCAGACCACCGCGACCATCAAATCGATGGGCCAGATGAGCTCTGCGTACTCCTTGCCTTGGGTGAGACCCAGAGGAAGCGTGAGCGCTGCGCTGACGATGATGAGCTGCCATCCATAGAAATGAATGGCACTGAGCACCGGGTGCATCTTCGCCTTCAGAAGGCGCATCGATGAGTGGTAGACGCCAGCGAACATCATGTTGCCGACGAACGCGAAAATGACTGCGTTCGTATGCAAAGGGCGAAGGCGTCCGAAGCTCAACATCGCGTGGACGTTCGCGGGCCACCAGGCGAGCTGAAGGGCGACGATGACGCCGACCAACATGCCCACGATGCCCCAACCTACCGACGCCCAGACGAAGTATCGGATCCACTTGTCATCGAACGTGATGGAGTCCTGAGGGCCTGCTTCACGCGCAGATTCCTTCGGGGCCTCATCTCGTTCGCCATCTTTCTCGATCGCTGCCGCAGTCATCTCATTCCTCCGTTGAAGGTTTGGGGGGTGATTGGATGAGGTCGTCTTCGAGCGGCAGAATCGACAGGCGATCTGAGTGCTCGAAGGTGCGCGTGCGCGCCGACCACAAGAAGAGACCCACGCCCAGACCGGCGAGCGTGAGGCTCACAAACATCGTCAAAATCAAGACATTCATCGTTGCTCCTTGAGAACGAGGCGAAGCGCGCGCGTCGCGTTCGCGGTGGATGCATCCGTCGCCGCGAAGCCCTTCGCTGCAGCAGTGCGCGACACCGTTTCGACGGGCGCACGCATCGTCAGGAGCGTGCGTGTAACGACGAAGAGCGAGCTCAAAGGCATGAGCACCGCAGCCACCCATGGGTGAAACACACCCGCGATCGCGAGCGATGCACCAAAGACGTTGTAGACCGCCGCGAAGATCAGGTTCGCGCGGGTCGAGCGACGAAGACGAGCGCCCGTCTCGAGTGTCCAGCGCACGGGTGCGATGCCCGCATGCGAGAAGACAAAGTCACTCTTCGCAGGGAGGAATGGACGCTCGATCGAGGGCGTCGCAGAGACGAATGCCACGTCGGCTGCGAGCGCGTCGTTGATGCCATCTCCGACAAAAAGAGCACGCGTTCCATGTGCGAGAAGCCACGCCGCTTTGTCCTCGGGCGTCTGCTCGGCATGCGCGTCATTCGCATCAATTCCAAGGGCATTTGCGACACGTGCGACACGCGCTGCGCGATCCCCTGAGAGGATGTGAATGCGCAAACCATGTGCGCGAAGGGCATCGATCTCGGCACGCGCATCGACGCGAATTTCTTCATCCGTCGTGAGCGTGAGGATGAGCTTTCCATCGACCGAGAAGACGAGATCCACATCGTCTGCGAGTGCCTCGTGCGCGCCTTGAAGTGCCCACGCGGGATGACCGAGACGAAGCGTCTTTCCGTCGCGCACGGCCGTGAGACCACGACCACGAAGCTCCTCGAAGTGATCGAGCTGCGCCGGGCTGAGCCGGGCATCCTCCGCCAAGGCACGACGCACCACATCGCTCTTGGGATGGCCACTTGAGGAGGTCAGCGCGAGCAGTGCTTCACGGTCTTCACGCGCGAGCGCGACAAGGCTCTCTGGGTTGCGCAGCGTGAGCTCGCCGGTCGTCAGTGTGCCCGTCTTGTCGAAGGCCACGGCCTTCACATCGGGGAGGCGCTCCAGCGTGCGTGGACGGCGCACGAGCACACCCGCGCGACGCAGATCGGCAACCGCAAGCTCGGCCGCGAGCGGGGTGCCGATGCCGATCGCACATGGGCATGTCACGACGAGCAATGCGGTCGCATTTGCGATGCCCACCGAGAGCTGCCCTGCGAGCGCAAAGCCCACAACCGTCAGGGCTGCGAGCGAGAGCACCGAGACAACCCAGATGCCTGAGACGCGATGCCAGAGCGTTTTGGTCTCCGCGCCCTTGGCCTCCGAGGCCGTCGCCAGGAGACTCAGAAGCCCGCTCTCTGCGAAGTCCGTCAGGGCTTCTGCTTCGAGCAAGGATGAGCCGCGATGAATCGCCCCAGCAGGGATGGTCTCGCCAGCGGGGATCTCCATCGGCTCGCTCTCCCCTGAGCGCCACTCAAGGGAGACCGTCACGGGCACCTTTGCGACCGCGTTCACCGCGATGACCTCGTAGGGCGCGATCACAAGCTGGCTGCCCTGGATGATCTCCGAGGCGCGCACGATCGAGGTCGACGTCGCGCTCAAGCGCACGCGTGCGAAAAGCCCATCGGCGCCAAGGGATTGAAGCAGGCGATGGCGACTGCGCTCGATCGCACTCTTCTCGATCAAGCGGCCCACAAGCATCAGCGCGACGAAGATCGCCAGGGTGTCTGCAAAGCTCGCATCGCCCGTGCGCACATACGCGAAGACGGTGCCGATCGTTGCGAAGGTCAGGCCCACCGCGATGGGCAGATCGAGGTGCAGGATGCCGCGTCGAAGCCCCGCGAATGCAGCCTTGAAGAAGGGTGGTGAGCCAATCACCACGGCCAGGGCTGCGAGCACCACCTCGGAGATCACAAAGACGGTGTGGAGCGGCTCCTCGTGGAGGCCGAAGTATTGCGCGAAGCCGAACATCATCGCGTTCATCGCGAGTGCGACCGTCACGCCCGTGCGCAACACGAGCGTGTCGAACGCGTTCTCGCTCAGCTTCGCTTTGGGCCCGAAGAGGTAGCCAAAGCGCTCGACCTGACGAACGAAGTGCGTGAGGTCGAAGTTCTTCTCGACCTCCATCTCGCAGCGACCCAGGCCCGGATTGACAAGGATGTGCTGGGCTCCGGCCTCGCGACGAAAGAGCTCCTCGATCACCCACACACAGCCTGCGCAGTGCATGCCCTGCACATCGAGCGTCACGTTCGCGCGCGACTTGCTGTTCCGTACCTCCTCTTCCATCTGTCCGAGCCAGAGCAGATCGCGACGCGTCTCATCGACCAAGGTCGGACGAACTCCGCGACCATGGCGAAGGTCGTAGTAGCGATCGAGCGAGGTGGACTGGAGCAGCGTCGCGACCGCGCGACACCCAGTGCAGCAGTAGACGTCCGTGGGGCACGCAAGCGCCTGCCCGCAGTGGGCACACGAGGACTCGACCAACGACTCGTTTGAGGAGGACACAAAGGGCCGCTGTGCATCGGCCGGTCCAATCCCCACGCGATGCGTGATCACCCAAGAAACATGGGGATCGCCTCACTCACTTGGATCACGCGCACGTCCCTTGGTGCAACATGTGCGGCAACTTGAAACACCCAACGCAGAAACTGCATGTGAGTTTGCAGGCCGCTGACGCCTTGGTTTTCGCTCTCACGCGTGCAGGTTTTGCGCGCGGGTTGAACGGCTCGCGCAACGCTTGCGTCGAAGAAGTGCATTTTCATAGACGCGCCGTGCGGCATCCGACTTGCTGTGCGCAGCGCATGTTTCTCCTCACGACATCACTCGTCGCCGGCCTCATCGCCGGGCTGATGTCGCTACCTCATTGCGCATTCATGTGTGGGCCGCTCGCGGGTGCTGCGTGCAGCGGCCAAGAGGGCGCGCTCGTCTCCAAGAGTGGCGCTGCCTACGTCCTGACACGCGCCCTCGCCTACACCGCCCTTGGAGCCCTCGCAGGCGCCACTGGTGGTCTCGTTGATGCGTTCCTTCCTCCCGCGTGGGCGCGCAGCCTGCTCGCGATGTCGCTCGCAGTGGGCATGGTGATCTTGGCTGTGCGCCTCTTCCGCGCATCTGCTCCGCGCTCGACATCTCCCAAGCTCGTGCCGCTTCAGACCAAAGCGAGCGCGACGGCTCTCGGGAAAGAACAGCGCGCAACACTCACGAAACCAATGCTGCTCGGGGCCCTCACGGCCCTCCTTCCGTGCGGCTCGCTCTACGCGGCGTTGCTCGTCGCAGGTGCCACAGCAAGCGCACTGACGGGCGCCGTCTCGATGTTCGGCTTTGCCCTCGGCAGCGCCCCCGCGCTTGTTCTTTGGCAGTCGTTCGCACGCTGGTCTGAGCGCATGAATCGCGAGACGCAGGTGGGCCTCGGCGTGGTCTTTCTCGCCTTCGCAGGCTTGATGATCGTGCGCGGCTGGCCCCGCGAGGACCCCAACGCCTGCTGTCACGTCACAGCCAGCTCGGTGGATCGATGAGCCGCAAACCGCAAGCTACAGAAACGAAGAAGGCGCTTGGTCATGCACCGCTCGACCCGCAGCGGGCTTTGGAGCTCAAGCGCTATGTGCGCTTTGAGAGCGAGGACTCCAAGCGCGTGGTCGAGGTGCACACGCACGTAGCGCCGCACTTTGAGCAAGTGGCGCAGGTCTTCTATGAGCGCTTGCGCGAGAGCCCAGAGGCCTACGCGATCTTGAAGGACGACCAGCAAACAGAGCGACTGCGCCGCTCGCTGGTGGTGTGGATGGATCAGCTCTTCCGCGGCCCGCACGATGACAAACACTTTGCGCGCACAGCCTTCATCGGACGTGTCCACGTCGATGTGGGTTTGCCGGAGCGCTACATGGTCACGGCGATGAACGTGATCCGCACCGAGCTTATCGGAGTGCTGCTCGCGCGCGATCTCGTGGGGCATTCCGAGAGCGTCTCGATGCTCTTCGATCTTGAGCTCGCGGTCATGCTCGACGCCTACGCGGAGCACTTCACGACGCGTCTCAAGCGGGCCTCGCAGGCGACACATGTGGCCGATGTTGCGCGCGCCATCGACAACCTCGGCGTTGTCGTCATCGGCCTCGATCAAACCAAGGCGATCCGCTTCTTCAACGATGAGGCCGAGCGCATCACGGGCTACGGGCGCGACCAAGTCATTGGAAAGCCCGTCACCTTCCTCTTTCCGAATGACGCGAACCTCCCCGCGCGCATCGACGTCGTGACCAAGGCCTCCCTCGAGGCATTCGATCTTTCTCTCGTCACACGCTCAGGAAGAACGCGCGCAATTCGCTCACATCTCAAGCGCTTCGACGGCGATCAAGCCGGCCTCTCGATGTTCCTCACGGGCACAGACATCACCGACGAGCTCGCCCTCGAAGAGCGAACAAGACAGGCCGAGAGACTCGCCTCCATCGGTCGCCTCGCCGCAGGCCTCGCCCACGAGATTCGCAATCCGCTCAATGGCGCGCACCTTCATCTGACCATTCTTGAACGAACGCTCAAGAACTCGAACGATGATCACGCCGATGCACTTGAGTCCGTCCACACGGTCTCGAAGGAAGTGCAGCGCCTCTCCGCGCTCGTCACCGAATTCCTCCAGTTCGCCAAGCCGCAACCCCTTCAGCTGCATGAGATCTCGCTCCACGAGGTCTGTCAGCACGCCGCACGCTTGCTGGGCCCAGAGGCCGTGCGTCGCGACATCACGCTGACACTCGATCTGCCACTGACCGAGGCCAAGGTGCGCGGCGATCGCGACAAGCTCTCGCAGGTTCTGATCAACCTGATTCAAAACGCCTTCGAGGCGGTGGGCGCACCCAAGCGCGCCGAGTCTCCGATCGGCACCGTCACGCTGCGTGTCCGAAGGCAGCCTCGCACCGTCACCGCCGAGGTCATCGACGATGGCCCAGGCGTGAAGTCGGGCGATGGCTCGATCTTCGACGCGTTCTATTCGACCAAGCCGCAGGGCACGGGCCTTGGGCTCTCGATTGCCCATCGCATCATCGAAGATCACGGCGGCTCCCTCACCTACGAGAGCCGCGTTGTCGTGCCTGAGCGCGACCTCAAACAGACGACCTTCCGTGTCGAGCTGCCTGTCCTTGAAGGCCCACCGACAGCGAACGAGAACGACCATGCGCCGTGATGATGAAGTTGCTGGCTTGCCCCTCCCTGCCGGAAAAGGTGCTCTGCCGCGCGCCAACTCAAAGCGAGACCGCATCCTGGTCGTCGACGATGAGCCCAGCGCGCGCACAGGCCTCGAGAAGCTCCTCGCCTCCGAGGGCTACCGTGTCTGGACGGCCGAAGACGGTGAGAGTGCTCTTGTCCTCATCGATGAGATCGCGCCCGACATCGTCGTCACCGATCTGAAAATGCCCGGAATGGATGGGCTTGCGCTGCTTGAGCGGATTCGCGCGCGCGATCGCGCACTGCCCGTCATCGTCGTCACGGCCTTCGGGGATGTGTCGAGTGCCGTGGCTGCCATGCGTCGTGGTGCGGCCGACTACCTCACCAAGCCCATCGACCTCGATGCCCTTCTTCTCGGTGTCGAGCGCGCGCTCGAGCACAACCATCTTCTCGCCGAGGCGGAGCACCTCCGAAGGCAGGTCCAGGAGCAACACGAAGAAGGCCTTCAAGGCCTCACAGGCGCAAGCCCAGCGATGCTCTCCGTCTACCGCACCGTGAGGCAGATCGCGTCCTCACGCGCGACCGTGTTGGTCACCGGAGAGAGCGGCACCGGCAAAGGCGAGATCGCCCGTGCGATCCACGCGCTGAGCCCGCGCGCGAAGGAGCCTTTCGTGACCTTGCAGTGCGCCTCGCTTGCGGAGTCACTCCTTGAGAGCGAGCTCTTTGGGCACGAGAAGGGCGCGTTCACCGGTGCCGAGAAGCGCCGCATCGGACGCTTCGAGCAGGCCCACGGCGGCACGCTCTTCCTCGATGAAGTCGGTGAAATTCCCCTGCCCACGCAGGTCAAACTGCTTCGTGTTCTTCAGGAGCGCACCTTCGAGCGTGTCGGCGGAAATGATCCGATCAAGGTCGACGTGCGCGTGATCGCGGCGACCAATCGCAAGCTTGAGGAAGACGTTCGCAAAGGCGTGTTTCGCGAAGATCTCTATTATCGCCTACATGTAATTCATATCGAAATGCCGCCGCTCCGCGCGCGATCGGGCGATGTTGTGCTCCTCGCAAACGCGTTCCTTCAGCGCTTCGCACGCGAGAATGGAAAAGCCGTGCACTCGCTCTCCGACGCAGCGCGACTTCGCATCCTCGCGCATGCATGGCCGGGCAATGTGCGTGAGCTTGAGAACGCGATCGAGCGCGCCGTGGTGATGAGCCAGGGTGAGAGCCTGCTCGAAGAAGACCTCCCCGGAAACGTCGCGTCCAGCTCGCCTGCGCTCGGCATCCGCATCCCTGGCTCGACGATGGCCGAGGTCGAGAAGCACGTCATCCTGACGACGCTGACTGCGATGGAGGGCTCAACCAAGAAGACCGCGGAAGCGCTCGGCATCAGCGTGCGCACCGTGCAGTACCGCCTGGCGCAATACGGTCACTCGGGCGCGCGCGACGAGGGCTGATCGCGACTCGGATCGTGCGCGTGAATGACGCCCCTTCTCGCCATCTTTCTCGTCGCGGCCCTCGGCTATCTCGCAGGTCGCATCCAGGTGCGTGGCGTCTCCCTCGGCGTCGCCGCAGTGCTCTTCGCGGGCCTCGCCCTCTCTGCGCTCTTCCCCACGCTGAGCATCCCAGAGATCGTCCCGCAGCTTGGCCTCGTCATCTTCCTCTACGCGATCGGCATCGCGAGCGGACCGGGCTTCTTCGCGAGCTTTCGACGTCGCGGCCTACGTGATGCGGCGCTCACGGTGGCCCTCGTGCTGCTCGGTGCCCTGCTCTCGGCACTCGCGGGTCACCTCATCGGCGCAAGCCCTGAGACAACGGCCGGTCTCTTCGCGGGCTCACTGACCAACACGCCCGCGCTCGCGGCCGTCGTCCAAGTGCTCGAAGGCACCGCGGGGGATGCCTCGGCGCCTGTCGTTGCGTACTCCGTCGCGTATCCACTCGGCGTGCTCGGCCTGCTCCTCGCGATGGTGATCGGCGAGCGCATCGCGCGTCGTGATGTCGAGCGGCCCAGCCTCCTTGGGCTCGATGTCGAGGGCCTTCATCTTGAGACCGTGACCGTGCGCATCGGGCCCAATGCAGTCGGCAACACCCTCGCGAACTTGCGCGAGGCCCATCACCTGCGCATCGCATTCGGCCGCCACAAGCGAGGCCTTGCCCTTGAGGTCGCAGACGACACCAAGCCTCTTTGCGAGGGCGACCTTGTCTCGCTCATCGGCGACAAAGCCTCATGCACCAAAGCCCTTGCGGCGCTGGGCACCGAGAGTGATGAGCATGTCGAGCTCGATCGCAACGTCCTCGACTTTCGTCGCATCGCCGTCACGAAGGTGGAGCTCACCTCAAGGCCCCTTCGCGAGCTGCACTTGGCCACGCGCTTTGGCGCCACGATCACGCGCATCCGACGTGGCGATGTCGAGCTCTTGCCCACCCAAGAGACGGAGCTCGAGGTCGGCGATCGCGTCCGTGTGATCGCGCCCCGCAGGCGCATGGATGAGGTCTCGCGCTTCTTCGGCGACTCCGTCCGCGCATCCGCCGAGGTCGACACACTCACCTTCGGCCTTGGCATCGTCATCGGCCTTCTCGTCGGCGAAGTGCCCGTGCCCCTCCCCGGCGGCAGCATGTTCCGCCTCGGCGTCGCGGGCGGCCCACTCGTCGTCGCACTCATCCTCGGCCACATCGGACGCACCGGCCCGCTCGTCTGGAACCTCCCCTTCGCTGCGAGCGTTACCCTACGCCAGGTGGGCTTGCTGCTCTTCCTCGGCGGCGTCGGCCTGCGCTCGGGCCACGCCTTCGCTGAAACCCTCGGACGTGGCGAGGGCCTCGGTGTGCTCGCGATGGGCGCGCTCATCACCTTCACCATCGCGCTCCTCACGATCGTCCTCGCCAACCGCGTCTTTCGGCTCCCGATCGAGCTCGTGCTCGGCATGGTCAGCGGCGTCCACACGCAGCCCGCCGCGCTCGCCTTCGCATCGGAGAGAACGCAGAGCGAGCTCGCACGCGTCGGCTACGCGAGCGTCTTTCCGATCGCGACCGTCGCCAAGATTGTGATCGCGCAGCTGCTGCTGGCTTGGCTTACGTAGCCATCGTGTTGCGATATGAGTAATATCATATCCATCTGAACCTCCGCGTCACCTTGGTATCCTCGAAGGATGATGGGACCCGAAGAGTTCAAAGCACCGCTCGAAGTCGATCGCGAATCTCTCCTGCAACTCGCCCGCGGCGGGAATCTCTACCGAGATCGCTTCGCCTGCCTGCGTGAGCTCATCCAGAACGCGGCAGATGCAACGCTGATGAGGCTCTTCATCGAGCGCGGCGCCGAGGCCTTCCCGACGCACGAGGGCTCGATGCGTGATCTGCGGCAGGCACTTCAGGCCTACCCAATCGACGTCACGATCGCCCGACTCGAGGATGTAAGTGTCGGCGCTTCCATATGGAAACAATATCGATTTGTGGTGGAAGATCGCGGCACCGGCATCGCGCGGGACGACGTCCCCCACCTCCAGAAGATCGGCAGCTCACGCAAGAACCCAACGCGCGCCGCATGCATCGCGCGCATGCCCGAGTGGATGCGCCCCTCCGGCACCTTTGGCATCGGCCTTCAGAGCGCCTTTCTCGTGACCCAGGCGCTGACGCTCGACACCAAGACGACGCATGGAGCGTCGCAGACGATCGTGCTCCGGGCGGAAGAGGGCGGGACGATCGAAGTACGCGCGAGTGAGCGATCGGAGGTGGGCACGCGGGTCGAGCTGATCATCAGCCTGTCTCCGGAAGAGATCGCGGCCCTTCCGGGACGCCCCTCGATGCCGCAGCACTACGACCCCATTCTCGATGTGGATGTAGATCGCGTCTTCGACGACGCCTACGGGCTCGCGATGGAGGCGGCGCAGGGCGGAGTGGTCGTGGTGCGTGTGAATGGCGTCACGCCACCGCATCACTTCTCCAGTGAGGATGCGTACTTCGACCCGGTCGAGTTTGTGGAGCTTCGACTGCCGACGCGCGGCGAGGACGCGGACCCGATTGGGCCTTCCGATCCGAACCACGCAGACAGTGGTCGTGCGTTCTATCGAGGTGCGCCGGTGCACATGGCACTCGTCGGACACGGGCTCAGGCTCCGCACAAACCTACACTTCTCGACCGCGCGCGAGATCCTCGGCCTGAGCCGCGACGCCGTCGTCAGGAGTCAGCAGCAAGAGATCATTCGACGATCGCAGCGAGCCTTCGATCGCGTGGCTGCACGCCATGTCGCGCGCCTCCCAAGCGACGCCCCACACAATCTGCGTGCGTGGTTCGCCTTGAACCTGGCGGTGGCGAATCAACCCAACGATGAGAGTTGGCGCGACATCGCCGTGGGCCAAACACGCACGGGCGAGGTGCTCACCATGCGCGACCTTGCGTCGACACAAGCGCTGCGCATTCACCATCCGTCTGTCTCGGCTTCGGCAACCACGGCGGAGCTCATTCGGAGCCTCGAGGACGAGTACATCGAGCTTGATGACGGGCGTCGCGCGCTGGGGTGGCTACCAGGCCGCGAGTGGATCGTCCTCCGCGAGTTTCCGGGTGCGCAGCTCCTGAGGCCAAGCGATGTGACTCGGACACGTGTCCCCGCGGTACATGTCGAGACTGCTTGGCTCACGGAGCAACTAGAGACGCGAACGAACAACCGAAACCCATACGCTCAGGTATGGATTCGTCCGGTCCTCGAGGCGCCGGACGCGTTTGCTTCGCTCGCCGTCGAGGTCGGCATGCACTGGCCTGAGATCTATCGACTTGAGGGCGCATGGAAGCTCGCCATCGTCTCGCCGTGGACGTTCCGCGACGGAGTTGTCGACATGCCGCAGCCACGCAAATGGGTCGCGTTCGTCGCGAAGGAGCAGGGCGCCTCGGCCTCGGTGGCGAGCATCACGGAGAAGCTCATCGCCCTCCTTCGTCTCTGCGATGCGCACCTGCGAAAGAACGCTGCGCTGCGCGTCGTCTATGACCTTGAGGCTGTGGTCGCCGACCTCGAAGCGAGCCTCACGGCGACATGATTGTAGTCATATTGCGATAGTGTCAAAGCGACGTGAAGAACGCACCCAGCGCGCGATGCGCATTCGGCCAGACTGAGTGGCTCATGCCGGGGATGCCGCACCAAACAACGCTGCGTGTGCAGGTGTTGTAGGCCTCGCAGGGGGTGTCGCTCGTGGGCGTCGTCGTCGCCGCGCAGCCTTGTGTTGCAAGGTAATTGTCGCGCACGGCCTGGCCCTGCGCGTAGCTCACGCCTTCTGTGCGATCGGCCTCGCCCCAGACGAACATGGTCGCGGGGAGGGCGCAGCTCACGCCGCCTGAGCCGGTGTAGGTGAAGTCTTGCCCGCCGCCTGCGACGTCGACCGGGTAGAGCGTGCCCGAGTGGATGCCCATGCCGCGGATGCGGGCGCCCATGCGGCATCCGACGGCGTTGGCCATCGTCGCGCCACCGCTGAAGCCGGTGAGAAAGACACGCGACTCGTCGAGCATCATCGCGGCCCCGAGGTTTGCGACAAGCGCGCTCACGAAGTTCACCTCGTTGTTGCGCCCGGCATCGCTCCAGTACTCAAACGTGCCGCCTACGGCATCGAGGTAGATGTGCACGGCGCGGATGTCGGCCTCGAGGTTCAAGCTCGCGCGCATGCCCATCCCTGAGCCGCCGTCGCCGTGGAGCGCGATGACCAGCGGCAGGCCCACCGTGCTGCCAGAGGGCACCGAGATGACGTAGCTGCGCATCCTGCCCATCACATCGATGGTGCGCGATTCAGTCGTGTACGACGTGCTCATGCTCATGAACGCGTCGGGCGTCGGGAGGGGAGTGTCCGTCGCACTGAAAGCATCCACCGAGGCGTCAACGCCCGTGCTGTTCGCATCGCGCGTGAAGGCATCAGCGGGCGCGGTGTCGCCGCCGCATCCGGCGTGCATGAGAGACGAGAGGAGAAGCGAAGAGAGGGCGAGATGGATGGTTTTCATGACGCGCGTAGGTTGCCCTCGTCGCTCGCGCGGTTCACGGAATCTTCGTCTCGCTGAGCCCAAACACACGCTTGTGAACTCCGCGCACGAGCACCCAGGAGAGCAGGCCGACGGGGCCAAAGAGCAAGGTCAGCACTTGGGATGGAAGCGCCGTCCACGGCCTCATCGCGAGGCGCTCACAGTCGCGCCCGATCCATGCGCCGACGAAGAGATCGAAGATGAGGTAGTGGATCCAGCACGCCATGATCGTGTGCGGCGTCGTGAAGATGCGCGTCACGCCCTCGAGCGTGAAAAAGTTGCTGCCTTGGGGCCCGGGATGATCGCCAAAGAGCAGCACCGCGTAGATGACGCCAAGCACGCAGGCGTAGAGCCCGGAGTGCACCACGCGCCTTGTGATTGCGTGCCTTGGCAAGAACCAAAGCAGCGCCCAGGCGGGCAGCACGGAGTTGTTGACCAGGGTGAAGATGAGCTCGTCGGACACGCCTGGATGAGAGCACGACCTTTGATCCCCATCGCAGCTCTTTGCGTCTTCCTCGATGCAGCGATCCATCTGGCGTATGGTCCGCCCCGTGTCGGCCGTGCGCGGAATTTTGAAGACGATGCGACCCCATCAGTGGGTCAAGAATGGCTCGGTTCTCGCGCCTCTCGTCTTTGCGCATCAAGCGCTCAACTTCGAAGTGGCCGTGCGCGCCCTCTGCGGCTTCGCGCTCTTTTGCCTGCTCGCGAGTGCGGTCTACATCCTCAACGACATCGTCGACATTGAGGCGGACAAGCTCCACCCGACCAAGAAGCTGCGGCCTATCCCTGCTGGCGTCGTGCCGCTTCCGATGGCCAAGGGCGTCTTTGCGGGGCTCATCGTCACGGTGATCGTGCTCGGTGGTTTGCTCTCGCTGCCCTTCCTCGCGGCGATGATGGGCTACCTCGCGAACAACCTCGCCTACACCTTCCGCCTGAAGAAGGTGGCCTACCTCGATGTGCTCTCGATCGTGATGGGCTTTGAGCTTCGCGTGATCGCAGGCGCCCTTGCCGCAGGCGTTCCTGCGTCTTGGTATTTGCTGATCGTCATCTTCGAGTTCGCTGCCTTCTTGGGCCTCGGCAAGCGCCTGCATGAGCTCTCGATCGCGGGCGATGGCGCCACGCGCGCAGCCCTTCGCTCGTACAACCCGAAGGTCATCACCTGGCTCATGCTCGCGACGGGCATCGCGGGCGTGGTGACGTACGCGATCTACACGCTCGACCCCGAGACCATCGCGCGCTTTGGCACGCCCTACCTCGGCATCACCACCATCTTCACGCTCTTTGGCGTGCTCCGCTTCGTCTGGCTTGTGCGCCGCAAATCGCATGCAGAGAGCCCGACGGACGCGATGCTGCATGACCTTCCGTTCCTTGCGAATCTTGGCGTTTGGGCCACTGCGGTGATGGTCATCCTCTACTGGACGTGAACACACCGCGCGGTGTTGCGCGCGGTGTGCTCAGGGACGCCTCAGAGCCCGTCGCAGACCAGGCTCGGCACGCAGACGTTGCCAGTGCAGGTCGCGGATTGGCATTGATTGGCCTCATCGCATGCCGCGCCGTCTGCGAGGTC
Organism: Sandaracinaceae bacterium; assembly: GCA_044373065.1. GTDB lineage: Bacteria > Myxococcota_A > Polyangia > Polyangiales > Sandaracinaceae > JAFLCL01. Next base: position 94,144 of record JBILQT010000003.1, read on the forward strand.
GGCGACACAGCTACCGTCACGACAGAAGCCCGATGACACGCAGATCGCCGCACCGCTGCAGGTGCCACCGATGGCGACCAAAGGCGTGTCTGCAACGCAGATGTCGCCCGAACAGTAGCCGTCGCTGCACTCCTGCGAGGTCGTGCATGGGCTTCCGTTTGCGATGCGTCCTTGAAGGGCGCTCAAGCAATCGTCGATCTCCGCGAGCCCGCCTCCTGCCGCAAACGAACGACAACTCAGTGCGCGTGCTTGGCTCAAGCAAGAGCCCGCAAAGTTCGGGTCGTAGTCCACGCGGCCGGTCTCGATCGTGGGGATGAGCAGCGCCTCAAGCGATGCGCGGAAGGTCGCCCGGCATGTGGCCGGCGTCACGCCTCGCGCCGCGAACTCCGTGGTGTCGCAGCAGTCGGTCAGCTGCGTGCAGGTGACGTCGGCGTACTGGGTTGGGAAGTCTGCGAGAGGGATGGCCTGCGTGTTGGCGCAGCCGGATGTGAGGGCGAGAGCGGATGCAAAAGCGAGCGAGAAGAGAGAGCGGTTCTTGTTCAACATGGTGGCCTCCGACGAGTGAGTTCGTCGTGGTCGCTTGAGCAACCTCCAAGCCAGAATCGCCTTGACTTTCATGTGAAATGCGATGCACAGGGTGCGCAATGCCCTGCACGGACTGTGCAGCGCTCGGCACACATTCTCGCGTGCGCACCTGACCTCACGTGTTGCTGGCCGGGTAAACCCGCCGCCACGGCAAGCGCCTTCGCCACCTTGGGGTTGTGATTCCCCGATGCGCGATGTCGTGAGGCGATTCTTGTACCGTTGCGCCCACCGAGGATGTTCGCTTCACCGTCGCTCATAGGGCTGACTGTCTCGATTGCGCTGATGGTCTATTTGAGCGCCCATCACCTCGCGCTCGCCGGGCGTTCGGGCAATGCGCGCATCCATCTGGGGATCGGCATGGTGGGCGGTGCCTCGCTCATCCTCTCCCTGACGCGGGTCTTGTTCTATCTCGCGGTCTCGCCAGAGATTTCCGTGCTCGCGATGCGGGGAACGCTTGCCGCGATGTGTGCGGTGATCTGGCTGCTGGTCTGGGTCAGTCGCGAGTTTGCTGGCACCGAGGGTGCGGCCAAGGGCACCGCGCGTGGCCTGCGTGCGTTCGGTCTGCTGACGGGCACGCTGGCAGTCCTTGCGCTCGTGACGCCCTGGGGTGCGAGCGACCCCTGCCGTGTTCAAACCGACATGCTGGGGCAGACGTATACGTGGGTCACGATGGGCCCCCTCGTGCCTGTGTTGGCGGTGGTGGGCACGATCGGTTTTGGCTTTGGCATGTGGATGCTCTTTCGCTCCAACGCGATCGACAACGTCATGCGTGCACTCATCGTGGTGGCCTTCGTTGTCTACCTCGCGACCGGCCTGAGCGACGCGCTGCTCTCCACTGGGCACGGCGTTGGGGTCGCGCTCTTTGAGCATGCCTACGTGGTGCTCGCGGTGGTCTTCGACACGATGGCGGTGCGCCGCTTTCGCGCGCTCTCAAGTGACCTGGAGCGCGAGGTTCTGCGACGCACCGATGAGCTCTCGGCCAAGAACCGTGACCTTGCGGCAGCCCTTCAAGATGCCTCGCTTGCCTCACGCGCGAAGTCGGAGTTTGTGGCGAACATGAGCCATGAGATCCGCACGCCGCTCAACGGCGTCGTCGGCCTTCTCGAAGTGCTCGGGCGCACGTCGCTCGATGCAGCACAGCGCGACTACGTCCGCACGATGCGCGGCTCCTCCGAGGCGCTGATGGCCATCGTCAATCAGGTGCTCGACTTCTCGCAGCTTCGCGGCTCGAACGAGGCGCTCACGTTGGCGCCCGTCGATGCGACCTCGCTGGCCGAGGAGATCGTCGCGCGTCTCGCTGTGCGCGCACAGGAACGCGGCATCGAACTCGGTGTGATCACCGAGCCGGCCGATCGCACGTTCCCGAAGATTCAGGCCAACCTCAACGCGCTCACGCAGGTGCTGACCAACCTGATTGGCAATGCGATCAAGTTCACGCAGTCGGGCTCGGTGTGCGTGAAGATCGATGCCCATGAGGGCATGCAGCGCATCCGCGTGATCGACACAGGCCCGGGCATCCAGCCGGACATTCTGAGCACGCTCTTCGACCCCTTCGTCACCTCCTCGGCCACCGATCCGGAGCGACTGCGCGGCGCAGGGACAGGCCTTGGCCTTGCGATCGCCAAGGAGCTGACCGAGCGCATGGGCGGCACGATTCAAGTCGAGACGATCGTGGGCAAGGGCAGCACCTTCACGCTGCTTCTCCCGACGCGCGAGATGCGTGAGCCCACGGCTGCAAGGGTGGTTCAGCGCGCGACGCGTGCAGCCGTCACACGCGGCGCCTGGATGATCGATGTGCCTGGCCTCACGGGTACTGCACTTCGAAGTCAGCTCGTGGCCCTGGGTGCATCGGTGGAGCCGATGGGCGCGGCCGAGGCCGAGGAGAGGCTGCGTCAGGGAGCCGACCCCGCATGCATCTTGGGCTCGGATGTCCTCGCGATGGATGAACTCGCACGCGTCTTGTTGCAGCGGGCCAAAGGCCCGGGCTCAGTGAAGGTCTTTGCCGTCTCGCGCGTGGGCGCCGCAGACGAGATCACCGGGCCCCGCCTGGGTGCAACACCGCTCCGCGTTCCGACAACGCGCGCATGGCTTCGCGAGGCACTCGCGGGGAATGAGGTCTCCGCGGCCATGGTGCGCTCGGTCCACGCGCAGCTGCATGTGCTCGTCGCGGAAGACAACGCAGTGAACCGCAAGGTCGCGGAGCTCTTGCTGAAGGAGGTGGGCATCACGATGGATGTCGTCGAGAACGGCGCGCTTGCGGTGGAGGCCGCGAAGAAGCGCCGCTACGACGCGATCTTGATGGACTGCCAGATGCCCGTGATGGACGGCTTTGAGGCGGCACGCGCCATTCGCGCACATGAGCTCGCGACGCACGCCAAGCGCGTGCCGATCTTGGCGGTGACGGCGCATGTGGATGTCACCCATCGCGATGAAATCTTCGCGGCCGGGATGGACGCGCATGTGCCCAAGCCGCTTCGGCTCGATGCGCTCTTGCGTGTGCTTGCGCCCTACGGAAAGCGAGATGCGACGCCAACCGGCGTATCGTCTCGGCCTGTGACCACCCAGGCGCTCATCTCCGAGGACCGTGTGCTTGAGCTCTGCGCGCTCGGCGATCACGAGGTCACCGAGTCACTCGTGCAGCAGCTCGAGTCGGACCTTGCCCAAGCGCATGAGGAGATCCAGCGCGCCCTCACCGCGGAGCCCTTGGAGCGCACGCAGATTCGAGCGCTTGCGCATCGGGTGAAGGGCGCTGCACTGGCCCTTGGCGCACAGCATCTCTCCACCACCGCAGCCAAGCTTGAGAAGAGCACCGCGGAGGGCGCGCCCGAGGAGCTGAAGCGTCTTGCCGAGGCACTGCGCACAGCGAGTGAGCCGAGTGTCGCTGCACTGCGCGAGGCGTTCGCGCGCGTGGTGCTCCCGGCCTGAAGCAGCGTTCTACTTCTTCTCGCCGAGCTTCTTGCCCATCTCCTCGCCCAGCTGCTTTGCGCGTGCGGTGGCTGTCTCCACGGCGTTGATCAGCGTGGTGCGAAGGCCACCCGCCTCAAGCGTGTGAAGGCCCGCGATGGCCGTGCCGCCTGGGCTCGTGACCATGTCCTTGAGCTTGCCCGGATGCTCACCTGTCTCCAGCAAGAGCTTCGCGGAGCCGAGCACCGTCTGCGCTGCAAGCAGCAACGCAGATTCGCGATGAAGGCCCACCTTCACGCCTGCATCGGCGAGGGCCTCGATGATGAGAAAGATGTACGCGGGGCCCGACCCTGAGAGGCCTGTCACGGCATCGAGCAAGTACTCATCGAGCACGACGGCGCGGCCCACGCTCTCAAACACGGCCGTGCAGAGTGCGATGTCCTCGTCGGTGGCGTGCGTGCCGCGTGCGATCGCCGTCGCGCCTGCATCCACAATGGCCGGCGTATTCGGCATCGTGCGCACCACGCGCGTGCCCTCAGGAAGATGCGCCTCAATCGCCGAGACGGGGATGCCCGCTGCAATCGAGACCACAAGCGAGCTTGGGCGAAGGCCCTTGTTCACCTCGGGCAAGAGTCGATCAAAGACCTGCGGCTTGGTCGAGAGCACCACCACATCCGCACGGCG
>JBILQT010000064.1:0-28890 GCA_044373065.1 Sandaracinaceae bacterium
GCGCGAGCGCGCCCGGAAGGAGCGACTGAGGCGTGGCAGAGCCACGTCGCAGGGAGCGACTGAGGACGTAAGCCGCGATCAAACCAAAAGATAAGTGCCCTAAGTACCCGCTCCGCCGTGCACGGCCTTGCTCGCTCTTGCCCCGGCGATGGTCTGCGAAACCCGCGCATGAAGGCGCGAGGCGATCGCGCGATCACTCCCCTAGCTCATCCCGCAGGCCAGCGTCAGAAGCGCTCGCATCAGGCGCCTCGGCCTCAAGCGGCGTGGCCTCCGAGACGCCCTCCTCCGGCTCGTGCGTGAAGGCCTCAAAGCGCGCGAAGCTCAGTGCGAAGGCACTCGCCAGAAGGAGCGCGCCAAGCGCCGCGTAGAGCCAGAGCGGCTTCATCCGCGCTTTGCTCGCTTCTCGCTCTCGCGCCTTCCGGCTTCCTCATCGGCCTCCTCTTGTGCATCCACGAGGTGCCCATCGATGACTGACTTTGCAGGCTCTGGCGCAGGAGGCTCGACGCGCACGCGCGGCCCCGTGGCTTCGACAACCCCTTGCTGTGCACGCACGTATTTGCCGAAGTCTCCCGAAGGAAAGCTCTGCGAACTCTGCGGATTCTCGATGCTCTTCGCAGCGGCATCGATGCGACGCGCGACCGCCTGAAGGAGCGCTGTAACGCCTTCCTCGACCGCACTCTCGAACTCGCGCGCCGCTTTGTTCTGTCGCTCGTGACGACCGTTTCGCTGCTCCAACTCGCGTCGCACAGCGGCCTGTTGGGCCTCCAGCCGATCGCGGAAACGCCGGGCCTCCGCATCCGCGCGCTGCTTCTTCTCGATGCGCTCACGCTCCTTTTGAGCGCGCTCTTGAAGTCGCTGCGTCCTACGCGCTTCGTTCGCACGACGTGTCCATTCCTTCTTCAGGATCTTCTCGCGGTCGCTCTCGCTCGGCTCAAAGAGCAGCGTTCTTCCCCAACGCAGCGCGACGAAGAGGCCGTAACAGAGCGCGAGCACATGCGCCCACGGGCCACCCGGCGTGGTCGCATCGAGCGCCCCGAAGAAGGCCGAGATGATCACGAAACGAAGGAGCGACGTCTTGGCCTTGTCGCGGCTCTTCGCGTACTCGCGCTGCACGATCTGGTCAGCCTCGGACCGCTGAATCAGCTCACGACGCTCCGACTCAATCTTCTTCGCAACTTGCTCAAGCGCCTGCGGCTCAATGCCGACCTCACGCGCGGCCGCGACCAAATCCTCATATCGAATTGCATCCGCGCCGTTCTGCGACGAAGCACCAAACGTCGTGTGCTCAGCAGCACGACGAAAGATCTCTTCCATCTCTTCACGCGTGTAGGTCCGTTGGGTCATGCGGGTGGCTGCGGTGTGGCTGCTTGGACGAAGCGCGGCGCGATTGTTTCAGTACGAAGCTGACGCGGTTTTCTTTCGTGAAGAGAGCGAGTTCAGTTCGAGACGGAGGCCTCGACGAAGGCGAGGAAGTCACGTGAGAGCGCATCGCGCGAGGCAGGGTCGAGGTACATCATGTGGCCCGCGCGATAGAGGTGCTCATGAACATTCGTGCGCAGGTGCGGCTCCTGCCCGAGGTGACGGGCCACGTGCTCGTTCGCGAAGAAGGGCGTCGCGAGGTCGTACATTCCATTCGCGATGAAGAGACGCAGATGCGGGTTCTCAAGCATCGCGCGGCGCAAAGAGCCGACCATGTTCACGAAGCCTCCGCTTCGGCCCTTGGGCACCTCCCACTTCCACGCTTCGTTCACCTTCGGGTTGTGCAGCGTGTAGTCACGGTCCTCTTCGACGTGCAGCGTCTGCCGCAGGTACTCGGCGATGAGCGCGCGGTAGGGACCAATCGGTGCCGCGAAGGAAGGGTCGCTCTCCGCGTGCCCGCCGACGGTGTCGACATCGTGGCCAACAAAGCGCGCATCAAAGCGCCCAACGACTTGGCCTCGCTCGCGCAGAAGCTCCTTCATGAAGCGCGACGGGTTGATGCGAAGCCCTGCTTGCACAAGCCATTTCACGGGCAGCCCCACGAGCGAAGCGACCTCCTGCGCGACGGATTCGAGCTCGGCATCGGAGAGCGCATTGCCTCGCAGAAGCGCCGTTGCGTAGCGCTCCATCGCGAAGTTGCGCACGCGATCAAGAAGTGCCGAATCCGCGTGCTTGCCCGTCGCGTGGTAGGTCGCGGCGGCCGCGTAGCTGGGCAGATAGAGAATGTTCGCCATGTCGTTTGTGGGCGACCACTCAAGCGGCTCAAAGTCGATCGCGCCCGAGATGAGACCGACGCCATTCAAGATCACACCGCGGTCCTGAAGCTCCGATGCGAGGCCGGCGACACGCGTCGCGCCGTAGCTCTCGCCGACCAAAAACTTCGGTGAAGGCCAACGCGCATGACGCGTGAGCCAGAGCTGAATGAGCCCGGCCATCGAGTCGATATCGCCCTTGACCGACGCGTAGTCTTCAAGCTTTCCCGTGCCAACTGCGCGCGAATAGCCCGTGCCGACAGGGTCGACGAAGACGAGGTCCGTCTTGAGCAACGCCGTCGCATCGTTGGGCTCAAGCTTGTAGGGCCCTGGGCCTGGATGCTTCGGATCGCCGAAGGGCACGCGCATCGGACCCATCCAACCAAGGTGCAGCCACACCGAGGATGAACCCGGTCCACCGTTGAAGCAGAAGGTCACCGGGCGCGCCGCACGCGCGTCGACGTCTGTTCGCACGTAGGACGTGGTGAAGATGGCAGCGACCGGATCGCCTTCATCGAGGCGGAGATGCTGCAGGGCGGCCGTGGCGCGATAGCGAATCGTCTGCGGTCCTGCCTGCGTCGTGATCGTCAGGCTGTGCTCCGTGTGGGCAAGACGCTCATCCGGAATGGGCCTTGCCGTCTTGGTGGAGTCGTTCTCGGTCTTGTCTGTCATTCGTCAGGAGCCAATTCATCCCATATAGGGATATTTGTAATCCGTGGGCGTCACGAAGGTCTCTTTGATCGAGCGCGGGCTCAGCCAACGAGAGAGGTTGTAGAAGGCGCCCGCCTTGTCGTTCGTGCCGCTTCCGCGACCGCCACCAAAGGGCTGTTGTCCCACCACGGCGCCCGTGGGCTTGTCGTTCACGTAGAAGTTTCCTGCGGCCTGCCGAAGCGCGCGCGTGGCCTCATCGATCGCCTGACGATCACGCGCGAACACCGCGCCTGTGAGTGCGTAAGGCGAGGTCTCGTCAACGAGCTGAAGGGTCTCGCTCCACTTCGCATCGTCGTAGACGAACACGGTCGCGACGGGCCCGAAAATCTCTTCGCACATCAGGCGATGTTTCGGGTCATCCACTTCGACCAAGGTCGGCTGGATGAAGTAGCCGACATCCTTGTTGGCCGTGCCCCCTTGAAGCACCTTGGCCGTGGCATGCGCGAGCGCTTGGTAGCCCGTGATGCGCGTATAGGCGCGCTCATCGATGACAGCGCCCATGAAGTTCGTGAAGTCCGAGACATCGCCCACCTTCATCGTCTTCATGTCAGCGATCGCGCGGTCACGAACCTCCGGCCAGAGCGAGCGCGGGATGTACATGCGCGAGGCCGCCGAGCATTTCTGCCCCTGGTACTCAAAGGCACCGCGCACGAGCGAGACGGCCAACGCGATGGGCTCCGCACTCGGATGCGCGACGATGAAATCTTTGCCACCCGTCTCGCCGACAAGACGCGGGAACGCGCGGTACGAGGCGAGGTTCTCGGCAACCCCCTTCCAGAGCGCGCGAAAGGTGCCCGTCGAGCCCGTGAAGTGAATGCCCGCGAGATGCGGGGTCGCAAGCACGACCTGACTCTGAATCGGACCCTCACCCGGGATGAGCTGAATGACGCCCTCAGGAAGGCCTGCTTCGCGCAGCATCTCGAGCAACTGCCAACAACCAAAGAGGCTTGTCGTGGAGGGCTTCCACAAGGCGACGTTGCCGCAGAGCACGGGCGCGCACGGGAGGTTCGCGGCGATGGAGAGGAAGTTGAAGGGCGCGATCGCGTAGACGAAACCCTCGAGCGGACGAAGGTCGCTGCGGTTCCACATGCCCGCAGACGAGATCGGTTGCTCGTCGTGCAGCTTGCGGAGAAAGGCGACGTTGAAGCGGAAGAAATCAACGAGCTCGCAGACGGCATCGATCTCGGATTGGTGTGCCGTCTTGCTCTGACCGAGCATGCATGAGGCGTTGATGCGTGCGCGCCACGGGCCCGCCAAGAGGTCGGCCGCGCGAAGGAAGACAGCAGCCCGCGCCTCAAAGGGCATCGCGGCCCACGCGGGCGCAACACGCATCGCGCCATCGATCGCACGCTGCGTCTCTTCGGGCCCGGCCTCATGCGCTTCCGCGAGCAACGAGGCATGCGCATGCGGCATCACCACACGCATCATTCGCCCTGTTCGGTGGGCTTTTCCGTCGATCACGCAAGGAACTTCGATCGGGTCTCGCGCGAGCTCGGCCAGCATGGCCTCCAGCTTCTTGCGGGGCGCCGTGCCTGGCGCGTGAGAGTCGACGGGCTCGTTGATCGGCGTCGGGATCGGAATCATCCGACCAACGTACCGCATCAAGCTGCGTTCAGTCGTTCGAAGCTGCGCGACGCAGTGGAAGCGCGCGCATGTACGTGAGCGAACGCCAGAGCCACTCCACCGGGCCGAGCTGGAAGTGCTTCATCCAGAGGTGACAGAGGAGTGCTTCGACACACCACACCGAGGTCGCGAAGGTGAGCGCGAAGGTGGGCCCAACGCTGCCGTACATGCCAAGGCCGTAGCCGTAGAAGAAGAGCGTAAAGACGAGCGTTTGCCCGAGATACGCCGTGATCGCCATCTGACCTATCCCCGTGCAAAAAAGGCGAATCCGCCCGAACGCATCGCGACGCATCAGCCACAAGAACGAGGCCGCGTAGCCAAGCGCGAGCACATTCGAAGCAACGATGTAGTGGCCCACGTAGAGGAGCAGGCTGGCACTCAAGAGAAGGCCTGCCGCGACAAGCGCGAGGGCGATCAAGCCGTGCTTCGCGCTGACCAAGAGGCGACTCACACTGCCGCTTCGCTCAAGCCACAAACCAAACGCGCCCATCACGACCGTGTTGAGTCGGTACGTCCAGTTGTAGGGGCCGAAGAAGGAGAGGAGCTCCTCGTAGCGATGCCAGCTCACATCGAGGAATGAGCCATCGCGATAGATGGCGGTGTTGCGCGCGAGATAGGCTGCGTGCTCGGCAAGCTCTTCTGCCGTCGGAGCGGCCTCCGGCGCCATCCACGTATCGACGAAGATCGAGAGGACCGTGGTGCCCACGAGAAGCAACAGCGATGAGGCCAAGATGGCCCTCGGAGGCAGGTAGTTCAGGGCGAAAAGAATGACGCCGAGAAATGCGTAGTTGAGGAGGATGTCGCCCCACCAACCAAAGAGGCTGTGCAGCAATCCGAAGGCGAAGAGCACGGCAATGCGACGCGCATAGGCAGCCTTGTCGCGCGCGATGAGCTTCGCGGTCCCGAGACCAAAGAGCATCGCGAACTGCGGATAGAATTTTCCCTCGAAGAGGCCTTCGACCAGGCCTGCAGAGAGCACATCGTGAAGCGGCAGCGCGGCCCTGCGCGCGTCATTCCAGAGCAGATCGGGAAGCGCGGGATTGAGCCCAATCCAGGGCGTATTGACGATCGCAATGCCCAGCAAATTGAAACCGCGCAGCGCGTCGATCTTCGAATCGCGCTGCGTGAGGCTCGGCCCTCCGGTGGTTGCGCCGCTCATCGCGCAGGTCGGCGTGGACGCGGTGCCGCGGGTGCCGCCGCTGCTGGAATGTCGACCGTTGTCTCGGCCGTCACACCGTTGCCAGCGGAGTCCTGCGTGCGAATCGCGACGATGTGTGCGCCGGGGGTCAGCGCGCGCGAGGTGGTCAATGTCGTGAGGTCGAGATCGAAGCGCTCCTCGCGCGTATCGAAGAGATCATCCGACGGGAAAAACATGCGCCACTCGCCGCCATCGATGGCCACTTCAAGGCGGGCGATCGGGCCCATCGTGTCGGTCGCACGACCGGTCACATGCGTTCCGTTCGCGCGCACATCGACAAGCTCAGGCGGATGGTTGTCGACAAGCAAAGGCTCAGAGTTGGCCATCGCGCGCAGCGTGTAGACGTCGGGGTTCGAGGGCTCATCCGAGGCCTCCACTTGGACGACATAAAAGCCATCCGGAACGGACGATGTATTCCACTGGTACTCGGTCGCTGCGAGCACCTCGGAGTCACGCAAGAGATCGCGCCACACCGTCTGGCTCTCCTCACGAAAGCGCACGCGGTAGCGGAGCCTGTCGCCATCGACGCTCTCGACTTTCCACGAGAGGCCAAGCTGCGGCGAGGGTGCTGGGGGCTCGCCTTCTACACGCTTGGTGGTCCGCGCCTTGAGGCCGACATCGGAGAGCACGGGCCGCTGATTCTGCGGCAAATAGAAGGCTTGGAGGGCACGCAAGGTTGCGCCTTCCGTGACGAAGGTCGCGCGGATCTGGAGGAAGCGCGCAGCGGGAGAGTGAATCGGCCCGGATGAGATGATGGGCGCACTCCAATCGCTCCAGGTCTCGTCGGGACGCTCGACATTGCCACTGCGCGTCTCCATCCGGATCGTGCCTGTGCCGCGCCAGGTGAGCTGGCCAAAGCGCGAGACGAGCTCGGCATCGAGCACCTTGCTCGTCCAGTGCGGGTCTTCAGGTCGCTCAGCCTGCAGCCGGTAGAAAGCAGCCGCATCGCCCGTGGCCAAGAAGGGCGCCGTGCCCGTCATGTCGAGCGCCAACACCTCGCGCTCATCGACATCGAGCCAGACCGCGCTCGTGCGATCCGGTGCAATGCGCACCACGCGTCCATCGGTACCGAGCGCACCGAAGATGACGCCATTCGCGCCCAAGCTGAGGCGCGTCACGTGGCCATCCTCATTGGCCCACAAACGCTCGGCGCGACCATCTGCAGCGAGCGTCCAAATGCGTCCGTGCCCGACCGCAGGTCGTGCGCCGCGCGTCGAAGAGGCGGTTCGTTTCGTGGGCCCTGCAGAAGCCGAGGGAGGCGCCGGAAATTCGTTCGCTGCAACGACGAGCACACCGTCCTGGAAGGCGAGGTCGGTGATCTCATTTCCCGGGAAATCCCAGGCAATTTCGGTGCGATGTTGGTTCGTGAAAGGCGAGGTAATGCGCGCGACAACCGCATCATCACTCGTGCCTACATAGAGCACGCCCTCATTGCCAATCGCGAGGCTCATCGCGTGCGCCGCAGGTGCATCCCAGAGCAACTCGGTGTGGCCCTGTGGGTCGATCGCAAAGACGTGGCCCTGTGCACCGGTGGCCGCGTAGAGGCGCTGATGCGCGGCATCCCAGGCGAGATCCCAAATGGACTCCGCGGGTGAAGGTGCAGGCGCCACATCGGGTGCAGGCGCAGTCGCCGCAGCAACGACGCTGCCAGTCTGAGTGCCAGTCTGAGTGCCAGTTGTGGAACCCTGGGTGCCAGTCTGACTGGCTGTCTGACTGGCAGTTACGGGCGGCGTCGGACGCGCGAATTCACGCAGCTGGCCTGGCTGAGCGCCTGTGGTCGGAATCGCGAAGATGCGGCCCTCGGGGACCGTGCCCGCGTAGAGCACACCGCCATCGCCGAAGACGAGCGAGGAGACGAGCATCTGGCTCGTCTCTGCAAAGACATCGACTTGCTCACCGCGCACACGGTAGATGCGCCCGCCTTCGCCAGTGCCGAGATAGATCGCGCCGTCGGCAGCACGGGCCTGCGAATAGACCACGCCAAGTTCGGGAGGCAGTGCGATGCGCGAGAGGCCGACGGACGCATGCACATGTCCGTTCGATTCAACGGCCGCGTGATGCAGCTCGCCGAGGGAGAACGCGGCCGCGTCATCGATCTCAAAGGAGCGTGTGGCGGTTGCTTGTGCGGGCTCGCTGAGACCGACCGTGATGCCCGCGCCAAGGGCCGCGACGGAGACAAGCGTGGCGAGACGTTGCGTACGTGTGTGCATCGAAATGACTCACTCGAGGTTCTGAGAGCAAGGTTCTGAAAAGCCAACCGTGGAAGGGGAATCAGCGTGCAACGCGGCGCACGGTGAGCTCGACACGCGCGCCACCGGAGAGCACCGCATCGGTCGTGAACGCACGACGGACGTGCGTCTGAAAGGCGCGAATGCGATCCGAGTCTGTCGTGGATTGAAGCGCATCGAGCACAGACGGAGGCACGGCGCGAACGACATGCCCAGGTGTGCGAAGGCCCCGCGTCGGAAGGCGCAGGCTCATCACGAGTTGGTCCGCGGAGAAGCGGTCGGAGATGGCCATCACGATGTCATCGATGTTGCGCGGCTCGGCGCGCTCGATCTCCACCTCGGGGCCCGGCTGAATGAGGATCTGCACCGACTGGCCCGCAGCGCTCTCGGGGATGTCGACGCGATAACGACGCACTTCCTCCTCGCCCGAGAAGCGACGAAAGACGACGCGCACTTCGGTCGGCTCGCCCGGATTCACCTCGGTGGAATCGACACTCGCATCGACGATCTCCGAGGTGTCGTGCGCGAAGCGAAGCGCAATCTCCACATCCACGCCGCGCACGCGCGCATCACGAAAGGGGTTGGCGTAGGCGAGCTCGATCAAATCAAAGACACGAAGCTGGCTGAGCGCACTCGCCTGCGAGGGACCACTCGGCGCAAAGCCTCGGTCGACGAGCTCAATCGGGACGGTGCGGGTCGTGCCGTCGAGGCCTTCGAGAATGACGCGGCTGCGCGCCTCGAACATCACGTAGTCGTTGTCCGCGGCGATGGCCTTCACCGCGCTCTGAATCGACGAGCCGATGATCATCGGGGTCACGGTGCGGTGATTGGCGACCTCGAAGTTCCACTCCGTGCGCTGCTCTGTCGGCACACCGGTGATGTGCAAATGCACCGGAATCATCGAGGCCTGGAGCTGCGTATCGACGACGATCGCCGATTGCCTGTCCTGCGTCATCGTGCCGAGCGGGTAGATGGGCTCGGCGATTTTGAAGGAGCGCTGGAAGCTCGCGAGGACGTGAAGAACGCGCGCGACCGCGGTGGGAAAGCCCGTCTCGCCGCCCTCGACCATCGGGTGCCCGAAGGCAACCAACTGATTGCCTTCGACGTGCGTGACGGTGCCCACGACGGTGCTCGCCACATCACCGCGCGCCATCGTCACCGCGAGCGCGCCGCCATCGACAAAGCGAGGTGGTGGACCACTTACGGGAGGTGGTGAACCAGCTCCGCCGACCTGCAGCACATCGATGCCGTAGGGACGCAGATGCGCATCGAGCATGTTGAGCGCCGATGCATCGAGTCCACCGACAAGGAGCGGCGTAGACGCAGGCTGAAGCGAGGTGCCATCGGGTAGCGAGACGGCTGTGGGGTGCTGCTCATCGAAGGCCGAGAACGCATTGCGTGCATTCGTGCCGAGATACGGATTCACACCCATCGGCAACGTGCGTGCGACGCGCGCTTGCGGTGCGCGCGAGGGCGTGGGCGATGCGATGGGCGATGCGCCCGGAAAGGACGTGGGACGCGTGGGTCGGCGGAGCTCGCGCATCATGTTCTCGATCGGCGTGACACCCGCGACCGGGTGCCTTCCGAAGGGCCAGCCGTACGCGTACGCGCCGATCATGCGGTCATCGATGAAGATGGGGCTGCCGCTCATCCCGCCGACGGTCGGCGCGTCGGTGAGGATGGGATGAATCGTTCGTATTAAAATCAGATCTTGATCAGGCCGAAACTGATGGAGCACATCGATGACCTCGACCTCGAAGCGCTCGGGATCGGTGCCGCGAAAGACGGTGAGCCCGTAACCACGCATCCCTGGGCGAATCTCGCTCACCGGCATGAAGGGCGAGCTGCGCACCTGGCCCACCGCACGCTCAATCATCTCGTCCGGGGCTGCGAGCGGAAGTGCAGAGACAAAGGCGCAGGCAGCGATCAGTGGGAGCGCAGCCCAACGTGAACGGCGCCCTCGAGCGCGCTCTCTTGGTTTCACTGTCGGGTCGCTGTTGGCTGGTTTCCCTCGCGGGACGCTCGCTTGGTCAGACACTGCGCGAGCATACGGGACGCGCCTCGCGCTGCGCTGTCGAAATCACGAGAGTGAAGAGATGTGAACGAATGCCGCGCGCGCAGAGACGAGCCGCATACTCGCCGCGTGTCCGCATCCAAGACCTCGCCCGCACCGCAGAAGAACCATGCATCCATCGGCCGCGTGCTCTCGCTCGCCAAGCCCGAGTGGCGCGAGCTCAGCATGGGCTTTCTCTTCCTCGTCATCTCCAGCGCGGCCGGGCTTGTCTTTCCACGCGGCATCCAAGAGTTGCTCGATGGCGTTCTTGCGGACGAAAGCGGGGCAAGCATCGACAGAGCCGCGCTCTTCATGCTCGCGGTGCTTGCGCTTCAAGCGCTCACAAGCTCGCTTCGCTACATGTTCTTCACGCGCTCGGGAGAACGTGTGGTCGCGCGCCTTCGCAAGGAACTCTACGCGAGCATCCTCAAGCAAGAGGTCGCCTTCTTCGATGAGAGGAAGACGGGCGAGCTAACGAGCCGACTCGCATCGGACACATCGGTCTTGCAGAACGCGGTGAGCGTCAATGTCTCGATGGGCCTGCGCAACATCGCCACGGCCCTCGGCGCGCTTGTGTTGATATGGGTGATCTCGTGGCGCCTCACGCTCGTGATGCTCGCCGTGGTGCCGCCCATTGCCTTCGGTGCCGTCATCTACGGAAGACGCCTGCGCGCACTCGCGCGCGAGGTGCAGGATGCCCTTGGCAAGTCCAGCGATGTTGCTGTGGAGAGCATCTCAGGCCTTCGCACCGTGCGCGCTTTCGGGGCCGAGGCGAAAGAGGCTGCGCGCTATGGCGCGGCCGTCGACACGAGCTTTGACCTGGCCTCAAGGCGCATCCGCATGTCAGCCGTCTTCACCGGCTTTGCATCGTTTCTCGCGTTCGCCTCAGCCTCGCTCGTGCTCTGGTATGGCGGGCACCTTGTCCTCGAGCGCGTGCTGACGGTCGGGCAGCTCACCTCATTCCTCCTCTACACGATTTTTGTTGGCGTCTCGCTCGGCGCACTCGCCGACCTCTGGGCCGATTTCACCAAAGCCTCGGGTGCCGCAGAGCGCCTCTTCGAGTTGATCGACAGACAAGAGGCGATGCCCAACACAGGCGAGAAGCCCGCCGAGGTACATGGTCGGGTTGAGTTCAAAGACGTCACGTTTGCATACCCCACGCGTCCCGATGCACCCGTGCTCACGGGCCTCAATCTCTCGATCGAACAAGGCGAGATCGTCGCCGTCGTCGGCCCCTCGGGCGCAGGCAAATCGACCCTCGCGGCCCTCGTCTCGCGTCTCTACGACCCAACGGGCGGGCAGCTGCTGCTCGACGGCAAAGACCTGAAAGTGCTCAACCCCGCCTGGCTTCGGGATCAGGTTGGCATCGTCTCGCAGGAGCCGATCCTCTTCTCGACGAGCATCGAGGAGAACGTGCGCTACGGCCGCTCGAATGCGACGCGTGAAGAGGTGCTGAAGGCCTGCGAGGTGGCCAATGCGCGCAGCTTCATCGAGCGCTTTCCCGAGGGCCTTGCGACGCCCGTGGGTGAGCGCGGTGTGCAGCTCTCGGGTGGGCAGAAGCAGCGCATCGCGATTGCGCGCGCCGTGCTCAAAGACCCCGCGATTCTCATCTTGGATGAGGCGACGAGCGCCCTCGATGCCGAGAGCGAGCACCTGGTGAAGGAAGCCCTCGATCGCCTGATGACAGGCCGCACGACCATGGTGATCGCCCATCGCCTCTCGACCGTGCGCGACGCCGATCGCGTGCTCGTCATGGACGGCGGAAAGATCGCGCAGTCGGGCACGCACGACTCGCTCATGGCCCAAGAGGGCATCTACAAAAAGCTCGTCGAGCGTCAGCTCGAAGCCGCGTGATCAATCTCGCGGCGGGCCCCACTGCATGATCGCATCGGTGATGTCGGCGACCTCGCCGACGCGCACATCGATGTAGCGCGGCATCCCGAATTCCTTGGCGGTGTAAGCCAATGCGGTGGCTTCTTCGTTGCGGATGATGTTGCCAGCGATGAACCAACTTCCCGCAGGCGCTTGAATCCACGTGTCGAGAAAAGGTGCGTCTGGGTCGTACGGGCCGAAGACATCGTTCCGAACCACACCGATGCTGAAGCCCACGGGGATGGCTTCGCGATCGCTGTCACTCGGCAATGCGAAGAAGACGGGTTGGGCTGTGTGCGTGCCCTCGGGACGCGCGTAGCGGATGCGCACCCAACCCACTTCCGCGTTGGGAAGCCCGGCATCCGGAGCGCCGAGCGCGGTGTGGCAAAGGGTGCAAGAGCCGTTGCCGACGCGACCGCCGAAGTAGGGATCGGAGACCTCTTCTGGTGTGCCGATGGCGCCCCGGTAGCGAGCGCCGAGCATGTGGTCTTGCGCGGGCCGCACATCAAAGCGCGTATGCAACCCCTCGACGTCGGCGAGCCTTCGCTCCACCTCCGCACGCCAGGCCCATCGGGATGCCACGTTCACGCGTGTTGCCGTGTAGTAGTAGCGGCGTGCGAGCTCGTAGTCGCCGACGCGCATGGCGATGTCCCCTGTGAGTGCGTTCGTGCCCGCCATGTTGAAGGGCGCGGAAGCCCAATCGCCCAGGCGAAGGGCGCGCTCCCGGCCCTCCGCACTCGTGTCGAATTGAAGCTCCTCGAAGTCACGACGGATCGACTCATACGCATCCAGCGCCTCGCGAAGCTCGGCCTCGGTTGCCTCCGGGTCGGCCGCTGTGGTGAGTGTCAGGCCAAAGAGCGTGAAGCCTTGGTACGAGGTGCTGGTCGCACGAAGTGCGGCGCGTGCCTCGGCCACGCGTGGCCTGTCGTTCGCCCAGAGCGCATCGAGAAAGACAACGAACGCGCGCCAGAGTGGAAGCCGCGCGTCGCCTGGAAAAGCCGCGATCGCCTCGTCGAACGCGCTGAGGTCGGACGTAAGCTCTCTGCGATCGAGCTCGGCTGTCCCCATGAGGATCGCAACCGCGATTGCACGCGAGCGCTCCGGGCTTGGCGGCAGCGCCTGTAGCCACGCCCATGTGCTGTCGAACTCACGCAGGTCGTAGTTCAACACCCAGACAAGCTGCCCCAGCGGATCCGCTGGATTTCGCGGCATCTCCGGCACGACAACGCGCGCAGTCAGCGCGGTGGGCACGGTGGAATAGACGGGCCTCGCTGGACCGCAGGCCGCGAGACCGACCGAGCCGAGGGCAACCGAGACAACGATGGGGAGCGCGCGACGTGGGTGCATGTTCAGCCTCCTGGCCGGTGTGCGAGTACACTCGGAAAGTCCACAGTGGACAGTCCAAACTGGACACTCCTAATTGGACTGTCTTGTTTGGACAGTCAACGTCGCAGCGCCGCCACCGCAAGGAATCCATGTCCTCAGAGCTCAATCCGACCGCAGCCTCGATCCTTGGCGTCCTCACGAGCGGACCGCTGACGGGCTCAGAGATCACAGCCTGCATCGACCTCACGGTCGGGCACTTCTGGCACATGACGCGAAGTCAGGTGTACGCCGAGCTCAAACGGCTTGAGGCGCTGGAGTACGTCTCGTTCGGCGCGCCGGGTGCGAGGAATATGCGGCAGTGCACGCTCACACCCGCCGGGGAGAACGCCTTTCGCGCCTGGGTGAATGAGGAGCCGCCCGTCGGGAACGTGCGCTTTGCGCTCGCGTTGACGATGGCCTTCCAAGACTTCCTTGAGCCGGGCAAAGCGATCGCGTTTTTGGAGAGTCACCGGCGCGCCCACATCGCGCGGCTGGCTCAATACCGAACCTACGAGGAGAAGACCGTGGAGAAGGATTTCGCGCTCTGGAGCACGGTGCGATTGGGCATTCGCTACGAGCAATCGATCGTGGATTGGATCGACGAAGTCGGGGCGGAGTTCGCACGCCGCAGTCGCGCTACGTCTGGTTCGAAGAAGGCCGCGTCGAAGAAGACCGCGTCGAAGAAGGCCGCGTCGAAGAAGGCCGCGTCGAAGAAGGCGGCACGTCGCTAGCGAAGTGAAGCGCGCGCCTTCATCAGCGCAAAGCCCAGCAAGTTGAGCCCCTGCCAACGCGAGGGCACCTTCGCGTGCACGTGCGACTCGCCCATCCCGATGCCCCAAATGCGGTCGAGTGGTGAGGCTTCGACAAGCACCGCATCGCCCGTCTCAAGGATGTGCGTGAGCAACTCTGGCACCTGCGAGAACTTCGCGATGTTGCCCGCAACGACGAGGTCAAAGCGGTGCTTCACCCACGCCGCTTCCTCGAAGTTGCGCACCTTGCGTCCGAGCGCCTTCACGGTGCGCGGGTCGCTCACGCTCAGGATCTCTTCGAGCACTTCCTCGTCGCGAAAGAGGCGCGCTTTGCCCGCCATCATCCAATGCTCGGCCGTCTGGTACGTGATGCCGTCGATCACGAAATCGCTTTGCCACCACTGCGAAAAGCACGCGTCGGTGGTCGCGCCATCCTCACGCACAAGGGGCTTCCAGAAGAAGCGGAAGTCGAAGCTCTCTCCCTTTTCCATCGCGTCTGCGAGCGCATATCGGTTGAGCATCGGAGCATCGTACGCTGAGACATCGTGTTCGCGTCACCCTTCAGCCCCTTCGCGCTTTCACCCCAGCTCACGCTGAAGAATCGCCTCATCAAGACGGCGACGTATGAGGGCATGGTGCACGAGGGAATGCCTGCGACGACGCTGGGTCGTCATCATCGCGAGATCGCCGAGGGTGGCGTGGGCATGACCACGGTCGCGTACTGCGCGGTCGTGCCCTCAGGCCGCACCTTTGAGGCGCAGATGGTCATGGAGGAGCGCGCGATTGCCCCGCATGCGGCGTTGGTCGACTCGATTCACGAGGGCGGCGCGAAGGCCTCGCTTCAGTTGGGACACGCCGGCGGATTCAGCCGCGACACAAGTCAACGTGGGCGTCATCCGCTGGGCCCGAGTGCCGGTGTGAACGAGTATGGCCTCCTGCTCGGAAAGCCACTCATTTACGGCATGCGGCGCGAGGAGATGGTTGAGCTTCGTGATGCATTTGTGATGGCCGCCAAGCGTGCAGCGCGCGCGGGCTACGACGCGCTCGAGCTTCATCTTGGCCACGGCTATTTGCTCAGTCAGTTTCTCTCGCCGCGCATCAATCGACGTCGCGATGCCTACGGAGGCGCGCTTGAGAACCGCATGCGCTTCCCGCTCGAAGTCGTGCGTGCCGTGCGCGATGCGCTGCCCAACATTGCGCTCTTGGTGAAGCTCAACCTCGATGATGGCGTCGAGGGTGGCCTCCATGTCGAGGAGTGCTGCGCCATCGCGCGCGCACTCGAAGCCGCAGGCGTGAATGCGCTCGTGCTCTCGGGCGGCCTCGTCTCGCGCTCGTCGATGTTTCTGCTCCGCGGAGGGCGGCCGCTTGAGCGGATGCGCGAGGTGGAGCATCAAGGTGCGATGAAGGTCGCTCTCTCGGTCTTCGGGCCCTGGATGGTGAAGGCCGTGCCCTTTGGCCCGCTCTTCTTTCTCGACCTCGCCACACACGTGCGCCGTGCCGTGAAGATGCCGCTCGCGTTGCTCGGTGGCGTGCGCGGATTGGGCGATCTGAACACGGCGATGGAGTCGGGCTTTGAGCTCGTCGCGCTTGGCCGCGCACTCCTCTCGGACCCAACGCTCCCGCGCGCCTGGGCACAGGGAGAGAGCACGCAAACCACCTGTGATCGCTGCAACGAGTGCATCGCCGAGATGGATGTCGAGGGCGGCGTGCTCTGCGTGCGCGATGCGGGGCAGAAGATGAGACGCAACCTCGAGGTTGCACGTGGCGATGCCCATCGCGTGATGGGACGAGGCGCGTGAGCGCAGCCAGGAGCAACCTTCCGATATTACGCAGACATGATTGAAGTCATATCTACATAATACGCGTTCATTCCGTCTCAGAGCGCAGCTTCAACGTCCGGTCAAACATCTCGGTGAAGTAGTCGGCCTTCTTCTCCGCCGTCCAGACCTCCAGCGAGAGGTCTTCGCGCCCGTGTGCTTTGATGAGCACATCCTTGGCGTTGCTGGCGATCTCGAGCTTCTGCACCTTGCTACGGTGACCGCGATCGAGTGAATCGGCGATGCGCAGAATGGCCGAGAGCTGGCGCACTTTGCGTTGGTCTTCTGGGCGGAGGCTCCCGAAGCTCTCGTGCTTGGGGCTCGGTGCGGCCCTTCGGTGGTAGCGCGCGATGCAGCCGACCATCGTGCGGACGTGGGGCGAGAGGCCCATCACATCCGAGTGCTCAAGGATGTACTGCGTGTGCTTGTGATGGGACGCGTAGTCGATGAAGTCGCCGATGTCGTGAGCGAGTGCGGCGACGCGTAGCAGCACGCGGTCCTCGTGGCCGAGCTTGTGAACCTCGGCGAGGTGATCGAAGAGCTGCACGCAGAGCCTGTCGACCTGCGTCGCATGCGTCTCGTCGAAGTGGTAGCGGCGGCCGAGTTGAATCGTGGCGCGTGTTGCGACGTGCTCATCGACGCGCGGATCCCAGGCGCGGAAGTGCTTGTCGATGAGCGAGTAGAGGATGCCCTCCTTGAGGCCAACCTGCGGCGCGATGATGGCGTCGGTGCGGGCGAGATCGGCCACGGCGGAGAGGACGTAGAGCGCGGGGACAATGACATCCGCGCGGTCGGTCTTGAGGCCGTACTCCTTCTTTCGCTGTGCGGCCGTCATCAGTGCGAGCTTCGCGCGCAGCTGGCGCGCCTTCTTCACATCGATCGTCGGGATCGCCGCACCCACCACGGGACAGAGCGCTGCGATCGACTCGAAGTTGCCGCCCGTGCCTGCGACCACGTCGTAGCTGCGCTTGAGGAAATCCTGCGCGACGGGCTGGAGCATGCGGTCGAGGTACTCCGTCAACACGCGCTCTTGGCGCTTCGTGACGGCCTTGCCGTTGTCCAAGAAAGACTCGAGCAGGCGCACAGTGCCAATGGCCAGGCTCGTCGAGTGACGCACCTCATCGTGGTGCACCTCAGAGAGCTCAAGGCTGCCGCCGCCAAGGTCGACGAGGAGCGCGCGCTTGTCGTGAATGGGCAAGGCACGCTCCACCGCGATCTTCACTAGGCGCGCCTCTTCCGTGCCGTCGATCGCCTCCAGCTGAATGCCCGTCGCATGCACCTTGGTGAGCAACTCTTCGCTGTTGTCGGCATCGCGCGCAGAGGCCGTGACGACCGCACGCACAACATCGACTTTGTAGTCGGCAATCTGCTTGGCGAAGCCCCGCATCGCCTCGACGCAATCCTGGATTGCACCCGCATCCAGCTTGCCCGTGAGGAACACGGAATGCCCCATGCGCACGGGCTTTCGCTCTTGGAGAAGGACCTTGAGTTCACCGGCACCGACAGCCTCGGCAATCACGAGGCGTGAGGCGTTCGACCCGACATCGATGGCTGCAAAGCGAGTCGCAGCACGGACTGGAATAGAGGGCGCCATTGGGGGCGACGTCTACCAACAATGCGGGACTTGCGCTTGATGGAAGCTGGCAATCCGTTCTGCCTTGCAGAATTTGGAGTGGGGACGATATGGGGCCCCATATGGATTCTGCGCTTCTCTACGCACTCTACGGCTGCGCCGCCGTGACCTTCATCTGCTGGGCCCTCTCGACAATCACCAAGGAGTACTCCTGGGTCGATCGCATCTGGTCGATCATCCCGGTCTGCTACGCGGTGTGGTTTGCGTACTGCGCGGGCTTCTCAGACCTCCGCGTCAACGTGATGGCCTTCCTCGTCGCGGCCTGGGGCGCGCGCCTCACGTTCAACTTTGCGCGCAAGGGTGGCTATGCGAAGGGCGGCGAGGATTACCGCTGGCCCATCCTCCGCGCGAAGCTGAATGCTTGGCAGTGGGAGCTCTTCTCGATCTTCTTCATCGCCATCTTCCAGCAGGTGCTCTTGCTCGGGATCACGCTGCCGATCTGGCGTTCGCTCCCGCAGGCCGGCACGCCAGCATTCGGGACACTCGATGTCGTGGCGGCCTTGCTCTTCACAGCACTCTTGATCGGCGAGACCGTCGCGGATCAGCAGCAGTGGAATTTTTACGAGGCGCGCAAAGCCAAGAAGGAACGCGGCGAGGAGATCACCGAGCCCTTCCTCACCAAGGGCCTCTTCTCGCTCTCACGCCATCCCAACTTCTTCTGCGAGCAGGGCCAATGGTGGGCGCTCTATCTCTTCAGCGTCGCTGCCACGGGCGTCTGGCTTCACTGGACCTTGCTCGGCGCCATCACGCTCTCCGGGCTCTTCCATGGCTCGACCAATTTCACCGAGGAGATCAGCGCAAAGAAGTACCCGAGCTACGCTGAGTACCAGAAGCGCACCTCGCGCTTGATGCCTTGGTTTCCCGGGAAGTGACCACGACGGCGGAGCCCGCCGAGACGCTGTCGGCCGCCCTCAACCGTGCCGTGTTGGCGTTGCTCCAGGCTCTCGCCCTTCTGCTTCCATTGGTGCTCGTCGCGCTCGTTCTTGCGGTCGTGGGCGTGGTGCTTGGCTTCGCAGTCGGAGGGGCGTTCGTTGAGTCGATCCTGAACAGCCACTCGAACTTCGGGCACGGCGGGGGAGAGTTCGCTGCGCTCTTTGTTGGGCTCGCGGCACTCGCACCGCCGATCCTTCTCGGGCTCGGGCTGCCCTTGTACTCGCTGCCCTGGTTGGCGCTCATTCAAAGCGTGGGGCTTCTCTTCTTCCCCTTCCGGGATCGCCACGTCGTCATCTGGTCGGTCACGCTTGGGCTCTGGGTCCCCGTCATCGCATGCCTTGTTGCGGTCGCCGACCCAAGCGCTCTGGTCGCGGCATACCTTGTCGGTGCGCCCTTCGGCCTCCTTGGCGCAGCAGGGGCGCTCGCCTGCGCGCTGATCTGGTTCGGCTATCGCCTCCTCTTGAACGGCCGGAGTTTGGGGCTTTGGTGGGAGCAGGCCGATGCTTCCATGCTGGTGGCGACGATCCTTCTTCTGGCAGCGGGCGCCGTCCCGATGTGGCTGAGCCCGGTGCTCTTTTGCTTTCTGCCACTCAGCCCCTTCATGTTGATGGGCTCGATGACACTCGCGGGCAAGCAACTGAGCGTGGGCCGCCGTGTCCCTGCAAACATCGCGGCGCTCTCGCTTGCGGCGCTCCATCTCTTGGCGATCGCGGTCGTCTTGCTCGCGGCGACCTTTCGGAATCGGTGAGTGTTCAGCGACGTGTGACGGTACCTGTGCTCGTGCTCGCGCAAGACGCGCCATCGCTCGAGGCCGAGAGCACATAGCCATCACGCGAGTTCGGCCCCGGCTCAAGCGAGAGCGACACGTCGACGGTGTTGAGGCGGCAGCGCCCTGGAACGCCGATGAGGCCGTCCTCGCTGAGAACGAGGCGACAGCGCGCGTTGGTTCCAGGCTCACGCAGGGTGAGGCCGCCGTGGCGACGCTCGATGACGAAGGTGCGCCGTGTCGTGCTCTCGCTTGCAGCGATGCTTCCACACGCAGGTTGCGTCGTCGTGATGGTGCCCGACCACTGCCCCGAGAGAAACGCGCGAGGATCAACGCGTGCGTGCGCGGTGTTGAGCCCAGACGCAGCGAGCGAAGCCGCGCAGAGGAAGCCGAGTGAGAGGAACCTCGTTGTCGTGGTGCGCATCGCAACTCCTTTGTTCAGCAACCCGTAGGGCCGTCAAAGCTGGGCTCGCTGCGGAGAACGAGCAAGTGGCTCGCATTGCACTCTCGGCAACGGGACGCACTCATATTGCAATACGATTACAACACGACGCTAACCATCGCCGCTCACTTGGCCTGCCTTGCCTCTCAAGCCACCAAAGATGAGCAGACGGAATAAGTGAAGCCGGCTCGCGGGCGGGGGGGGACCATTGCAAGCCGGCTTCTGGTTGTACGCGCTCTTTAGCGACACCTGTGCCAACGCAAACGCCTGCAATTTGCGCGATCTGCCTGAGACGAATCTTTCAACTCTGCGCTGCGCTGCATGCGTGTTTGCAGATGTGCAATCGGCCTGAGGTGACGCGTGGCAATGACAGTACGCGTGAAAGAGGCGAGTCTTCGGGCGTGCTTCGCGTCGTGCAGTCGAATGAAACCGAGCGCCTCATCGAGGTGCTTGCAGCGCGGCTTCCCCGCGGGCCCTTCCAAGAGACGACCCTCATCGTCCCGAACCGCGCGAAAGAGCGCTTCGTGGAGACCTCGCTCGCGCGCCATCGCAAGGTGCTGGCGAACATTCGCTTCACGCGTCTTGAGACCTGGCTGAGTGCACACTGGGAGGCCTCGCTTGCGAAGGCGGGCACGCCGCATCGCATCCTCGGTGCGCGTGAGCTTGAGGTGCGACTTCTTGAGGTGCTCTCGCGTGAGGCACTGCGGCGCGCGCCCTCGGAGGCAGCAGACGAGCTTGACCCAGTGCGGCGCTATCTCGCGGCGGATGCAGGCGACAGGCGCGCACAAGATGTGCGCATTGCCGAGCTTGCGGCGCGTCTCTCGCAGCTCTTCACCGAGTACACCTTCTCGCGTCCGAGCTGGGTGCGTGCATGGATGAAGGGCGAGGCTGCAGAGCCCGATGCCTCACCACTTGAGCGCTGGCAGCGCGCCCTCTATCG
The DNA here is from genome assembly GCA_044373065.1 of Sandaracinaceae bacterium. Lineage (GTDB taxonomy): Bacteria > Myxococcota_A > Polyangia > Polyangiales > Sandaracinaceae > JAFLCL01. The sequence continues at coordinate 20,562 of JBILQT010000064.1, forward strand.
CGAGGCACGTGCATGCACCTCCGAGGGCGCGGCAGTGATCTCCGTCGCGGAGGTGCTGGAGATGGATGCCGCGTGGGATGCGTGCGAGCCCGTCGTGGTGTTTGGCCTCTCGTACGTCGCGGAGGCTTTTCAGCGCGCACTTGGAAAGCTCGCAGAGCGCGTCGATGTCGACGTCTATGCGATCAACCCGTGCCGTGAATTTTGGGCGGATGCCGAGACCCCGCATGAGGCCCGGAGACGGATGCGCGGTGCGCTGATGGGTGATGCGGGCCTGGACGCGGAGGACAACGCGCTTCTGCAGGCCTGGGGAAGACCGGGCCGCGAGCATGTGGCCGTGCTCGATGAGATGGCCGGCTTCTCGGCCGAGGATGCGTTTGTGAACCCGACGGAGACACGCCCTCTGCCCTCGCTTCTCACGCGCATCCAAGAGGGCATCGTGGAGCGCAGGTCAACAAGCGCGGGCCCCAGCGATGCGAGCGTGGTCGTGCTTCCTTGCCCGAGCGTTCGGCGCGAAGTCGAGTGTGTGAAGCAGCTCATCTGGGGCTTGGTTGCGGCGCACGCGCACGATGCCTCACCGCTGCGCTTCTCGGAGATCGCCGTCCTTGTGCAATCGCAGAGTCGCGACCTCTATTTGCCTCATATGGAAAGTGTGTTCGGCGAGTCGACGTTTGATGCCGCGCATCACCTGCCGTGGTCTGCACAAGACCTGCAACTTGGTGCGCGCAGTCGCGTGGCCGAGGCCGTGCTTCGCCTCCTGCGGGTGCTTCGAACAGCGCCGACGCGGCGTGAGCTGCTGGGCCTTGCGAGCCATGCCCTTGTGCATCGCGGCTTTGAGGATGCCGACCCTGCGGCTTGGGCGCGCATGCTGCGCGATGCGGGCGTCGTGCGGGGTGCCGATGAGCGTGACCTTGAGGGCACCTATGTCGATGCGGCCTCGGGCGTGGGCGGCGTGCTGCACTTCGATCAGGGCCTCACACGCCTCGCGCTCTTGGCCGCGGGGCAGGTCGAAGAGCTGACTGGTCTCCCGAGCGGGAAAGACGTGCCCTCGGAGCTTCGTGTGGGCGAGACGATGGACCTCGTTCGCTTCATGCGATCGGTGCTCGCCGACACCCGCGCCATCGCCAAGAGCGAGCTCACGTTGCGGGCATGGGGCGCGCTTCTCGCCACGCTTGCACGGGCCTACGTGCACCCCGAGTCACGCGGGGAGCAAGCCGAGCTGGAGCGCTGTGTCGAGGCCCTGAAGGGCATCGGAAGCCACGCCGTGAAAGGCCCGCTCTTTGGACCCGAAGTGCCCTTCACGTTGGCCGAGCGTGAGGTGGAGTCGATCCCTGCTGTGCGTGGTGATCCGCAGTCGCTCGGTGTGGTCGTGGCCTCGCTCTTGCCCATGCGCGCGATCCCTTTTCGCGTCGTCTTTGTGCTCGGTTTGGGTGAGGGTCTCTTTCCGATGCAGCGCACCGAGGGCGGCCTCGATCTGCGCTCGAAGCATCGACGCGCGGGCGATGTCTCGCCTGAGGAGCGCGATCGCTACGCCTTTCTGGAGGCGCTTCTCTCGGTGCGTGATCGGCTCATTCTTTCGTACGTCGCGCGCGATGGAGAGACGGGCGATGCGCTGCAGCCTGCAACCGTGATTCATGAGCTGCGCGAGGCCGCAGGTGGGCTTGTGACGAGCACGCCACCGCAGCGCCGAGATCGTGCGGCCGATGGCGCATGGCTGCATGCCGTGGATGCCTCGGCCGCGTTTCAAGCGGCGGCGCTTGCGGCGCTTCCCGAGTCGGTGCGCGAAGAGTCGGCGCGTGCACGTGGCGATCGCGAGCGTGTTCACTTTCGTGACTACGAGGTGGAGAGCGAGGCATGGGCCTCGTTCACGAAAGAGGACCCAGCGCGCGCGACGTTTGCGATCCCCGCATTGCCTGAGATGCAGCCCGTCTACCCAATCCGCGCGAACCTCTCGGTGCTTCGGAAATTCTTGCGTTGCCCGATCCAAGGCAAGGGCGAGCTGACCTTGCGCACGCAGGAGGACGACGAGAGCTTTCTCGGAGATGAAGAGCCGCTCGACGCAGGCGCGCTCATCACAAGGCGGGTCGCAGAGGATGCACTCTTTGCGATCCTGGCGGCGCCCTCCGAGGCGCGCATGGGCACCACCGAGGCGATCGAGCGCGTGACGCATCGCCTTGTGCGACAGGGGGATTTCCCGCTCGGTGTGCTTGGTGTGGCACCTGCGCAGCGGGCACAGGCGCAGCTTGAGGCGTGGCTCTCCTCGCTCGCAGAAGCGCGCGGGACCAAGAACACGCGCGCCCTTCCGCTTCGTCTTGGCGGTGTGACGCGCCTCGGCGAACACGCGCAGGAGACACATGCCGTACGACCCGCGCTGACGCTCTCGGCACCGCTGCAAAAGGATGCTGCACAAGCGAGCTGGCTGATTGAGGGGCGCACGCGCGCCTTCGTGATGGAGGGTGAGCGCGCGACCGATGTGCTCGCGCTGGTCTCCGGTAAGCAGGGCGGAGAGCGCGGGCAGGTCGCACGCCTTGAGGCGCTCTTGATGGCCTACCTGGATCACGTGGTGCTCGCCGCGCTGGGCGAGGAGAAGGTGGTGCGCCGAGCCCTCTTGCTCACGCATGACGGGCCCTATGTCTCGATGCTCTCGGGCATCACGCGCGCCAATGCGAGCCGTTGGCTCAGCGCGCTCCTCACGGATCTCACCCGCGAACGCGATGTTGGCTACATGCCGATCGAGGCTGTGCTGCTTGAGGAAGAACTCTTTCGACGCGGCGACACCAAGCTCGCCGAGCGCTTGATGAAGAGCACCGAGCGCGTGCGCACCAAGTACGAGGGCGGAGCGAGTCGCTACGGGCCGATACGCGATGCGGTGCGCTTCGAGGCGCCTGACGCGAAGGAGCTACTTCAGATTGCAGGGCGTCGCTTTGGGCTCTTCTTTCAACAGGCGCGACCGCCCGTGCGTGTCTCGCAAGATGCCGCGCAGGGAGGGCTCCTTCGATGAGCGCTCCGATGAGCACGCTGCCCTTCGCGTGGCCGGCTGCGGTGCGCGACTTGGACCGCACACGGCACGCGATCATCGAGGCCTCGGCCGGCACCGGGAAGACGTACACGCTTGAGCACCTCGTGCTTGCGCTCGTGCTCGATGGCGCGCCGATTGAGGAAATCCTCGTCGTGACGTTCACCGACAAGGCAACGCGCGAGATGCGAGCGCGTCTGCGTCGGCGCCTGGAGGAGACCGCACGCGCGCTCTCAAGCGGGGCTACCGATGTGCATGCACGCACAAGCCTTGAGCGCGTACGCACCGCGCTCGTCGCGTTCGATCGCGCGCCCATCTCGACCATTCACGCCTTCTGTCAGCGCATCTTGGTGGAGCATGCCTTTGTGAGTGGAAGGCCGCTCACGGCCGAGCGCCTTGATGGCAGGCAGTCGTTCTCGAAGGCCTATCGGCACGCACTGCGACGCGGACTTGCGCGCACCTCGCCCCTTCGCGCGGCCTGGGAATCGGCGCTCTCCCTCTTTGGCAAAGAGCCTGTGCAGGCGCTTGAGTCACTGCTCTATGCCTGGGTGCGTGAGCATGGCGTGATCGAGCCGCAGCTCGACATGTCAACAGTGTTGACTTCCGTCCTCCAGATGCCGAGCGGGGCTGAGCTGGTTGAAGAGACGTGGCGCGCTGCCGAGCTGGAGATCCCCTCGCTCACGATGCGTGCGCGCCTTCGCGATGCGCTCTTTGCGCTCGCACATGCGCTCGATGATTCGCGCGCCTGGCTTGCTGAAATGCACGCTGCGGGGCGCGCCGATGAGGTGCTCTTCTCGCCTCTTTGGGGAGCCCTTCTTGCGTGGAGCCGCGCCTCGTCCGACCCCCGCGAGGAGGAGACGAATGTCGTCCTTCTGCTGCGTGCGTTCGAGTCTGCGGAAGGCGCGCAGCACGGAGTCCGCCTGCGTGCCGCGGGTGTGCTCTTGCGTGCCCTTGGCTCACCGATCCCGACCTTGCTGCGCACCATCGCACCCGAGGTGAAGCGGGCCTGGGAGGAAGAGAAGGCCTCCTCTCACGGCGTGGATTTCGACGACATGATCACCTCGCTTGCCGAGCTTGTGCAGCAGCGTGAGGTGCGTGCGGCGATTCGCGCGAAGCTGCGTCATGCGCTCGTCGATGAGTTTCAGGATACCGACGATGTGCAGTGGGGCATCTTCCGCGCGCTCTTTGTCGACACCTACGAGGACGATGCGCATACGGGCCGCACACTCACCGTCATCGGCGATGCGAAGCAGGCCATCTACGGCTTTCGTTCGGCGGATGTGCACTCCTACCTCGCCGCCTGTGCGCACTTGGAGGCCTGTGGCGCGCAGCGCATTCGCTTGGGCGAGAGCTTTCGTTCCACGGCGCCTTTGCTCGATGCGGTGCATCGCCTTGTATTCGCGCCCGAGGACGAGCCCGCGTTCTTCACGGGTGCAGCCAAGAGTGAGGAAGCGATTGCCTGTGGAAAGCCCGCGCTTGCATTGGTCGATGAGGCGGGTGAACCCGCGCCCGCGCTGGTGGTGCAGCACCTTCTCGGCGTGCCTGAGCTTCGCTTCCCGCTCGTGCGGCGCTCGCTTGCGGCAGCCATCGCCGAGGAGATTGCGCGCATCCACGAGGGCGCGATTCAGACGCGTGAGGGTGAGGGCGAGAGCAAGCGCATCCCGCTTGGCGAGATCTTTGTGCTCACGCGGAGTGCGATCGAGGGCAACGATGTGGCGGAGGCTCTGCGCAAACGCGGAATCGCACACGCCTTCTTCAAGCAGAGCGGGCTCTTTCGCACGCGCGAGGCGCGGCATGTGCTCGATGTGCTTCGTGCGGTGAGTGCGCCCTACGATCGCAACCTGCGTGTGCAGGCCTTTCTCACGCCCTTCTTCTCGCTGCCTGTGGGCGACCTTCAGCGGGCGCGATCACTACCAAGTGAGCACGCCTACGTGCGTCGCATTGCACGCTGGTCGCAGCTCGCCGATCGAGGCCAACTCGCGGCACTCTTTGATGCGATGTGGAACGAGAGTGGCCTTGCGTTGCGCGGGCTCTACCTGCACCAAAGTGAGCGTGCGCTCGTGAACATCGAGCATCTCTTTGAGATCGCGCTTGAACTCGCGACGACGCGCAGGCTGCATCTGCAAGAGCTTGTGGTGTTGCTCGGTGAGCGGGTCGAACAGGCCAATGACCCAGCGCATGCGGCCGATGATGAAGACATCCAGCGCCTCGAGAGCGAGCGTGATGCGGTGCAGATCCTCACCATGCACAAATCGAAGGGGCTGGAGGCCGAGGTGGTCTTTCTCTTCGGCGGGTTTGGAAAGCCTCCCAAGCGCCCGCTCGCGCCGCGTGTCTTTCATGAGGGTGCGCGCCGTGTGGCCTGGGCTGGGCCCGATGCTTGGGGTGATGCGATCGAGGAGCAGCGTGTGAAGGACGGGCTTCGCGATGAGGCAAGGCAAGAGGACGAGCGCCTCTATTACGTCGCGATGACGCGCGCGAAGAGCAGGCTCTATCTGCCCTACTTCGGAGCGGCCCCGAAGGCCGTGCCGCGCAGGCCCGATGTCAGCTACGACCCGCCGCACTTTCGGGGCCCTTACGCGGTGGTGAATGAGCGCCTCCGTGCTGTCTCGGAGAAGGGCGAGATGCTCTCGCGACCCTTCGAGTATCGGAGCGTGGAGGTGCGCCCCAAGGTGCGTGTGCGGCCGCTTGCGCCAAGCCTCCCCGAGGCCCTTCCGATGCCCGCGCGCACGATGACAAAGGACGCCGACTTCCTTCGCTTTCGCCATCAATTCGCTGGCTTTGAGATCACCAGCTACACGCGCATGAAGCGCAGCCGCGAGGACGTGATCGATGACGTGGAGCCGACGCTTGCGCTCCTGAAGAACGATGAACGTGAGACCTCGCGCGAGCCCGGCGGTGCAGAGTTTGGTGTGCTCGTGCACGGCATGCTGGAGACGCTCCTGATGGCGCCGCTCGCGATGACACGCACCAAGCTCAAAGCGCTTGATGATGAGGCGTTGCTCGCGCACTTCACCGCTGCGCAGCGAGGTGTCGATGAGGTCACGCGCGAGGCGGCGCTCTTGCTTGTGAGGCGCGCACTGATGGTCCCGGTGGCACATCCACTCGTGCAGCTTGAGGAGGGCTTTCTCGGTGCACCCAGGCGCGCTGTCGAGATGCCTTTTCTCTTCGCCATTCCATCCTCGAACCCAGAGCGCGAGGAGCGCGGCTTCATCCGCGGTGTGGTCGATCTGCTCTTCGAGCATGAGGGCAAGACGTACGTGCTCGACTGGAAGACCGACCGTCTTACGGACTACGGAAAGGACGCAGTGCGCCTGCACTCGGAGGACGAGTATCGCGTGCAGGCCGCGCTCTATGTGCTCGCGACGGTGCATGCGTGCGGCATCGAGAACGAAGCGGATTACGGGCGTTTCGGCGGTGTGCTCTATGTCTACGTGCGCGGCCTGAGTGAGACGGGCGAGGGGCTCCATGCCTTTCGTCCTTCGTGGCGTGAGGTCTGCGCCTGGGAGATGCAGCTTCGTGAGGGCGATGCGATCGAGGGCTATCCCTTGCCCGTGCGGCGCGGAGGCCTCGTATGAGTGACGAGCTCCCGATTGGTCCGCTCGGCATTGCACGCACGCTTCTGAAGGATGCGCTTGCCGCGGTGCTCGCAGCCTGTGAGGCCAAAGACGAGACGGAGCCGAGTGATCGGCAGCTCGCCTGGGAGCTTGCGCGCGTCGCTGGCGAGCTCGGTGCGGCCTGGCCTGCGCCGCATGTCTTTGTGCTCGTGCTGCTCGTGCTCGATGCCGCGGGGCGCGGCTCCACGTGTCTGCGTCCGCATGCTTTTTCCGAGACGAAGGCGCGCGCAGAGAACCTTGGAGTTCACTCCACCCTTGCGGAGGAAGTGGCGCGCTTGCTTCATCGCGAGGACGTCGTCGCGGAGGAGCCCAGAGCGCTTCAGCTCTCGCTGCCTTTCGCACGTGCGGTGCCCGTCGATGTCGCAGCGGCGCTGCGTGCCGAGGCCTGGGGGAGGCTTCCGCTCTCGGCCGATGAGGACAGCGTTGCCCTTGCGCGCTGGGACCGCTTGGAGGCGGACATCGTGCAACGCATCCGTGCCCGCGCGGCGAAGAAGCTCGGCGCACCAGCAAGCGATGCACGCGCGATCGTCACCTCGCTTGCGAGCAAGCCCCTGATGACCTCGCGTGGCCCGCTCGTACTCACGAGCGAGCAAGTGGACGCCGTGGTGCACGCGCTCGAGGAGCGCACGCTCGTGCTCACGGGTGGACCGGGCACAGGCAAGACCTCGATCGTCATCGCCATCTTGCGTGCCCTGGCCTACCGCGATGGCGCGGCATCGCTTGCACAAGTTGCACTCGCGGCGCCGACAGGAAAGGCCGCGGATCGCATGGGCGAGGCCGTGCGTGGTGTGCTTGCAACGCATGTGGCGCAGGCGGGTGAGGACGCGCGCATCGAGGCCGAGATGCTCGTGCACCTGCGCGCTCCAACGACGCTGCATCGCTTGCTTGGCTATCGGCGTCACGACGGGAAGTTCAATGCGCATGAGGGCAACCCGCTGAGCGAGCTGCGCATCTTTGTCGATGAGGCCTCGATGGTGGATGCACAGCTCTTCTCGCGCTGGCTTGCGGCGGTGCGCACAGAGGCGAGCATCGTCATCATGGGTGACCCCGAGCAGCTCCCCTCGGTCGATGCGGGCGCGGTGCTGCGTGATCTCGTCCTTGCGAATTCCACACTGGTACCGACCTTCTCGCTCACCAAGAGCCACCGCATGGACCCACGTGATCCAGATGGTGCGCATGTGCTGCAGACGGCGCGCGCAGTGCGTTCGGGGGCCGATCGAAGCGTGTTTCGCGGCGCGACGGCGGAGGCCTACGCCATCGGGAGCGGTGGCGCGTACTTCCTCTCCGTGGATGCCGATGATGCGCTTCAAGCGCTCGTGACGCGCTTCGCGGAGAAGCATTTTTCATATGATATTTTTATTCCGCTCGCGCGTGGGCTTGCATGGGATGAGGTGCAGATTCCGGACGCCGTGAGCGCGGCGCTCACACGCCTCGCCGCGGTGCGTTTGCTTGCCGCGGTGCATCCCACGGTGACGAGCCTCGATGCGTTTCTTGCGGCGCGGTATGCGCGTCAGCTAGCGCGCCTTGGGCTCTCGACACGCGGCCTCATCTTGCCGGGTGAGCCCGTCATGGTGGTGCAGAACGACTACGACGAAGACCTCTGGAATGGCGACTCCGGCGTGCTCTGGCGAAGTGCCACAGGCGAGCTGCACGTCACGTTTGCACGCGGTGGATCGGAGGCCGCGCGGACCAAGAGCTATGC
>JBILQT010000345.1:0-6881 GCA_044373065.1 Sandaracinaceae bacterium
CCTCGTCGATGTGGAGAACCCAATCGTGACGAAAGTCGCGGAGCGCCACGAGGGCGGCATGACGTGCGTGCAGGAGTTGCCCTTCCTCCGCATCGAGAGCCTCGTCGAAGACGATCGTGGTCGAAAAGCGCGCATCGCGCGTGTCTCGGTCGCCGTGGAGGAGAACGTTCCCAAGCTCGTCATCGAGCTCGCCTACGACGACGAAGATGATGACGACGACAGCACGCCACCAGGCGTGGCGTTCGGGTCCATCGAGCCGCAACTGGAGCAATCTGGCATGCGCCCGATGGTGCTCGAAGCGTGGGAACCGCGTGCCTTCTTGCCGAGCCCGATCGACTCGATGCGCGAGCCCCCCGTGAGCTTCACCAAGCTGATCGGCGACTTCCTTTCGCCGCTCACCAAGGTCTTTGCGAAGCTCGCGATGCCGCAGCTTCAGCTCGCCTGACTCACCTCTCCGATCAGTGCTTCGAGAGGATCGACCCCTCGTACATCGTGCGTGCACCGCCCATCTCGCTGACGCCGCCTGAGACGATGAACGCCATGAATTGCGCTGGGTCTGCATCGACGTATTCGATCGCGCTCTTGGGCACGATGAGGACGTTGCCGGCGAAATTGTAGGCCTGCGGAAGGTAGATCGCGACCATGCCCTGAAGGCGGATGTCGTCGAACTTCTCGCAGGTGACGAAGCCAAAGACGCGCACGCGGCCCTCTTGATCGAGGTTCACGACGGCAGGCTTGTCGAAGCTCTTTTTGTCGCCCACGAAGGCGCCCAGAAGGTCCTTCAAGCTCGAGTAGAGCAGGTTGACGACGGGGAGATTCTTGATGGCGCTCTCGACCGCGGAGACGGCTGCTTGGCCGATCACATTCGAGACGAGAAAGCCGACGAGCACGATCAGGAGAAGCGTTGCAATGAGGCCGAGCCCGGGGATGGGCGCGCCGATCATTCCGTCGAGCCAGGAGAGCACAAGCCAGACGCAATAGAGCGTGCCGACGGTGGGCACAAAGACGAGGAGCCCGCGGCCGAAATATCCGGCGAGCTTCGCAGCAGGGCTGTCATGCGGGCGACGACGTGAACGCATGCGCGCGCCTTATCGCGAGGTCAGGGTTCCGCAAGCGCCGTCGCATCCACATCGCGCTCTCTCTTCTCAAGCTGCGCAAGCTGCCAACGCTTGAACGCACCCGCTCCGAGCATGACGGGCGCAACCACGATGCACATCGGGCACGTCGCACCAAGCAGTGCGCCTGTGATCGCCGAGAACGCTCCCAGCGTTGCGCCTCCGACGAGCAGGGTGTGCGCGTCCTTCTTCAACTCCTGCTTCTCTGGCGTGTCTTTGTGATTGGGCATGCACTCGGTGCTGCACAAACGCAGCCATCAATACGCAGGGGAAACGCGTTGCATCGCAAGAGTCAGAGACGCTTCGTTTCGTGGAGCGTTTCAGTGCGTTTCGTGTGGAGTGCAGTGATGCGCGCTGAGCGACGTGCGACATCGGCAAAGAGCACGAAGGCGATCCACACAAAATCTGCGAGCAGGAGATGCACAAGCTGCATCGAGACAGGCGCAAGCCACCAGAGGTTGAGCAGACCCGCAGCAATCTGCGCGAGCAAGAGGCCCGCAAGGGAAGTCGCGAAGGTACGCAGATGAAGGCCCTTGCGCGTCTGCGCGACAAAGCCTGCAAGGCCCAGCAGATAGAGCGTTGCAGCGACGGCAATGAGCGGATGAATCACGCGCAGTCGCACAAGGAAATGCGCTGTCGGCGAGAGGTCTGCGGCCATGCCTTGCGCGAGAGATTCCGCCGGAAAGAGCGTGTCACCAAGCGCCGTGATGGCGCCCGCGACGCCGGTGCAGAGCACGAGCACAGCGCCCAAGATGAGCGCGGGTGAGAGCTCGCGATGCGGCGCGCGATCGCGTCCCTGACGCACCGACCAAGGTGTCAGCGTGAGCGCTGCGACGAGCAAGAACGTGTTGATGAGATGCACCGCGATCCAACCTGCGCGCGCGGCCGATGGGTCATACGCGACATGCCGCAGAAGCACGATCGCAGCGCCCACGGCAGCTTCGAGGAGCATCAAGATCATCGTCACAATCGCCAGCGTGCGCGTGCGATTCCCCTTCTCGAACAAGCGAAATGCCCAGACGAGCTGAATCACAACGAGCACGAGCGCGATGCCCGAAGTCGAGCGATGCGTGAACTCGATCACCGTCTGCATGCTCGGCGAGTGCGGCACGACCTCACCGTTGCACATCGGCCAGTGCGCCCCGCATCCCGCGCCCGATCCGGTCGCGCGCACAAACGCACCCCAGACGATGACGAAGAGGTTGTAGGCGAGCACGGCCCACGAGAAGCGTTCGAAGCGTTCCGGCGAGTTCATGCGGCGGTTGTAATTCTGACGCCCTCCAATGGCCACGCACGCGCTACACGTTGGTGATGCTCATCGTTCACGTATTCGTTCATGTGCGCCCTGAAAACGTCGACGCGTTCGTCGCTGCGACCGAAGCCAACGCGAAGGAGAGCCGCAAAGAAGCCGGCGTCGTTCGCTTCGATCTGCATCGCGAAGAAGGCACCGCGAATCGCTTCGTTCTGGTCGAGATGTACAAGACCGATGAAGACCCAGCGCGACACAAAGAGACCGCGCACTACGCGACGTGGAAGACGGCCGTGGAGCCCTGGATGGCCGAGCCCCGTCGCAGTGTGAAGTACCGCGCCGTCTCACCGAGAGCAGACCAGTGGGCGTGATGTTCGATGTGCTCGCACCGCGGAAGATCGTCTTCGGTGCACACCGCGCGATCGAAGTCGCCGCATGGGTTCGCGCATCACAACGCGAGGAGCGCGTGCTCCTCGTCACAGGCAAAGCAAGGCGTCACGCGCATGTGATCGAAGCGCTCGCGGCATGCGCGCATCTCACGCACATCGAGGTCGCAAGCGAGCCCTCGCTCGCGCTCTGTGAGGACGCGCTTTCTCTTGCACGGAATGCAAAAGTGACGCGCGTCGTGGCCCTCGGTGGAGGCTCCGCGATCGATCTCGGCAAGGCGCTCGCAGCACTCATCACAAACGAAGGCGCGCCGCTCGACTACCTTGAAGTGGTTGGCCGTGGTCAGCCGCTTCGCCATGCGCCGTTGCCTTTTGCAGCGCTTCCAACGACGTCAGGAACAGGCGCTGAAGCGACGAAGAATGCGGTGCTCTCGGTGATGCGTCCGGAGGGTGCGGTGAAGGTCAGCCTGCGCTCCGATGCGATGGTGCCCGACCTCGCCCTCGTCGACCCTGCGCTCACGCTCGATGTGCCCCGCGACATCACGGCAGCGACGGGTCTTGATGCGCTCACGCAAGTCATCGAGCCCTACGTCTCGCATGCCGCAACGCCCTTCACCGATGCGTGGACGCGCGACGCCATTCCCCGTGCAGCAAAGGCATTTCCGCGCGTTCTGCAAGACCTACGCGACCTTCAAGCGCGCAGCGATATGGCCCTTGTGAGCCTTCAAGGAGGCCTTGCCTTGGCCAACGCGAAGCTCGGTGCCGTGCATGGTTTTGCAGGCCCGCTCGGAGGCATGCTCGAGGCTCCGCATGGGGCGCTCTGTGCGCGCCTTTTGCCCTTCGTCATCGAAGCCAATCTCGCGGCGTTGAGTGAACGTGCGCCGAAGTCACCCGCGCTCGCGCGCTACCGCGACGTTGCTTGTTGGCTCACATCGGACGTCGATGCGCTCGCGGGCGATGCGATCGTATGGACGCGTCAGCTCGTGGATTCGCTTGCCATCCCAAGCCTTCGCGACTTCGGCCTCGATGCGACAGACATCCCGCGTGTGGCGGAACAATCCGCGCGCTCGAGCAGCATGAAGGGCAACCCGATCGAGCTCACGCAAGCCGAACTCGTGCGCATCCTCGAAGCTGCGTACTGAAGCCGTCTTTCGCTCGCGCTGCGCGCTATGCTGCAAGAGCCCGCAATGTCGCGAACGATCGAGAAGTACGAGGTGCTCGAAGAGCTCGGTCACGGGGGGATGGCCACGGTCTTTCGTGCGCGCGACACCAAGCTCGACAGGCTCGTAGCGCTCAAGCTTCTGCATCCGCATCTCCGTGGCGCGGCCGAAGCACGCGCGCGTTTTCGACGAGAAGCCCAGAGCGTCGCGAAGCTCCATCACCCGCGTATCCTTGAGATTTACGACTACTCCGGCGAGGGCTCGGATGAGAGCTACATCGCGGCCGAGTTGCTCACGGGCCCCACGCTCAAGGTCTACGTCGAGCAAGCCGATGAGCTGCCCGCAGAGATCGCCGCATGCTTTGCGATCGAGATCGCGCGCGCGCTCGTAGCTGCACACGAGAAGGGAATCATCCACCGCGACGTGAAGCCGGAGAACATTCTCCTTCACGAGAATCGCGTCCTGAAGCTCACGGATTTTGGCATTGCGGCGATGGTGGATTCGCACTCCATGACGGCCACGGGGCAGATCCTCGGCTCGCCTGGACACATGGCACCCGAGCAGATCGAAGGGCACGACACGGACGCGCGCACGGACGTCTTCGCACTCGGGACGGTGCTCTATTTTCTCGCGACCGGTCGCTTGCCTTTCACAGGGAAGAATCCGCACCACGTGCTCAAGCGCGTGCTCGATGGCGACGTGACCGACCCGCTTCGTTTTCGTGCCTCGATGGGCGCCGCGTTGAAGGCGATCACGCTCAAGGCGATGGCAACGAAACCAGACGAGCGATACGCGTCTGTGGCTGAGTTCGAGGCCGCGCTGCGTGTGTTCGTTGCGCTCATCGGGATTGAAGACCCAGAGGACGCCGTCACGCGCTTTCTCGTCGACCCCAACGGCACATCAAAGGACGTCCAAGCACGCGTCATCGCGCACTACACGCAACGCGGAAAAGACCTGGTCGCAAAGGAGAATTCGCGCGAGGCGATGGATGCTTTCGATCGTGTTCTTGCGCTCGACGAGAAGAACGAAGAGGTGCTCACCGCTGTCGCGGGGATGGGCCGATCCAAGCACCGCTCACGTCGCGTCAAGCATGCGCTCATCGCCGCGGGAACACTTGGTACAGCGAGCCTTGCTGCGTGGTCGCTGACACACCTTGGAGGCTCTGAAGCGACCCATCCGCACGTGCCCGAGACGCACGATGCAGGCGCACCCAGCGATGCCTTCATTGCGTACGATGTTGTCGCTCCGCGTGACGCTGTGGACGCACCTCAAGCGGACATCCCGCCCGAACCCGTGATCGCATTTCGGCCAGTGCATCCGGTGCTCACGGTGCCTCGCCGCGTGGTCTTCGATTTCGATCCGCAGAACGTCCAGATCGCAGTCGACAACCAGCCTCTGCGTCTCTACGGCCCCGCGTTTTCTTACGTAGATTTGCTGCCGGGAAGGCATCGCTTTCACATCGTGTCGAACGTGGATTGCTGCAGCGAGGCGACGATCGAGCGTGTCATCGAACCCGGTGAAGGCGCGATGCCGCTGCGCCATGTCCTCCCCTCGCGCCCCGCGATCCTCATCGTGCGAACAAACACTCCCGCCGATGTTGTCGTGGAGCCAGGCCTCGCACGCGGACGCGCTCAAGGCGCGATCGATGTTCCGATCACAGCGCGCGAGCGTGTGGAGCGACGCACGATCACGGTGACAGCGCCCGGTTTCGCCGCGTATACAGGCGAAGTGCAGTTCGCAGCCGGTGGCGTCACGACAACGCAAGTCACGCTGACCGCGCTTCCTTCGGGAGCGCCGGAGTGAGAGCGCGCCTGAGCCATTGGGTCGTAGGCCTCCTCGCCGTCGCCCTGCTCGCCCTCGTTCCCGCCCCCGCACACGCAGGCGATCTCGAAGATTTCCGCGCTGCCCGCAGCCTCTACGAGGCGCACGATTGGACGAGCGCCGCAGCCGCACTGGAGAGCCTCGTCGGTGGCGAAACACCCCGCCTTGGCATCCCCGCACTCGTCATCGAAGCGCGAAAATACCTCGCCGCAACCTACGTCTTTCTCGGCCGCGAAGAATCCGCAAGAGCCCAATTTGAAAGGCTTTTGCGCGAAGAGCCAGGCTACGCGCTTGATGCGGCACAGTTCCCCCGCGAGGTCGTCGACCTCTTCGAGCAAGTGCGCGTACGCCTCGTCGAAGTGCGCGCCGCCGAAGCCCAACGCACCGCGCTCGAGACCGAAAATGCGCGCCTCCGCGAAGAGAACACGCGCCTTCAGAACGAGCTCAACCGAGAGCTCAGCACTGAAGTGCCGCGATCGCAGTGGCTCGTACAATTGCCTTATGGCGTAGGGCAATTCGAGAACGGTGAGGAGGGCCTTGGAGCGTTCTTCTTCGTGTCTGAAGCGCTGCTCACAGCCACGTTGGTCACCACGGCGAGTCTACAGCCGTACTACGCGAATCAGCTCACCAGCGCGCTCGACCTCTATGGGCGCGACAGTCCCTTTATCGACCAGCTCGCGACTGCGAATCAAATCCTCGAAATCGTGAACTGGTCGAGTGCTGGTGCCCTGCTCGTGCTTCTGGCCGTCGGCATCGCGCAAGCCAACGTCGCCTTTCACCCCACGCGCACCGTGCGTGTCCCCAGATCGCCTCCGTCGATCTCCGCCGGAATGCAGATCACACCGCTTTCACTGCAGTTCTCCCTCCATTTCTAGTCCGATCTGCGGGGAAGGGATCACACTCGATCCGACCTTCCTTGACAGTCGATGACAGGGCGGTAATCCTCCGCCTCCCTTCACTGGGCCTGTCTTCGTGTTTCCCACGTTTTGCAGGCCTTTCCGTAAGGAAGCAGCTCACGCTGCTGCGAAGTTGGACGAAACCTGTTGGTTGAGACGAGAGCGTCCCAGCCTTCCAAGTCAACTGTGTAGACCCGAGACCGCCGAAAGATCCGCATGCCGACAATCAACCAGCTCGTACGCAAAGGGCGCGA
>JBILQT010000346.1:0-6872 GCA_044373065.1 Sandaracinaceae bacterium
CCGTCGCCCTGCATCGATGACCGTCACCGCATCGGACCCAGTCCATGTGCGGGCTTCGACGCTTGTGGGCTGGTCGGGACGTCTCTTCCCGGCTACGACGAACGACGAGACCGTCACGTTGAGCGGAGAAGGCACTGTCTTCCTCGCGTGAGCGTGAGGAAGAGCCGACGCAGCCTATGAAGACCAAACGCAGCAGCCTGAGAGACGACGCAGTCAACCTGCCGAACCTCCTCACGACGCTTCGCATCGTCCTCATCCCCGTCATCATCTACCTCGTCATCGAAGGCACGCCGCGCGCGAGCTACTTCGGTGGGCTCGTGTACACCGCGTCGGCGATCACCGACTTCCTCGACGGCTGGATCGCACGTCGCCAAGGACTGATCAGCGTGCTCGGGAAGTTCCTCGACCCGCTCGCCGACAAGCTCCTGGTGGCCTCGCTCCTCGTCGCGATGGTGGACTTGCAGCGTGTCCCCGCATGGGCCGTGATCGTCATCCTCGCGCGCGAGCTCTCGATCACGAGCCTCCGCGTCATCGCGATGTCCGAGGGCGTGACGATCGCCGCAGGGCAGGGCGGCAAAGAGAAGGCGGCGCTGCAGATGGTCGCGGTGATGATGCTCATCCTGCATCACCACTTCGACATCACCTTCGGCTTCTTCACGCTGCCCCAGGTCGACTTCAACGCCGTCGGCTTGGCGCTCCTCTACCTGAGTGTCTTCTTCGCCATCACGAGCGCGGGCGAGTACGTGAAGCTCTTCGTGGAGGCGGTGGAGTTGAAAGAGAAGAGACTCGCAGCGGGAGAGCCGCAACCTCCGAGCATCGACTGAGGCACTTATCTTTTGATTTGATCGCGGCTTACGTCCTCAGTCGCTCCCTGCGACGTGGCGCTGCCACGCCTCAGTCGCTCCTTGCGGGCGCGCTCGCGCTGAAATCAAAATCTTGCGTGCCGATTCATCGCAGACTCGCGCGATGGAACTCATCCTCGTGCGTCACGCGGAGTCGATTTGGAATGCGGAAGAGCGCTGGCAGGGGCAGTCGGATATTCCCCTCTCGACGCGCGGTGAAGAGGAAGCGCTGAGGCTTGCTGCGCGCTGTGCGGACCTTGAGGTCGATGCGGTGATCGCGTCCGACTTGATGCGCGCCAAGGAGACGGCGGCTGCGGTGGTGAGGGCACGGGGGAAGGGCGCGCTCGTGACGCATGAGGGGCTGCGTGAGATGAACTTGGGCGCGTGGTGTGGCCTTCCGCATGCGGAGGTCGTGTCGCGTTTTCCGGATGAGCTCGCCGCGCTTGCGCAGGGTGACGATCGACGCATCGGAGGCGATGGTGAGTCGCTTCCGATCTTCTCCGCGCGGGTTCATCAAGCACTTCATGAAGTGTGCGAAACGCACCGCGGCGCCAAGCGTTTGATGATCGTCATGCACGGTGGATGCATCCGTTCGGTGCTCTTTGCGATGCTCGGCTTGAAGGGCCGAATGCGTCCGCTCGAGGGCGCGCGCAACACCTCGCTGACGACGCTCATCGATGCGGTGCCGGGCGTCTCGTTGGGACGGCTCAAGACCTACAACGACACGCTTCATGTCGGGCCAGAAGAGGGCGAGCCGCTGCTCGGGGAGGAGGGCAAGGCGCGCCTCATCACGCTCTTGGATCTCGCCGCAGATGCACCGCTTGTGACGCCGCCAAGTGCCGCGCGGACAGCGCTCGATGCGAAGTCACGGCGCCTTGTGACGTACGCGATTGGTGCGTGAGCGCGTCAGCGGCTCGCTTCGGCGCTCGCTGGATTCGTCTCGATCGAGAGCGTGATCACAAGCGGCGTCCCCGCGCTCTCCATCGGCTGCACACGCACCCAGAGTTGCGCGTGCTCGCCCGTGCCCTGACCGGCCACCTCGACCTCGCCGAGCACCTCGCTGCGCCCTGAGCGCCAGGCGAGGTCTTGCGGGACGACGCCCTCGCGCGGGTACGTCAGCGTGAAGCCATCGCGGCCCTCACGCGTGACTTGCACGAGTGCGAACGGACGCTCAGCGCGCACGTTCGCGAAGAGCGCTTCTTCGAGGCGCGCCTCGTCGCCAGGGGCGGCGTGCTCGGTTGCACGCAGGGCCCATCGCTCGAAGCGCGCGATGTCGGCCTCATGCCCGCGCAGCGCATCCATATGGCGCGGCGCATCGCTTCCGCATCCAACAAGGAACGCGAGCGCGGCGGTGAGGACCTCGACTTTCGGGCGAAAAGGAGACAACGAATCGGAAGTGGCGCTCATCGAGTTCAAACACGTCAAGAAAGCGTTCGGGCCGAAGGTCGTCTACGAGGATTTGAACCTCGAGGTGAACGCTGGCGAGGCGCTCACCATCATCGGTGGCTCAGGCATGGGCAAGAGCGTGATGCTCAAGCTGCTCATCGGGCTTCTGCGCACCGATGGTGGCGTCATCACCTTCGACGGCAAGGACATTCAGGGCACGACCGAGCGCGAGTACGGCCCGATTCGTCGCCGCATCGCGATGCTCTTTCAAGGCGCCGCACTCTTCGACTCGATGTCGGTGCGCGACAACGTCGCCTACGGTGTGCGCGAGCACTATCGGCTGCCGGACAACGAGGTGAAGGAGCGCGTCGAGAAGGCGCTCTCCGACGTGGGCTTGCCCGAGACGATCGACATGTTCCCCTCGGACCTCTCGCAGGGCATGCGCAAGCGCGTCGGCCTCGCGCGCGCCCTCGCGATTCGCCCCGACGTGCTCCTCTACGACGAGCCCACCACCGGCCTCGACCCCGTCTCCACCGAGCGCATCAACGCGCTCATCATGGAGACGCAGCGCCTCTACAACGTCACCTCCATCGTCGTCACGCACGACATGGCGAGCGCCTTCCTCATCAGCGACCGCATCGCGATGGTGCACAAGGGCTTCATCATCGCGTCGGGCACCGTCGAGGAGATCAAGCGCGTCACCGACCCGCGCGTGAAGGACTTCATCGACGGGCGTGCGCCCGAAGAAGACGACGTCGCAACGCTCCTCCGCTATGGCGGATGAGCTTTGTTAGCTGCGGCGCTGTCGCGCCGCGGGTCAGAGGACTTTGTCCTCCGACACCTCCTCCCTTGTCACTCGTCGCTCCGCTCCTCGCTTCGCGGGATCTCTCGGGGCTTTGCCCCTGCCGATGGGCACCCCCTTCTGGCTCTTCGCCTTTGGCGAAGTCGCGCTTGCTCTCGTGCACGTGTTCGCCAGCACTCGCTAGCGGCCGTGAGAGCCAAACCTACGGAGCGGGAGTCGACTCGGTGACCGGCTCGCTGCTCTGCACGGGCGCGGGGCGTGGGCGCGGCGGGTCCTGCTCGTCTTCGCGAATCGTGTAGCGCACGAGCGCGCGGAGGACGTCGTTGCGCTCTACGTTGCCGACGATGCGACGCACGTCCTCGTAGATGCTTGGGTCGACGAGCAGGCCGCCGATCGTGCCGCGGCCGGCGCGGATGTCGGCGATGATCGCGCGGAGGTCGGTGCTCATCAGCGTGAGGTTGCGGATGAGGTCGTCTGCGTCGTCGCCGTAGAGCAGCTGATGCGCGTTGCCCTCGCCCGTGCGGATGTCGCGCAGGATGGTCGAGGCCTCGCCTGCGGTGTCCGCGAGGCTGTTCACGAGGCGCATGCCGTCTTGATCGTAGATGAGGCGATGAATCGTTCCGTCACCGCTGCGCACCTCGTCCGTGATGAGGCGGACGTTGCGCGTCGTATGCGCGAGCTCGTTCGAGGCGCTCTGCACGGAGGCGAGGGTGCTCGTGATGCGATCGGCGAGGACGGGATCGGTGAGGAGGCGGTGGATGGTTCCGTCCTCCTGGCTCGCCATGCGCGTGAGCTCGGCGATGTTGTGGCTGACGTCGCGGATGTCTTGGCGGAAGCCTTCCTCGGCCAGCGTCGAGGTGAAGTCGCGCACGTTCTGGATGACGGGGCGTGCGTCTTCGACGGCCTGACCTGCCGAGGCGAGTGCGCCGAACATGCCGCCGCCCTCGCTCGTCGTGACGGTCGCACCATCGGGAAGCGCATCGCCCTGGCCCGCCGTGAGCTCGACAAGCTTGTCGCCCAAAAGGCCCTTGGAGCCGATCGATGCGCGGCTTGTTTCCGTAACAAAGCGCGCGTTTTCCTCCGCTACTTGGAGGATGACCTGGCAGCGCCCATCGTCGCGAAAACTGACCTCACCGACCGTGCCGACATCGAGACCGGACATGCGAATCGGCGAGCCCGGACGCAGGCCATCGACATTCGAGAACACCGCGACGTAGCTGCGCTTCGAGGAGAAGAGCGCGCTCCGGTTGCCGAGCGAGAAGATCACCAGCGTCGCCGTGAGGAGCGCGAGCGTGACGAAGATTCCAACGCGGAACTCGATTGAACGGCCCTGAGACTGCATCGCGTGGTGTCTAGCGTTTTGTGCGAGCGAGGTCGAGGGCGAAGGCCGAGCTCACGCGCATCGGCGACGAGCGAACCACGACGCGTCGCATCTCTTGTCGGTTCGCCGAAGTGCGCGAGAGAACAGGTTCGATGCTCTCTCTCGTCGACCGCGCCGTCGCAGAGACAACCGCGCTCTCTGTTTCGTCTCCGCGCGCCCTCGCAGAGACAGCCGGACTGTCGTTTCGCGCGGAGGGTGGGGGTGCGAGTCAACGATTGCTGTCGTTGCAGAACGCGCGCGACGCAAAAGAGACAGCTGGACTGTTGTTTTGCGCGAGGGGTGGGGTCGCGAGTCAACGATTGCTGTCTCTGCAGAACGCGCGCGACGCTGCGGAGACAGTCGGACTGTCTGTTTCGCCTCCGCGCGACGCCGCAACGACAGCCGGACTGTCTGTTTCAACTTCGCGCGACGCCGCAACGACAGTCGGACTGTTGTTTTGCGACAGGGGGTGGGGTCGCGAGTCAACGATTGCTGTCTGTTTCAACTTCGCGCCGCGCTGCGGAGACAGTCGGACTGTTGTTTTGCGACAGGGGGTGGGGGTGCGAGTCAACGATTGCTGTCTGTTTCGACTTTGCACGAGGCTGCGGAGACAGTTGGACTGTCTGTTTCGACTTTGCGCGAGGCTGCGGAGACAGTTGGACTGTTGTGTTCCGCGAGGGGGCGGGAGTGCGAGTCAACGACTGCTGTCGTTGCGGCGCGGACCCGGCGCTGCGGGAGGGGCTGGACTGTTGTTGCGCGCGCGAGTGCGTGCGGAGAGGTAATGGAAGTTCCCCTTCGCGACGAACTCTGAGGGAGACTTCGGCCACGACGTTCGTGTTGCTCGGACAGGAGAGTTGGAATGGGTGCGGCGAGTCAGACCAGAGCGACGAAGGTCTTCGAACCGGTGCCGACTGCTTTGGCGCTCGGGAGTAGCCATGGCGGTTGAGAAGTTCAGCTTCGGTCAGATGGAGACGTTCGCCGTTGAAATCAGCGCGCCGCTGTCGGGGCGAGTGGACGGCGTTCCGAACTCAAGGTCGCGCCTGCTCGGGAGCTACCAAATCTGGATTGGTGGCGGCGCGTACTGCGAGCTGTCCACTCCGCAGAGTGTCGTCGAGTTCGTCCTCACGCTGGAGTTGCTTTGGCACCGCGGCCTGCGGAGGCACTGCGCCGTTTCGGGGGATGCCACCAACCTGTTTTGGTACATCCGCGCGCTCGGCCAGCTCGACGACCGGTTTCTGACTGACGAGCAAGTGGCCGCGCGGTCTGCGCGATACCGAGGCTTCCGCGTGTTCCCGTCGCTGAGCGGTTTCAATGACGTCGTGGCGTTCTCGCTTGAGACCCCGGATCCGCGAATTCTAAGTCTTCGCGAGCGAGGCGGCCCGGTCATCGAAACGCCCGTGCCGAGCGGGGTTCTCGCGGACGCGTCGGATGCCATGCAGGCATGGCTCGCGGAGGTTGAGGAGAAGTGGAAGGAGCGCTTCGGGGATGACCCGCATTTTGTGCCGCCTGAGGACGAGGGCTGAGCCTTACGCGCCCGAGTGCTCCGCGACCGTGATTCAATGAGGCGACGATGGAACCGCTCCCAGATCCAAACGCGCGGTACAGCGACCTCGACGGCCTTGCGCGACTCCTTCGCGAACACCCGGAGTCAGCACGAGTCGAGTGGCTTCAGAAGGCCGTTCCGCGCTCTCCGTTCGGAGGATTCTTCTTGGCACGCCGTGTCCGCCTGCGTCGCTCGGCTGCGCGACGCTTGGTGGAGAGCACGGTCGAGCTGTCCAATGTCAGCACCGTGCAATGGTGGTTGGAGTTTTACGGGCATGTGTGCGGACTCCGGCGCGCGTTGATGATGCTCGACGAGTGGAGACTCACGCGGCCAGAGATGTTCAAGTCCGCGTCGTACTGGGTCGGCAAGCTCCCGGGCATCCATTCACCGGAAGGCAAGAAGGTGCACGCGGAGTTCGTCGCACGTTGGGCGAAGCCCTTGACGCGCGAGGAGAACCGATGAGCGAAGCCGAACGCGTGCTCGCTGCACTCGCAAAGCTGCAAACCTCGATGCACGGCGTCGCGGACGAGGAAATCGCGGAACTGGAGACTGCGCTCGGCCTCGTCTTTCCACCCAGCTACCGCACCTTCCTGCGGCAGGCAGGGCGCCACGTCGGCGTCTTCCTCAAAGGCTCCGACTTTCGCTTCGACCAACTCCGAACGCTGAATGCGGTTGGTCGCGAGATACTCGCTGAGGTCTCGGGCTCCGACCCGACGCGGCCCTACTACGTCTTCCTCATGCATCAGGGTTATCAGTTCCTCTTCTCCGAGGCGGGGCCCGACGAGAGACCCGTTCTGAAGTGGGTGGACGAGGAAGGGGTTACCGTCGTGGCGGAGTCTTTCGGCGTGTGGTTTTCGGCGACGGTGGATGAGGAGTTGGGTTACGAGGACTAGCGGTCGTGGAACAGGAGTGCCGATGCCTTCTTTGCAGTGCGAATGC
>JBILQT010000347.1:0-6870 GCA_044373065.1 Sandaracinaceae bacterium
CACGCTCCACCTCAACACCGACGACCTGTCGGACCTCGATGCGCTCCACGGTCGTCTTGAGGGTGTCGGCGAGCGGGGCGACGAGGTCACCTTCGAGTTCTGAAGGTCGCGCTTTCGAAGCGGAGAACGCGAAGCCGACTGAACGCCGCGTTGGCGCTCGGTCGGCCTTCTTTCGTGCGAGGGCACGGTCACTCACTCGCTCGATGTGTTCCGGGTAACTCCGCACGTCATCCATGACGGCGCAAATGCCTCGGTTGAGGAAGTACCCAGAACGCATGCGAGCGAGGATGCGGTGACGCTCGCGGTGGAGACGTATCGAACATCAACGCGGCGTTCAGCCATCTCTTGTCGCTCATCGCTGAGCGGCGTTCGCTCATCACTGAGCGGCGTTCGCTCATCACTGAACGCGACGGGCACGTCAGCGAGCAACGGACCCGGACGTTCCATGCAACCATCGAAGCCCGAGGTCGTCATGCGCAGTTTCGTGCTCCTCCCCTTCGTACTCTTGATGCCAGCCTGCGCACCCGACGAGCGTATGCCCCTCAGCGAGTGCGACTACGGCCTCTACTGGGCCGAATGCGGTGGCGATGGTGAGCCAGTGCTCGGCTGTGATCGGGGCAACGGCGATTGCCGTTGGTTCAGCGGTGGCGTGACCGCGCGCGGCTACGCAGTGGCGGATAAGCCCGTGCTCGGAGGGTGCCCGGAGGGATGGCCGTTCTCGGATTTCGGGCCCTCAGGAAGGCTGCGTGAGCACGTCGTCGCTACGCAGATGTCGTTGCTCTCAAGGAGCGTCGTTTCACGAGAAGGCGTGAACGATGTGCCTGTGATGTTCGACCTGACGGGTACAACGATTCGGGGCCTCATTCGATGCAATCCGGACCCGCTGTGCAGCGCCGGAGAGTTCGTGACCGTAGAGCGATTCGGAAGTTCTGTCGCGGTCAGGCAGCCCGCCGACCCACGGGTCCGCTGGCAGCTTGAGATCATCCAAGGGCAAACCCGAGACACGTGGCGGGCACGGCTCTACCGCACAGACATGCGCTTCCGTGATCTACCGCTCCAGCTCGTTTGCAACGAATCCTACGGCTACGACTACCTGATGAGTGGTGTGCTGCATCTCAACACCGATGACCTATCGGACCTCGATGCGCTCCACGGGCGTCTCGAAGGGACAGGCGAGGGCAATACCGAGATCACGTTCGAATTCTGAGGGGCACCCGAGCAGAGAATACGAAGCCGACTGAACGCCGCGTTGGTGCTTGGTCGGCGCCTCTTCGCGCGAGGGCCACGTCCTCTCGCTCGATGTGTTCTGGGTAACTCCGCACGTCACCCATGACGGCGCAAATGCCTTGGTTGAGGGAGTACCCAGAACGCATGCGAGCGAGGATGCGATCACGCTCGCGGTCGAGACGCGTCGAGCATCAACGCCGTGTACGGTCCAGCCAGCTCTTCTCGCTCCCCGCACGACTGCACGTGCCCAGCCGTCAAACTTTGGGGCCTCCCAGCCGATGCCCTCGATTCCCGAACGCGCACGCAACCAACCCACTATGATGGCCGCAATGAGTTCCTCCGCATCAGGCGAAGTCGCCGCGCCGCCAACGCGCCTCTTGCTGGTCGAAGACGAAGAACACCTCGCCGCGGGCCTCAAGCTCAACCTTGAGCTCGATGCGTACGAAGTGGTCGTTGCAGGCACGGGCCGTGAGGCTGCGGAGGCGCTGCTTCATCCGCGCGGCTTCGATGTGATCGTCCTCGACGTCATGCTGCCGGACATCGATGGCTTCTCGCTGTGCACGCGCTTGCGCGCGAATGGCAACTACACACCGGTGTTGATGCTGACGGCGCGGAATGACCCCGAAGACAGGGTGCAAGGCCTTGAGGCCGGTGCCGACGACTACATCGCCAAGCCCTTTGAGCTTCAAGAGTTGCTTGCGCGCGTGCGCTCCCTCTTGCGCCGCCGAAGCTGGGATAGGCGCGAGGAGAAGGGCGGTGGCCCGCGCAACATTGTCTCCATCGGTGAGGCGCGCGTCGACTTTGAGTCGCACGAGGTAACGGTGCGGGGCGAGCCCGTGAAGCTCACGCGCCTTGAGCTCGACTTGCTGCGCTACTTCATCGAGCACCCCGGCAAAGTCATCTCGCGTCAGCTCTTGCTCGAAGACGTCTGGAAGCTTCGCAACTACTCGACCGCGCGCACCGTCGACAACTTCGTCTCGCGCTTGCGGCGCTACCTCGAGCAAGACCCGCAGAACCCGGTGCACATTCTCTCGGTGCGTGGCGCTGGGTACAAATTCGTACCGTGAGGCGATGGCTGGTTGGCTTCCTGGGTGCCCTCTCACTCGGGTGCGAGGAGGAGCCTCTCGGCGTTCGAGAGCCCACCGAGCAAGAGGCCGTTGCCATTGCGGAGATGGCGCAGGCCGAGGCCAACCTGAACGCGGGCGAGACGGGCGATCGCTCACTCGATGATTGCCTTGCGCGCCTTCGCCGCGAGACACCGAGCTCTGCGCAGTGGACGATCGGCGTGCTTGGCTACGACGACTTCATGCTCGACACGTGTCGTGCGCAGCTGGCCGAAGACAGCGGAGATGCAGAGCCTTGCCGCGCGATCGAGGCGCGCCTTGTGCAGCATGCGTGTCTTGCGCGTGTGGCCGTGAAAACCAGAGAGCCGGCCCTCTGCCCTCAGCAGGCGCACGGTGCCGACCCGCTCTGTGTGGCGCTGGCCTCACGGCAAAGCGGCCTCTGCCAGGCCTCGCCTCTGCTTGAGCGCGAAGCGTGTATCGAGCTGCTTGGGGATGCGCGTCACGGCTGTCGCACTTCAGTCGCGCCAGAGCTCTGCGCAGACATCGTTGCAAGGCATCGCGGTGCCCTGGATGAGGATCCGTCGCAGCGTGTGCCGGAGCCAACAGAGATTGAAGAGCCCACGCTGAACGTGACCTTGATGCGCGTGATTGCGCACGAGCCGCCAAGCCTGATCGGCGAGCGTGATCAGCCGCTGACCTCGTTCTCGCGCGGCGCGCGCATCGTGGAGGAGAGTGGGCGCCTCATCCTTGAGCTCGCGGATCCACTGGGCCTTTCTGCAGGCTCTCATGCAAGTCGACCGCAGATCGCCATTCGCATTCCGCTGCCGCCTGAGCAGCAGACGGGCCTCCTCGGAGCGGACCCTCCGGCTGACTCAGAGACCGCCCAGCAGGTTGGCGCTTGGACGATGGAGATCGAGGCCGTGGGTGCCTCCCTCGATGCGCATCACGCCGATCTGGGCACGCTGCATGCGACCAGTGGCGAGGTGCATGTGGAGCCCTTTGTGCGCGAGCTCGGTGCGTCGGTGGAGGGAACCTTTCGTGTGGAGTGCCCGCAGGTGCCCGGTGCGATTCGCATCGAGGGGAGCTTCCGCACGTTCTTGCGCGAGCGCTGAGGGAATCCCGCGAACGCAAGCCGCTGGGTTCGCGCAACCTCATGTGAGTCGCATCGTTGACGCCTCCATCCAACGATGGTGCGCTCGTTGTCGAAGCGAGGTTCCGCGTCTTGAGCGAGAAGAAGAATTGGCTCGTCCGCATCGGCGAGATTGGGGATCGGCCCTGCGATGGATGGTCCGAGCAGCAGCGTCATCGCGTGCTTGTCTACATGGGCCTCTTGATGAGCGTGGGCGGTCTGGTCTGGGGCACTGCTGGCCTCCTCACCGGCCTCCTCCTGCCCGTCGCGATCCCCTACGCGTATCCCGTCGTCACCGCGCTCAATCTCTCCTTCCTTCACCGCACGAAGAACTTCCCCGTCGCGCGCCTTGTTCAAGTGCTCGCGAGCTTGCTGCTGCCCTTCGCGCTTCAGTGGTCGCTCGGAGGGTTTGGGCCAAGCGGTGTCGTGATGCTCTGGTCGATGATGGCGATGATCGGCGGCACCGTGACGACGCCTGGCAAGGGTGGCGTCTGGTGGCTTGTGCCCTTTGTCGCGCTGACGATCTTCAGCGCGATCATCGACCCGATGCTGCCGCAGGAGTTTGGCGCCTACGCCAGCGAGAGGGTGCGTTCGGCCTTCCTGGTCGCGAACATCACCGCGCCCACGAGCTTTGTCTTCGGGCTCATCATCTACCTGCTCTCGGCACGCGAAGAGACCACCTTGCGGCTTGAGAAGACCAATGCAGCGCTCGCCGAGGCGATGGAAGAAGCGGGTGCGGCCTCGCGCGCGAAGTCGGAGTTCGTCGCCAACATGAGTCATGAGATCCGCACGCCGCTCAATGGTGTGGTGGGCATCTTGGATGTGCTCGCGCGCACAGAGCTCAACCCCGATCAGCGCGACTATGTGCGCACCGCACGCGGCGCGGCCGATGCGCTGATGGCGATCGTCAATCAGATCCTCGACTTCTCAAGCGTCACCGCGGGGCGCGAGGCCTTGATGCTCGGCCCTGTGGACCCAATGGCGGTTGCCGAGGAGGTCGTCGCACGCCTTGCGGTGCGCGCGCATGAGCAAGGCGTTGAGATCGGTGTTGTCTGCGAGGGTGAGGGTAGGCCGCGTCAGCTTGCGCGGGCCGAGGTCAACGCGCTGACGCAGGTGCTGACGAACCTTGTCGGCAATGCGATCAAGTTCACCCGCAAGGGCAGTGTCTCTGTGCTGCTCTATGAGGAGAACCAGACGATCGTGATCGAGGTGCGCGACACGGGCCCAGGCATCCCCGATGCGATTCTCACGACGCTCTTTGACCCCTTCGTCACGCTCTCTCCGACGGACCCTTCTCGTGCGCAGAGCGCGGGCACTGGGCTTGGCCTTCCGATCGCCAAGGGGCTCACCGAGAGGATGGACGGGGTCATCATGGTGGAGAGCCAGGTGGGGAAGGGCACGAGCTTCTTTGTGATGCTCAAGCCTGCATCCGACGAAATCGTCGCCCCGATGGCCGTGCTCGGCGACACCTGGCTCGTCGACCTGGAGGAGGGGCTCGCGACGCGGGCGCTGCAGTGTCAGCTTGAGGCCCTGGGTGGCGCGATCTCGCACCTCACCATCGAGCACGCGATGCAGCGCGCGGAGAGAGGCGAGGCCGCGGCCTGCGTGATCGGCTCCGATGTCCTGCAGGTGGACATGCTCGTGCGTCGCCTCACGCGCCCACCGCGACATGCCCTGACCGTCACGCGTTTTGGCCAGCCGGAGGGCTCAAGAACCTCCTCGCGCGTGCTCCCGCTGCGCATTCCCACCACGCGCAGCCGCCTTCTTCACATGCTCACCGAGAGCGAAGCGGTGCCCGCGGATGTGGCGCAGGTGAAGGGCGTGCATGTGCTGGTCGCCGAGGACAATCCGGTCAATCGCGAGGTGCTCGCGGCGCTCTTGGACACGCTTGGTGCGACCTACACCTTTGTCGAAGACGGCGCGCGTGCGCTCGAAGAGACCAAGACCCAGCGCTTCGATCTGGTGCTGATGGATTGCCAGATGCCCGTGATGGATGGCTACGAGGCGACGCGCGCGATTCGCATGCGCGAGGCAGAGCAGGGCACTCCGCGGCAGCCGATTCTCGCGCTCACTGCACACGTGGGCCTTGAGCATGAACGCGCCGCGCTCGAAGCTGGCATGGATGCACAGCTCACCAAGCCCATCCGCTTGGCCACCTTGCAGGCAGCGCTCGCACCCTTCGCAGAGCTGGCTCAGAAGCGCGCTTCCGTTGCCCTCGTGGAGTACGCGCCGGTCGACACCGAGAGACTGCTCGACCGCGCCCACGTCCAAGAGATCGTCGACCTGGGTGATCCCGCGTTCTTCGAGGGTCTGCTCACGCAGTTCGATGCGTCGCTCGACGCCGCCCGTGCCTCCTTCACCGAGGCCCTCTACAAGCTTGATCGCGAGGCGATCAAGAAGGTCGCGCATCGTGCCCAAGGCGGTGTGCTCGCGCTCGGCGCCGTCGAGCTCGCGCGCGCCCTCAAGGAGCTTGAGAAGGCCTCCCGCGATGCCTCCAAGGACGAACTCGAGAAACACATCGCGCACTGCGAGGCGCTTCGGACGCTGAGCCGTCGGGCGTTGCTGGAGATGCTCCGCACGTAGTCTTCCGACGTTCCTCCCTCTTGCCCTCGGCTACCCAGCGCACTAACCGAGCCTGATGCGAACTACACCGATGCGTCCCCTCTTCGCGCTTCTTCTCGCCGGTTGCGGCGCGGCTTCCACCTCACCCGTTGCGGAGCCAGCGGCGCACGCTTCCGTCGCGGAGGATGCGGTTGCATTGGCCGTCCACGCTGCCGATCGCACCGATGCAGACCGTGCTCTCGACGCAGGTCGCAGGCCGCTTGAGACGCTTCAGTTCTTTGGCGTGCAACCCGGATGGCGCGTGCTCGATGTCTTCGCGGGCGGTGGCTACACGACGGAGTTGCTCGCGCGTGTCGTGGGCCCTGAGGGTCGCGTCTTCGCGCAGAACAACGCCTTCGTGCTCGACCGCTTCGCACGCGGCCCGCAGGCCGAGCGCCTGGCGCGTTTGAACATGCCGCAGATTGTCCCGATCGAGCTTGAGATGAATGCACCCGCACCTGCAGGCGAAGCGCCGCTCGACGCGGTCATTTTCATTCTCGGCTACCACGACACCGTGTGGCTCGAGACAGACCGCGCAGCGATGAATCGCACCATCTTTGAGGCGCTTCGGCCCGGCGGCATCTACGGCATCGTCGACCATGCCGCGGCCGCAGGGCATGGCGTGCAAGATGCGCAGACCTTCCATCGCATCGAAGCGCAGACGGTCATCGATGAAGTCGTGGCCGCAGGCTTTGTGCTCGAAGCGCAGGGGGATTTTCTGCGCAACGCAGAGGACACACACGACTGGAATGACTCGCCCTCGGCGGCCGGTGAGCGACGCGGCACGAGCGATCGATTCGTGCTGCGCTTCCGTCGTCCGGAGTAGAGCCTTCCTTGCGACCGGCCGCG
>JBILQT010000065.1:0-28868 GCA_044373065.1 Sandaracinaceae bacterium
ACCAGCACTACTTCTGCGACCACACATGGGGCTTCCAGCGCCAGACCAACTTCGACAATGGCGTGTGTATGCCGCGCGACTGCCGCACGGCGGCCTGTCCAAGCGGGCATCGCTGCGTCAACGTGCAACTGCAGAACGGGTCGACGTCTGGCCGCTGCGCCCCCATGTGAGGAAGCGCGTTTTTTCAATCTCAATGTTACGATTCAGTCGCTCGCGACGAATCGCCGCAACGTCGACCGTCAGGTCACAAGGAGTCCCCATGGCATCGTTCTCTCGCTCCCTCGCCTCCACCGTGCTTGGCGTCCTCGCTGTCGGTCTACTTGGCTGCCCGACGCCCGCGCCAGTGGAAATGACTGACGCAAGCATGTCCAGCGACACTCCGATGGGTGCACCGCTCTGTTCTGCCGTTCCGACGAACAACATCGGCACAAGCGTTGGCACCAACTTCGAGGGCTTCACGCTTCAGCTGTGCGACGGGACGGACTTCAACTTCTACTCCGAAGAGCGCTTCTGCGCGGAGCCGCACTCCCTGACCGTCCTCAGCATCGCGGCCGAGTGGTGCGCGCCCTGCCGCGAGGAGAGCCGACAACTTCGTGACCGCATCGTTCTTCCCTACGGAGACCGCGGCGTGGACGTCGTCCAGGTCATCGTCCAGAACTCATCGTACGGCCCGCCGGACCTCGCGCTCTGCAACCGCTGGGTGACGCAGCACAACCTTGAGGGCGTCTACGAGGTCATCGACCCCACGGGCGTGACGAGCCCCTTCTTCCCGACCGGTTCGTTGCCTGAGACGGCGCTGATCGACGAGACGGGCCGCATCGTCTACCGAGAAGCTGGCGCGACACCTCAACTTGCCTCGTTGCGCAGCGCGATCGATCGCGAATTGACGCGTCTCGGACGCTGAATCGAGCATGCGGGCTTTGTTCGCCTCGCCTCCACACAGCAGAACGCTCGCCCTCGCGGCGGGCGTTTTCGCGCTTGGTGTTGCCGCTCCCGTCGCTGCCGACGACCTCTCTCTTGAGCTCCCCGTCTTTGGTCAGTCGACCTTCTCGATGACGAGCACGACGACGGCGCGCTACCGAGGACAGAACTACGACAACAACCCCTTCGACGATGATTTTGCGTCGATTCAGCAGCGCTTCGATCTTGCGCTTCAGGGTGGCGAGCTGCGTCTGGAAGTGCGCCTCGACACGTTCATCCCGTTCGCGTTTGATGAGACCGTTACCTACCGCGGGATGATGGTGCCCAGGTCGGCCTGGTTTGGAAGCGCAGGGAGCTGCCCTGAGGCGGCCTCGTCGTTCTGCTACCTCGCGTGGGATCTACGGCCGGAGCGCATTGTTCTGCGTTGGGATCACGAGAGCTGGTCGGTGGAGCTCGGCGATGCGCAACTTGTGATTGGTCGCGGCGCGGCACTCTCGTTTCGAAAGGTCGATTTGCTTGGCGTGGACACATCGCTGCGCGGCGCACACGTCCGCTACGATGATGGACACTTTCGGGCACGCCTTCATGCGGGTATTGCCAACCCACAGAACCAAGACCCAATCACGCTCGGCATCTTTCAAGATCCGATCGACTTCGAGCGACTCGATCTGGGTGCCGACCTGGCTGTCGCAGGCTCGGTCGGTGCGACCTTCGGCCCAGACGACGCCTTCGTTGTGAGCGGTCATGCGGTTCACGTCGGTTTTCAGAACGAGCGCAACGGTGCCGCGACGGGGCGTGCGGTCGACATCCTCGGCTGGACGATGGAGGCGCCTGCGCTCGCCGACGGCCACCTCGCTCTCTACGCAGAAGCGAACGGAATGCGTCGCTCCGCCACACTGCTTGGCGTTGGCGAAGAGCATGAGTTTGGTCGCTCCGTCTACGGCTCGGCCCAGCTGCAACTCGACAACCTGACGGTGCTCGTCGAGTGGAAGGATTACCGAAACTTCCTCGTCGCACCGAGCATCACCGAAGACCGCGCGTATCGCATCTACAGCGCTGCACCATCGCTTGAGTTTGATGGCCCGCAGCGTCTTCGGGCGATCGGCAACCAACGCGGAGGCTCGGTCCGCATCGACTACGGATTCGCACCCGGACCCTGGCAGTTTTCGGTCAACGGGTCTGTGTATGGGCTCGCGGAAGCCGCCGAACGCGATCCGTGGGATGGCATCCTCGTCACCCACGGCTGGCTCACGTTGCAGCGTCGGCTGGAGTACAACGACGGGCTCAACTGGTCGATCAACGCGAGCGCGGGCTTTCGCCAAGAGTCGATCATTCAACCCGAAGAATTCTCGGGGCGCACCGCAGGCGAGATGGACCGCCGTACCGCACACGGCATGATCGACGTCACGCTTGGCGAGGGCGAGCACAGCTTCGATGTGGTCGTCGATCACCGCTTCGAGCAAGAGCACCCCGGCGGTGGAACCACACTCAATGAGTTCCAGGTCGGCGGCGCATCGGTCACCTACACGTACAACGTTCGCTTCTCAGCAACGCTGATGCTTCGCTGGTCGGACTTCGTGGCCAACGAAGTGATGCGGCGTGGCCAGCAGGACTACAATTTCCTGGGCGGCGACATGTATCCGTCCATCGAGCTCCGCTGGAACTTCGACCCGGGTACGTTCGTTCGCGGCTTCTTCGGCTCGACGCCCGGCGGCGTCATTTGTTCTGGCGGCGTGTGTCGTCAGGTGCCTCCGTACGAGGGCGCGCTTCTTCAGTTCGTCGCGCGCATCTGAAAGATCCTGCCCACCCGATTCGTAGCCCTGCTTGATCGGCAAGGGCATCCGACTATGCTCTGAACTTCTTCCACATGCTTCGCCTCACCACATTCGCTCTCGCCTTCTTGGCGACGCTCGTGCTCGCACCGCTCGGTGCCCGCGCGCAGAGCGATTGCGTGTGTGGTGTTGGGCAGGCGGCTGCAGATCTCGCATCCGAGGATCCGAACATCTCGTTCGGCGATGCGATGAGCGTGATGAGCGCGATGCGTGCGCAGGAGGCCGAGGCGCTTGAGACGCCCGACCGCCACACGATCCGCGGCATCGTTCGCCATCTCACACGGCAGACGACACGGGCACACGGGACAAGCATCCTCTGGTGCTTCCACTCGGATGACCCTCGGTGTGCGCCAGCAGCCCCCGCAGACCCTGTCCTGCGCATGACGTTGAGGACGCCGTTCACGGTCCCAACACAAGACTTTGTTGTCTCACCGCCGGCGATTCGTTGGCGCGAAGAGCTTGAAGAACGCTTGGTGCAAGAAGCAGATGCGAGTTCCGGTTTGGAGCTCGCGCGCTTGCTTGAGCGTCCGCCGCGCAGCTGAACGTCTCAGCCTGATTCACCGCGTCTTTGGCGCGTCGTTGCGTCGTGCTGAGGCCATTCGGCTCCGTCGTTTCGAGCTCACTCCCACAACAATGACCGTGGCGAGGGCGCGTCCGTTCTTGCGGCGCGTGCCTCTCCACATTGAGGAATGTTTCCCATGGCAGAAAAGAAGAAGAGAGAAGAAGTTCAACTCGCACCGGCCAACACCGGCGCGTCGATGAGCATGCCCTCGGCAGTGGTCGCGATTCTCGTGGCCTTCCTTGGCGGCGCGCTCGTTGGAAATGTGGTCGGTCGCAATGGCTCCGCCGAGGGCGAAGAGATTGCACTGGCTGAGGGCGATCGCGCGGGTGAAGGCGCAGCAGCAGGCCCCGCAGGCGATGGTTCGGACACGACGCGCTACCGCATCGACGTCACGGACAACATGCCGCAGCGCGGCCCAGACAACGCGCTCGTCACGATCGTGATGTGGTCGGACTACCAGTGTCCGTTCTGCAGCCGCGTCGAGCCGACGGTTGCCCAGATCACCGAGCGCTATCCCGACCAGGTCCGCGTGATCTGGCGCGACCAGCCCCTTCCGTTCCACCCGAACGCCATGCCTGCGGCTGAAGCTGCGCGCGAGGCGTATGCCCAGGGCGGCGACGCGAAGTTCTGGCAGATGCACGACGCGCTCATGCAGAACCAGCAGACGCTCTCGCCTGAGACGTATGCGCGCATCGCGCAGGAGATCGGCCTCGACATGACGCGCTTCCGCGCAGCCATGGACGGCCACACGCACCAGGCCGCAGTTCGTGCGGATTCCGAGGCGGGCAACCGCATCGGCGCCAACGGAACGCCGGCGTTCTTCATCAACGGTCGTGAGCTCATGGGCGCGCAGCCCTTCGAGGCCTTCCAGACCGTCATCGACGAGGAGATCGCCAACGCGAACCGCCTCATCGCCGCTGGCACGCCCCGCGCGCGCATCTACCAGGCTGTCGTTCAGAACGGCCGCACGCAGGCAGCTCCGCCCGCAGGCGCAGAAGCCGCCCAGAAGGCAGCTCCGCCGGCACGTCCGCAGCCCGATCCGAGCGCGGTTTACCGCGTGCCAGTGGGCGATTCGCCCACGAACGGCCCATCCGACGCACTCGTGACCGTCGTTGTGTTCTCCGAGTTCCAGTGCCCCTTCTGCAGCCGCGTCGAGCCCACGCTTGCGCAGCTTCGTGAGTCCTACGGCAACGACATCCGCTTCGTTTGGAAGAACAACCCACTTCCCTTCCACGACAACGCCATGCCGGCCTCGGAAGCGGCGATGGAAGTCTTCGCGCAGCGTGGCGCGCCAGCATTCTGGCAGTTCCACGACACGCTCTTTGCGAACCAGCAGACGCTTGCACGCGCTGATCTCGAGCGCTTCGCCGGTGAGATCCAGGGCATCAACATGGACCGCTTCCGCGCGGCCCTCGACGGTCACACGCACCAGGCCGCCATCGAAGCCGATCAGACGCTTGCACGTCAGCTTGGCGCGTCGGGCACGCCCTCGTTCTTCATCAACGGCCGCAACCTTCGTGGTGCACAGCCAATCGAAGCGTTCCGCACGCTGATCGACGAGGTCCTCGGTCAGGCGCGTGAGCGCGTGAGCGCAGGAACGCCCCGCGCTGGTGTCTACGAGGCGATCACGGCGAACGGCGCAACGGCGCAGGTTCTTCTCCCGGCAGCTCCAGGCGGTGCACCCGCAGCGCCTGCGCAGCCCACGGAAGACCCGAACCGCGTTTACAACATCGCAGTTCCCTCGGGCGCTCCCTCGAAGGGCCTCGCGAACGCACCAGTCACGATCCAGATCTTCTCGGATTACCAGTGCCCCTTCTGCTCGCGCGTCGAGCCGACGATTGCTCAGTTCATGGAGCGCTACAACGGCCGCGTCCGCCTCGTTTGGCGCGACTACCCGCTCCCCTTCCACCCCAACGCCATGCCCGCCGCAATCGCAGCACGCGAAGTGCTTCAGCAGCGTGGCCCCGAGGCGTTCTGGGCCTACCACGACGCTCTTTTCGAGAACAACAGCGACCTCGCCCGTCCGACGCTTGAGCGCCTCGCAGAGGCTGTCCCCGGCATCAACATGGCGCAGTTCCGCGCAGCGCTCGATTCGAACGAGCACCAGGCGGCTGTCCAGGCCGACATGAACGCAGTTCAGGCTGCGGGCGCACAGATTGGTACGCCTTCGTTCTTCATCAACGGTCGCCTCCTTCAGGGTGCGCAGCCGATCGACGCCTTCACGGCAGCGATCGATGCAGCCCTTGCAGCAGCGCCCGCGGGTCGCGCAGCTCACTGATCGCGCGGGCATCTGCCCGAAACCACGAGAAGGCCGGACGAAAGTCTGGCCTTTTCTTTTTGTCGCCCTGTACCCTCGAATGCATGACGAGCACTCAGCGGGACGCTGTGCTTGTGCGCCTTCGACGCCTGGCCGCAGGGGAAGCGCACGAACTCAGTGTGGTGGAGCGAACGGATTCGGAACTGGTCTTGAAGGGCGCCGTGAGCGACGTCCAAAAAGACGACGAGGTGCGCATTCGTGTTGGCGAGCACGTCGGCATCGGGCGCGTGATTGCAGTCGAAGCAGGGCTTGTGCGGCTCACCGTGCTCGCGCTCGGCATCGACCCATCGATCATCGAAGTGACGACGCGGGTCAGCCTTCCGGGCGGGCCTCCGAAGATTCCTGGCGTGCTCGGTGGGCCTCCACCGCTGCGTCTGAGCGATGTTGGCGGCGTTGACCCTGAGGAGGCGGTCACCGTGGTGGCCAAGAAGCTCGACCCCAAATCGAGCATTGCGTTCGAGGTCGAAGAGCTGCGTGTACGCAAACCCAATGTCGTCATCGGCATCGACTTGGGCACGACGAATACGTGTGCTTCCTACGTCGTCGACGGACAGCCGAAGATCATTCCAGGACGCACCGGCAAGAACACGATCCCCTCGATGATCTCGTTTGAGCCCGACGGCTCATTCCACATCGGTCAACGCGCGGCGGACCGTCAGATTCTCTATCCGACCCGCACCGTGTACGGCTCCAAGCGCCTGCTCGGTCGCACCTTTCGACCGGAGCTCGCGGCCGAGCTGCAGCGGCATTTCGCCTATCCGATCGCCGAGAGCTCCGATCAGCGCTTTGGCGCGCGCATCGACGATCGCGTCATCAGCATGGATACGATTGCGGCACGCGTGCTCGACGAGGTGCGCTCCAGTGCGGAGGCGCATTTGGGCAAGCCCGTCGATGCAGCGGTCATCACCGTCCCCGCGTACTTCAGCGAGATGCAGCGCGAGGCAGTTCGTCGTGCAGCCGCGCAAGCCAAGCTCGTTGTGCATCGCATTGTGAACGAGCCCACTGCAGCGGCTGTTGCCTACGGGCACAAACAGTCGGGCTCCTCGCGCGTTGCGGTCTGGGATTTCGGCGGCGGAACCTTCGACATCTCGGTGGTCGATCTCTCGCAAGGCAAGCTCGAAGTCATCGCGACGGGCGGCGACAACTTCGTCGGCGGTTCGGACTTCGATGACATCCTCGCCTCGCACCTCTTCACTGAGTTCCGCAAGGCCAACGAGGGCATCGACGTCGACGCGACCCCGCAACAAATCGCGCGTCTTCGCAATGCTGCCGAGGAAGCCAAGTGCGCGCTCTCGACGGAGGATGAAGCGGTCGTGGAGCTCATTGAGTTCACCGTCAGCCCCAAGCGCAACCTCCGCGTGGTCGTACCTCGCGCGACCTTTGACGAACTCACATTGCCACTCATCGAGCGCACGATCGCGATCGCCCAAGAGGTCATGGAAGCCAAGGGCATCAAGCCGACGGAGATCGACGACGTGATTCTCGTCGGTGGCACAACGCGCATTCCCGCAGTGCAGGCGGCTGTCGCGACCTTCTTCGGTCGCAAGCCGAGCAAGCGCATCAACCCCGACGAGGCGGTCGCGCAAGGCGCCGCGCTCCTGGCCGACGAGATCGGCACGACACCCACCTTGCTCGATGTGCTTCCGATGTCGGTCGGTCGCGGCATCGCAGGACGGCGCTGCGAAATCTTGGTGCCACGCCACGCGCGTCTGCCGACCAAGCGTGAGCTCATCCTGCAGGCCGACGTGCTTGGCTCCGTGCAGGTGCCGCTCTTCCAAGGGGAGAGCCAGAACGTCTCGGAGAACGAGTATCTCTGCACCGTCTGCATCGAAGATCGCAGCCTCTGGGATCAAGGCGTCGTGCGTCTGACGCTCTCGTTCGATGAGCATTGCGTGATGGCCGTGGAGGCGCGCAACGCGAAGACCGGCGGCGTGTTGCAACCCCGTCTCGATCGCAGTCGTCCGCTCGATGAAGTGTTGCTCGATCTCGGCCTCTACAGCGGCCCCGAGACCAAGAGCCTAACGAGCTTCAAGCTTCCGGAGACGATGCTTGGGCGCGTCTTTGGCCGACTCTCGAAGATGTTCGGCAAGTAGGCACGACTCGGTCTGACTCGCTCTGACGTCAGCGGACAAAAAGCCGCGCGTCATTCGGTCGTATATCAATATGAAAGTGATTGCGATGCCCTTCGGAATAGTTGGGCGTGATCACCGTGTGAAGCCCCGCGCGCGCGGCGAGATCACAAGCGAGCACAACAAGTGCTGCGCCTGCGGCTTCGGGGCGTGACGATGCGTCGATGCCCTCACATGTCGGCGCATCAGCCCGCATCGGATAGTTGCGCAGCACATCGAGCGTGCTGCCGTCGTCGCGGATGAATGTGTTGAGATCGAGCGCGAGGCCCATCGTGTGAAAGCTCGTGCGCGGCGTGAGGCGCCAGGAGGACATCACGTCCACCGCGTTGATGTGATGATCACGAAGCACACGCGCGATGCGTGGAAGGCGCGCTGCTAGCTCGCAGGCGACGATGAAGGGCGCGTCCTCGCGAAGCTTGCGGAAGGTGACGCCGCCGATCGTCCCTTCGAGGCGAACCGGTGTGGGAATCGGCGAGCGGTCGGTGTGAAACGCCTCGTGCGCAATGCCGAGCGAGGTGAGCTCCTCAAGGCACGCGTCGTTTGTTCGGATCGCAAAGACGCGCGCCGGGTCTTCACTGAACACGCCGTACGGCACGTCGCCGCGAAAGTTGTGAAAGGTATGAACGCGCCGCTCGATCTCCTCGGCCACCATGAGCGCAGGGTCACGTCGTCCGCGACCTCGTTGTGCATCGGCTGCACCCGCAACGACGAGGCAGAGGAGTGATGCGAAGGAGCATCCGAGCTTGAGTGCGAGGTCACGCATGCGCGTGAAACAAAAGATGCGTTAGGGCGCATTCCCACGCGTGAAGAGCGCCTTCAGCGCGGCCTCTTCCGCACGTGCCGCACGTGTCATCGCATCGAGCCCGACGATGGCCGAAGGCGGAATGCGGCGCGCAAGCACAACACCGTTGGGCGAGACAAAGAGCGGCTCGCCGGCCTCACGCACCCTCGTGGGGTCGATCGCAAGGAGCACATCGACGTTCGCGCGCTTGCCCACGACTGCATCCTTCGAGGAGGCGAGATGCACATGCGTGCGCGACATCGCGATGAGCCCCTCCCTCGCAATCTGCGGCAGATGTGCGCGCTGCGTCCCGTGGAAGAGCAGGCCGCTGCCCTCAAAGCGCGTCCACGTCGACTCCACATCGGCGGTCTCGACGATGCCCTCAGAGTGCCCCTGCGATGCGCGGATCAGCCGCGCGCTCTCATCGAGCTCAAAGCGCTTCTTCTCGTTCGATTGAACCACGCGATGCACGGTTTCCTCGCTCAGCTTGAGCGTGCGCAGCACCACATCGAGGCTCGCCCAGCCTTCGGGAGAGAGAGCCACGCCTGCTTCGTGCGCGCCGTGGCGAAGGAGCCACGAGAGCTTCTTGCTCGCGGCGATGTCGGATGAACTTGGCTTGGTCATGCGCTCTGTTTGGTTCGTAAATCTATTCACCGGAAGTGAATGCCGGTGATGCACAGTCACGCTTTGTGAATCGTCGGCGGCGCGAGGGGAAACTCTGCGAGCTGCATCTGAAGCGCATCGAGGAAGGCGGTGACTCGCCTTGGCGCTTTCTTGCTTGGGAGGAGGGCAAACAAGATGAGGTCGCGAAGGTGCCAGCTTGGGCAGACATGCGTGAGCGCCCCGCGCTTCACGTCTTCTGCAACGAGATACGAGGGCAGGACGCTGAAGCCGAGGCCCTCAAGTGCAAGGGCCCGCAATCCCTCGCCCGTGTTGGTCTGCGCGCGTACACGCACTGGCACCGGCTCACGCTCACCGCGTGGTCCGTTGAAGCGCCAGACGCTTGCGTCTGGAAGCAGCGCATGTCGAACCCAGGGTGCCCCCTCCAGCTCACTTGGGCGCTTTGCGGGGTGCAGCCCTGCGAGCCCGGGGGTTGCGACGATGATCTCGCGCATCACGCCGAGCTTGCGCATGGTGAGGCTCGAACTCTTGGGTGTGCCGAGTCGAATCGCGACGTCGAAGCGCCCCTCCAGCAGGTCCTCGGTGCTGTCGCGTCCCACGATGTCGAGTGAAAGGCGCGGGCTTGTCGCAGCGACACGTGCCGCTGCGGGGACCACAAGACGCGTGCTCAGGTCACTTGTGGTTGCGATGCGCAGCGTTCCAACGATGGCGTCTCGTTGGTCGGCAAGGATGGCATCGACCGTGTGAGCGGCATCGGCGACGAGGGCGGCCGTGCTGAGGAGATGCTCGCCCAGCTGTGTCAGCTGAAGGCGCCTTGATGTGCGCTCAAGAAGGCGCGCACCGCACTTCTCTTCGAGCGAGCGGACTTGCTCGCTCACCACGCTCTTGGCGACGCCGAGCTGCGTTGCCGCCCTCGTGAATGAGCCTGCGCGCGCAACGGCCGCGAAGACTGCGAGCAGAGGGAGATCACGCGGTCGGATGCTTGGCTGGGTCGTTCGAGGGGCCATGGGGCGATTCTAGATTGTTCGGTCTTGCCGAACCTAGTGTGCATTTTGGCGCCTCTTGTTCGGTGGCCTTGAAGCCGCAGAGTTGGGTCATCTCATTTCCCCGAGGAGTCCGATGACATCCGCCAATGAAGCCCTGGTTCGAACCGCCCTCCATGAACTCTTTGTGCAGAAGGATGCGAGCGCGCTCTCGCGTTTTTGGAGCGACCCCTATCCCCAGCACAACCCAGGCATCGCCAATGGCGTCGCATCGCTCGCGCCGCTTGTGCCCTTCACCGAATCCTATGAACTCAAGCGCATCCTGAGCGAGGGCGATCTTGTCGTCGCGCACGGCATCGCGCGTGGATGGGCGCCGCAGCCCGTGGTCGTCTTCGACATCTTCCTTGTGCGCGATGGCAAGATCACCGAGCACTGGGATGTGATGCAGCCGCTCGTCCAAGAGACCGTCTCAGGGCGCTCGCAGACGGACGGACCGACCGAGGTGACGGACCGCGCGCTGACATCAGCCAACAAGGCCGTGGTGCAGGGGCTCCTCGACGATGTGCTCTATGCGCACCGGATGGAGAAGCTCACGACGTACATCTCGGAGACAAGCTACGCGCAGCACAACCCCGGGGTCGGCGACAACCTCTCGGGCTTCGGTGCCGCGATGGCCGAGCTCGCCAAGGTTGGCTTGAAGATGGCGTACCAGAAGACCTACCGCGTTGTTGCGGATGGGAACTTTGTCTTCACGCACTCCGAGGGTGAGTTTGCCGGGCGCCATGTCGCTTTCGCAGACCTCTTCCGAGTCGAGGGCGGAAACATCGTGGAGCACTGGGATTGCATCCAAGACGTCGTCCGCGCGGAGGATGCGAAGAACCCGAACGGCATGTTCGTGCAGATCACCAAGTAGTCGCGATCGCGACATTCACCGTGCGTGAATAATGCCCGTGTATCCTCACGCACCGTGAATGTGGATCGCCAGCTTCTGAATAGCTTCGTCGTCTTCGCCGAGGAACTCTCCTTCGCGCACGCAGCCAAGCGTCTTCATCTCTCGATGCCCGCTGTGCACGTGCACGTGAAGCGGCTGAGTGAGGCGTTGGGCGTTGCGCTCTATGTGCGTCAGGGACGCGCGCTCGTGTTGACCGAGGCGGGGCAGGCGACGCTTGCGCATGCGCGTGAAGTCGCGACCAGTGATGCGCGCTTTTTGGCCTCGCTGCGTGGCGAGCCGCGCGATGAACCGCTGCACATTGCGGCCGGCGAAGGAACGTTTCTCTACCTGCTCGGCGATGTGCTTGGACGGGCCGCGCGCGAGCGACTGCCTTTCTCGGCGCATGTGCTCGAGGGGAGCGCGATTGAGGAGTCCGTTACACAGGGGAAAGCAGACCTTGGGGTGGGGCCGCTTGCGCATATTCCTGCATCGCTGGAGGCGTTTCGCTTTGCCCGTGCGCGCATCGCACTCGCGCTGCCGAAGGCGCATCCGCTTGTGACCAAGAAGACGCTGCGTTGGCGGGATCTGCGCGATGTGCCGCTCATCGTTCCACCGCGCGGAAAGCCCATGCGCGAGATGCTGGAGAAGGAGGCGCGCGCCGAGTCTCATCCGCTCAACGTCGTGTGTGAGGCGCGGCATTGGCCGCTTGCACTGCACTTCGCGAAGCATGGCGTGGGCGTTGCGGTGGTGAACGATGTTTGCGAGGCGCCGCGTGGGCTTGTGCTTCGACCGATCGAGGGGCTTCCGACGCAGGATTATTGGTGCTTTGTGCGCGCGCAGAAGAAGCCCAATGAGCGCCTGGCGTTCCTCGTCGGGTGGATGCGTGAGGAGGCGAAGCGAAGGCGTGGTCCCAATGCGACAAAAGCGTCACCCAATGCGCCAGATGGGAAGGGCGAGTGAGCTGCTCGGTATGATTCCAATATGATTCGTCGTGGAGCCACAACCATCGGTGCAACTTCGGCCATGGCCTCGGTGGAGGAGCTGAAGCTCGATGGCGCTTCCATCACGCTGCTCGCTGTATGTGATGGCGACCAAGCGAGCATCGGGCTTGAGTGCATGAAGAGCGCGTTCGCAGCGCTGACCTTCCTCTCAAGCGATGTTGCGCAGCGCATCGCGGATGCAGCACCTCCGATGTTTGCGCATTCCGCTGCGGTGGTCGTGATGCGTGATCGCACCGCGTACGTTGCGTCCTCGGGGCATGCGCGCGTCTACCGTCAGCGAGCGCATCAACTCGAAGGGCTTCCGGCCGGTGCACAGGAGGTTGCGTTCTCCGACGTCCTTCTTGTGGCGAGCCACGCGCTGCGCTCCGATGGCAAGGATTTCCTCATGACGGGGCCGGCCCCGATGGCCGCACAAGCGATGATTCGGAACCTTGGCGACAAGGGTTGGATTGAGCTTGGCGCGAACACGTTTCGCAACGACACGCTCGATACGCTGCTCGATCAAGCGCTCGCGTCGTCGGGCGAAACCGAGGCGGCTGTTGCGGCGATCTGCACAGGCTTTCTGCACGTCTTCGAGGTGGAAGACGCGCCCGCGGAGAACCTCACTCCGCAGCTTATCGAGGCGGCCCTCGCCGTCTCTCCGTTTGCAGCATCGCGCCTCATCGTGCGCGCCGCCGAAGCAGCCTCGGACTACGCGGCGCTGCCGAGTGCGATCAAAGAGCTGCATGCCGTGTATTTCGTCGCGGGCGAGGTCGGCCGCGATGGCGCGAGTTTGGAGCGCGCGGTCACACGCTTTGGCCCCTCTCCGAACTTTCTCGCGATGACGCTGAGGGGCCTCTCGCGCATTGGCGCGGTCGTGCATCACCGCATCTTGCGTGAGGCGGTTCCCTTCCTCGTGCACTTCAACACGGCGCTGGAGCCCGTGATGCAGGAGCTCGCACTCACGCCCGTTCCCAAATCAAACGCGTGGGAGCTCTCGAACCAATGGGGCGATGCACCGGCTGTGCTGAGGCTCGCGGAATGGCATGTAAAGCATGCGTATTCGGATTTCCTCTCGCATGCACCGAGTGCGATTGGCGCAACGCTCACACCACCCGAAGAGCTCGTCCGAAGCCCCACGCGGAGTGACCTCATCGCGCAGCTCTCGCGCACCTGGGTGTCGCACTCACAGAACAGTCCGCGATCACATCCGCGCAGGCGGTGCAGGTTTCGGCTGCGCTCGTGCATCACGTGGAGGGAGCGACTGTGACGGCGCTGCTCAACTACATCTACGACGAAGGGCAAGCGTGGAGGCTTCTGCGTCTGGAGTGACGAGGTCTTTCTCGACAGCAGCGCGGCCAGTCCGCTAGCTTCGCGCGATGGAAAAGTTGTCGGTTTCCCTAGCGGGTGCCAGATGGGTGTTGATCTCCGCACTGCTCGCACATGGCCCTTCGACGGCGAATGCCCAATCAGTGAGCCTCGATGTGGTGGAACTCCAGAATGGAGGTCGCCTTCGAGGCACGGTGATGGAGTACGAGCCGGGTGTCCGCGTCGTCATTCAAATGGCGGATGGCACGACGCGCACCATCGCGGGCGCAGAGGTCGCCAGCGTGGCCTTCGCGCGACCCGCTGAGGTTGTCGTGGCACCACCCGTGACCGCGGAGCCGACGCCTCCAACGCGTGAAGTACCACCTGCGCAAGCTGCCGAGCCAGCGGTGGAACGCTGGACCACGCCGCGCGAGTTCAGCGCGTCGCGAAGCGAGTGGACGAATGAATCGCTCGCGTTGACGCGTCGTGCACCGGAGGGAGATTTTCACTTCGGTGTGCAACTCGAAGGCGGGTTGATGGTGCCCATGCGGGACCCATTGGCGAATGGCGGCGTGGCCGGTGTCGTGGGGGTGTTTCCCTTCATTGAGATCACAACGGGCGCATTCGCGACGTTTCGTATTGGGCCTTCGTTGTCGTACTCGGCGGGCGAGGACTTCGACACGTTCTCCAGCGATCGCGGCAGTAGCTGGGCGCGCGGGCGTCCGCTTGGCGTTGGCGGTCGGCTTCTCTTTGGCAACGACCTAGGAAGTGGCTTCTTTCGCGGCGGCATTGAGTTGCTTGCGATCCCCGATGTAGACAATCTGCCAATCGAAGCGACGGCTCGCTTTGAGTTTGGGTTCAGGCTTCTGCCTGCCAGAACGTTGGAAATCGGCCTTGCAGTGGCTGGCGGAATTTCGCCGGTCACGCGCTTCTACGTCGACCCAGTTTTCGGCACCCGTGGCGCTTTCTCAGGCCTCGGGATGCTCCTGCCTCGCATCGACCTCGTTGTCGGATGGGTGTTCGAATGACTCTTTTCGCTTCGCGAGTTTGTATTGCCTCCCTCGGGCTCGGTGCAGTGCTGGCCTCGGCATGCTCTCAGCCGATCCATCTCGGCACGTTTGGGACGACCTCCTTCGACCTCGTGCGCGACCACTACCGCATCACCTATGACAGCGACCGTCGGGTGATGAATCGCGATTGGTTGGTTGAGAACTTTCAGATCACCGAACGTGGTGACATCGGCCCTGCGAAATGGACGCCCGCGTACCTGCGAAGCGTCTCGCCAGACATGAACGATGATGGTCGTCCGGAGCGTCCTGTGGCGCTTCCCCGCTTTGATTTGCATATGACGCATTCCCGCGACGGGACGTCACTCTGGACGCAGACGACACCAGTGAGCGGCGCGGTGGGCATGCGTGATTTGGAGGTCATCGCCCATGACTTCGTCGACCGCGTGGGTGGCGGTAGCTACATCGAGATCGACTGGGGCGCCGATGCCATTCGAGAGCGTCATGTGGGTACGATCATTCGCGAGGAAGGCCCTGTTCGCGTGGACGAGGTCGATGCCTATTGGGTCACCTTCGATATGGTGTCCGTCGACCAACGCGAGGTGAATGCAGATCACCAAGGAGAGCGCGTGACGGTCGTTGTGATGCGGCCCGACTCGCGTTGGACCCGCGAGGAGCGCTTCTCACAAGCCGACGGGCTGCCGATGCTTGTGATGGCGGGCTACGCATCGCGCGCCGAGCACCATGCTGCGCATCGCGAAGAGTTTGAAGGCCTCCTGCGACGGATCGACTTTCACAACGTCGATTGATTCCTGCAAGACCTACAACGCAAAAACGAGCGCCCCAATTGGGAGCGCTCGTTTCGTTGCAAGAGCCGTTGAACGATCAGGCCGGAAGGAAGCCGCGGATGCGCTTGAGGCCGGGGCTCAAGAGGTGGCGACGAATCGCGCTCGCGGCGGGGCGAACACCCTCGGGGAGGGGACGGAAGCTGAGCTCGAGGTGATCTGAATCCGTCTCAAGGCCATGGGCCGTCACCACCGGCGTGATGAGCGAGAGGATGCGGCGCACACGCGGATTGCCCGCGATCTTCGGGTCTTTCATCAAGTCGAGGACGATGCGGTTGTCCTTCGCTTCAACGACCGTTGGCGGAAGCGGCAGGTACTTCGCGAGGTTGCCGGGCTTGGTCAGGTCGAGCGCGCCGCTCTTGATGAGCGCGGCCACCGGGCCCATCGCCTCACCGAGGACTTCGGCCCAAATCTCCTCAAGGCGAAGCTCGATGCGGATCTCGTTCGGGGTGATCGACATGCGATCGATGTAGGCGACGGCCGAGACGCGCAGGGGCGTCTTCATGGCATCGACGGTGGCCGTGATGCGAAGGCCGGGCGGCACTTCCGTCACCACAGGATCCTTCACTTTGCCTTGTTTTTCGGCACTTTCGAGGGCCCATCGAATCGCATCGAGGGGCACGCCTACGCGGAGACCGAGGAGGTTCCAGAGGGCGCGGGTGATCTCTTGCGGACGCTTCTGAAGGTACTTCCGGGCGGCGTCCATGGCCTGCTTCTGCATCGACATGAGCGCGAGCATATAGGTGAGCCGCATCGCT
This sequence comes from Sandaracinaceae bacterium, assembly GCA_044373065.1. Taxonomy (GTDB): domain Bacteria; phylum Myxococcota_A; class Polyangia; order Polyangiales; family Sandaracinaceae; genus JAFLCL01. Next base: position 15,976 of record JBILQT010000065.1, read on the forward strand.
GTAGAAGGGTTTCGAGCGGGTGATGTTCGAATGCGAGGAGGTGAAGCCCCTGCGAGCACCGAGGAGGGGCGCGCCCCTCTTCGAGATGCCTGTGATAGACACGGCCGCATGACCCCTGCGCCTCGCTCACCACGCAGTTCGATCACCGAGATGACAGAGCTTGTGTTGCCTCAGCACTCCAACGTGCTCGGGACAGCCTTCGGCGGGACGGTGCTCGCGTGGATCGATGTGTGTGGCGCGATCTGCGCGCAGCGTCATACGGGATGCGTGGCGGTCACGGCGGCGATCGATGAGGTGAACTTCGTCTCGCCCATTCGCATTGGTGATGTCGTCATCCTCCAAGGTCGCATCAACGCCGCGTTTCGAACGTCGGTAGAAGTGAGCGTGACCGTGCAAGTGGAGGATCGCATCACAGGCCATCGCCGCGCCTGTGTCGATGCCTTCATGACCTTCGTGAGCGTGAACGAGAAGGGCGAGCCGCAACCCGCGCCGCCTCTTTTGACCGAGACCCCGGATGACGAGCGACGTGTGCGCGAGGCGAGTGCGCGACGTGAAGCACGCCTCCTCGCGCGTAAGCGTTGAGTGCGTTGAGACTGACCTGAGTCCGGCCGAAGCGAGTACCTGACCCCATCGAGGATAGAGAGCTGCATGCGATATCTCTGCTTGAACTGCGAAGAGCGTTTTGATCACGACGGCGCGAAGCTGCGTTGCCCCAAATGCCTGCGTGTGACGGGCCTCGAGAAGATCGAGAGCTCCGAGGCGAAGACGGCCGCGGCCGCCAAGAATCCCTACCTTGTCCCGGGTGCCATTGCGGTTGCCGTGGCCCTTGCGATCGGTGGCTATGCCGCATGGCGCAGCAATGCGCCTGAGCACGTCACCGATGAGATCCACCTTGAGCCGCTGACCCCCGGCACGCTCGAGGCGCACTTCAGGCGATTGCATGTCGAGCCGGGTGATCTCTCGACCTTGCTTGCATCCAACGATGCCATCGAGGGTTTTGCGACCCGTGCAGCGCGTGATCGCGATGGCGCGATTGCGATCGCGGAGGGCGTGCAGGCAGCGATGCGACAGAAGGCCTCAGATCGCGCGTTCGTGCGTTGGTCGCTCGGCGTGCCGCGTGAAGATGCACCGATGACGGCGGTCGACGCCTACGAGGCGATGCGCGAGGACGGTGCTGCGATGCGCCTCTATCCGATCGAGGCCGCAGCCATTTCCGTGGCGGCGTTGCGCTCGCGCGGCGTGAACGCGATGGTGACGGAAATCTATAAATTTCCGGGCGATCAGTCGCCTCCTGACCCATCCGGCGAGATGGGCTACTACGGTGTTGCGGTGTACGAGGGCGATGTCGGTGAGGGCACGCCGCACATCTTCGACCCCTGGGGCGGCCACGAGGCAAGCCCGGCCGAAGACGACTACCGCGTCATCAACGATGTCGAGGCCATTGGCGCTGCGCTCAACGTGCGCGCGCTTCATCTGCTTGTGCGCGAGACCAACCCAGAGCGTGCGCTCGAGGTCTCCTCGCGTGCGACAACGCTCTGTCCGCGTTCGCCTGCCGTGCGCGCTGTGCGTGGCGCGATCTTGCTCGTCGCAGGCAACCCGAACGAGGCACTCGCAGAGCTTGAGTCGGCGCAGCAAATCCGTGCGGATGGCCCGCGTCGCAACTTGATTGCTGGCCTCTACATGGCGCGTGAAGATATCGAGTCCGCGCAGCGCGAGGCTTCGGCCGCGCTCGAAGAGTTCCCCGAGTACGCGCATGCCCACGCGACGCTTGCGGCGATTCACATGGCGAGCGCAGAGCCAGACCTTGCGCTCAACGAGCTTGAGGCCGCGGAGCATGCGGACCCGGACCTCTACATTCTCCCCGCACTGCGCGCGAACTACTACGCGATGCAGGGCAATCTTGAGCGCGCCGTGGCGGAGATCGCGCATGCCGTGGAGGTCAATCCGTCGGACTTCAACACGCGCCTTACCGCCGCGCAGATCTACCGCCAGGCAGGCCGCTACGAGGACATGCGTCGTGAGGCGCGTGCCGTCCTTGAGTTGGTGCCGGAGGGCCGTCGTGAGCAGCTTCGTGCGGCGCTTGTGCAGCGCCTTGGCGAGAGTGCGTTTGAAGAGCCGATCGCCGATGACGACCTGACCGAGGAGGAGATCGAAGCCGCCAACAGCGGTGAGGATTTCACGCTGCAAGCACCTTCGTTGGCCGGCGTTGCACCTGGCGCCCCGGAAGAGGAAGAGCTGACGGACGAGGAGATCGAGGCCGCAGCAGAGGAAGAGAGCGGCGATGGGCCCGTGCTCATGCTTGGCGATCGCAATCACTTCTCCCTAGGTGGTGGCGGTGGCGGCGGTGGTGGTGGGGGTTTGACGCTTCAGTGAGCGGCGCTGAGCACCCCAGGTGCTCGCATGCGGTGCGGCGAATGTGAGAGGCTTTTCGGATGTCGAAAGCACGCGCCACGTCGCTCATTGCCGGACTCGCATTCACCTCGCTTCTGAGTGCTTGCCCGAATGATCCCGTCATCGTCAGTGTCGACGCCCCAGCGCCCGATGCTGGCTCCGATGCGGGGCCTCCCGAGCCTGACATCTGCGATGAGCTTGGCCTTGCGCGCGTGCCCATGCGCGCCTCGACCGGCACGATGCAAGGCGCCGTCGCAGGTGACTTCACGGTGAACGAATTGGAGGCGCAGAGCTTTCATCTCGCCGAGGAATGGACTGGCTGTGAGAGCTACGTCTTTCTCACGTACTTCCCGCGCGCCTCGGGCTCGGGCGTTTGGGAGGGCGACGCGCTCTTCGGCTCGCTCAGCGGTTCGGGCATCACGGACGGCCCCCGCAACGTCCAGTACTTCTTCATGTCGAATGAAGAGGACGCCGAGATGCGAGCTACGCGCATGGGCGGCGTCTCGGGCGACTTCGACGATGCCTTGCTCAACCTGGGCACCGATGAAGAGCGCGACTTTTGGAGGACGCGCGTTCACTTTGTCACCGACCGCGCGACCGAGATCGAAGGCGCGCCCGGTGCCTATCTGCGTGACTACCTCGCCTACGCACGTACCCCCGAAGCCATCGTCGACTTGGGCGACCGAGGACGCGCAGGGATGCCCACGCCCTTCGCCTTTGGCATCGATCGCGATCAACGCTTTGACCCAGGCGATAGCCTCGCGCCGAGTGTCGGGACGCGCTCGAACTTCTCGATGGTTCGCTTCCTCCCCGATTACTACAACTACCTCCACGACCTCGACGCACGCCTCGCTGCAGAGACCGCAACGGTCGTTCCTGTGCTCGCCGACGAGCGCAACACCACGCGCATCTTCACACGCGAGGTGACGCTCCCTGCAGCCAGCGAAATGGCCGCGTTTGACACGCTCGAATTCGATGTCGCGATCACCTGCGATGAGCGCAACCCATTCGCCTGCTCCGAGTGGGATCGCATCGCGAACATTTTTCTTTGCAGCGATGCGATGTGCACCCAGACGAACGAGCTCGCGCGGTGGATCACGCCCTATTGGCGACGCGGCACGCAGCACTGGACCCTCGATGCAAGCGCGCTCCTCGGCCTCCTTCGCCAGGGCGGAACGCGCACGCTGCGCATCGAGCTCGGGCCCGAGTGGGAGCGGGCGACGGAGTGGGTAACGCACGTTGCGATGCGCTTCTCGAGCCGCGGCGGTCCACGCGCGATGGGCGCGATTCCGGCGTATCGCGGAGGCGCCTTCGATGGCACCTACAACGACATGCATGCGCCGATGCAGTTCACCGTCCCTGCGGGGGCAACACGCGTTGAGCTCGTCACGATCTTGAGCGGCCATGGACAAACGGCCGGAGCGAATTGCGCGGAGTGGTGCGATCACCGTCACGCCTTTCAGGTAGGCACCACAGCGCTTCCCCCGCTTCAGCACACGAGCCCAACGATCGGCTCGGGCCTTGGCTGCGCAGCACGCGCACGCGAGGGTGTCATCCCAGGCCAGCTCGGAAATTGGGCGCAAGCCCGCGCGTATTGGTGCCCAGGCCTTCCTGTCCCGGCAACGCGCACCGACATCACGAGCCTTGTCACGCCAGGGACGGAGACCACGCTGAGCTATACGGGTAGCTACCGAGCGAGTGCGCCACAGGGAGGCGACATCGCGCTCTCTTCCTACGTTGTCTGGTACGGGCCGTGAGCCTGCTTCGCGTCGCCTTCCTCGCCGCGATCTCGATCGCGTTCACGCATGAGGATGGGCATGCGCAAGAGGGCGGCGCGCGCGCGTGTTGGTGCTTCTCCTGGGTGCACGGTGCCGATCACGGCACGACCTGCAGAGCGACCGAGGCCGCGTGCACCCGCGCGGGACGCGAGACGACGCGTGACCACACGCCCTGCAGCCGGCACCGGGAGCCAGGCGCCTGCGGTGACGACGCGTTCATCGACGGCGCGCACTACCGCAACGAACGCTGAAGGCGGCTGAAGGCGGCTGAACGCAGCGGATTGCCACCGTTCTGTCTCCGGCCTTGTGCGCGCTCGGATAAGTGGTCATACCACTTGTGATGACTGGTCATACCACTGACGCGCAGGCAATGGCCCGCACGCTGCGCAACCAAATCCTTCTAGGCGCCTATGCGGTAGGCGAGCGATTGCCTGGCGAACGCGAGCTCTCTGAGACGCTCGGTGTCTCGCGCCTGACGCTGCGCTCAGCCCTCACGCACCTTGAGGCTGAGGGTCTTGTGCGGACCATGCATGGCTCGGGAACGCGCGTCCTCGACTACCGTGAGTCGGCAGGCCTTGAGCTCTTTGGCCACCTTGCGGGCCTTGTGCTCTCGGGTGCGCCGGTGCCCTCGGGGTTTGAGATTTTCGCGAACCTGATGGAGCTGCGTCGCGCCGTTGCCATCGATGCCATCGGCCTTGCTGCAGAGCGTGCGAGCGATGACGAGCTTCGCGTCCTGCGCCTGCATCTCTCAGAGCAACGCGCGCTGATCGGAGACCCGCATGCCTTCATGGCCCACGACCTGCGCTTTGCGCGGCTCATCGTTCGCGCGACAAAGAACCTGGCCTTCGAGCTCTTGTTTAACGCCGTGATGCGCACGATTGAGGGCCACGCCGGCATTGAGCTCGCGTTCTTCGCCAACGCAGAGACAACGCTGAAGGTCTACGCACGCCTGCTCGACCGCATGGAAGCACGCGATGCCGTGCGCGCTCGACTCACCGCAGGCCGCCTTCTGGAGCGCCTCGACAGAGCCACCGTCACTGCCTTGAGCGCACTCCTCCCACGTCACGAAACAAAGCCTCCCGCGGCCTCGAAGAGGACGAAGGCCACGACAAAACAAGTCGGGACCGCGAAGACGAAGAAGAAGATCTCCGCGAAGAAGAGCTCCGCGAAGAAGACCTCAAACAAGAAGCGCTCCGCGAAGAAGACCTCAACGAAGAAAGCCAAGCGATGACAAGACTCGAACTCTTCTGGGCGTCTCTGGTGCTCCCAAGCTTCGCGGGCACAGAGCATGGCTTTCGCGTGCGCGAGATGGACGTGGACTACCTCGACGGCCTTGCTCGCTTCATGCGCGCCGCAGGCACCAAGGCCCGGCTTGGCGTGCGCTTCGCGTTCTTCCTTGCGGTCACCGCACCGCTCTGGCTTGGCGGCAAGCTCGGTGGCTTTGCATCGCTCTCCAGCGTGGAGCGCAGCGAGCTGCTGAACCGCATGTCGAGCCATCGCATCTTCATCGTCCGAGAGCTCAGCCTCTTGCTCAAGCTCATCGCGTGCATGGCGATGTTTCGATCCGCAGAGGCGCGCGAGCGCTCCGGCTACGACGGCCCCTCGCCGAGCCACAAACATCTCTCACTCAAGGTGGTCTCATGAAGTCGCTGCTCTCGGATCAAGCTGAGTTCGTGATCGTCGGTACGGGTGCGGGCGGCGCGACCGCAGCGCGTGTGCTCACCGAAGCCGGTCACTCGGTGATCATGCTCGAGGAGGGCGCGTTCAACGCGCCGAAGGACAGGCCGCGTGAGCTTGTCGATGCGATGGCGATGTCCTTTCGCAGCATGGCCACCATGGCGACGGACTCGGTTGTGCCGATGCCGCTCCTGCAAGGCCGAGGCGTTGGCGGAAGCACCGCGATCAACTCAGGAATCATCTGGCGAACACCCGAGGATGTGCGCGAGAACTGGGCGCGCGAGTTTGGTCTTGGAGGCCTTGTCGATGAGGGCCTCGATCGCGCATTTGCCACGATGGAAGACGAGCTCGGCGTGGGTGCAACGCATCCCGATGTCGCCGGATTGAACAACCTTCTCATGCAGCGCGCGGCCGAAAAGCTAGGGCTTCCGGGGCGTGTCATTCATCGCAACACCAAGGGTTGTGAGGGCAACAACCGATGCCTTCAGGGCTGCCCGATCGGCGCGCGACAGAGCATGGAAGTCTCGTACATCCCGCGTGCGATCGAGAAGGGCGCGCACCTGCACACGCGTTGTCAGGCCGAGCGCATCGTCTTCGAGGGCAAGCGTGCCGTCGGTGTTCAGGGCGCCGTGCGTGACGAAGAAGGGCGCGTTCAAGGGCGCTTTGATGTGCGTGCAACACGTGGCGTGATCATCGCTGCGAGCGCGCTCTTTACGCCACTCCTCTTGCGCAAGAGCGGCGTGCGTCATCCGCTCCTGGGCGAGCGCTTTCAAGCGCATCCGGGTGCAGCCTTTGTCGCCCGATTTGCCGAGCCGGTGAACATGGGGTTTGGTGCATCACAGGGCTATGAAATCCCCATGCGTGATCGCGGCTTCAAGCTCGAATCCCTGAGCCTGCCGCCTGACATGCTCGCCGCGCGCTTGCCTGGAGCGGGCCGTGATTGGCAAGAGCGTGTCGCCGAGCTCGGTCACTACGCGCAGTGGGGAAGCATCGTGCGCATGGAGGCGATGGGCACGGTGAAGCCGAGCTTCTTCGATCGCATCTCAGTGCGTTACGAGCCGACCAAGAACGACCTTCTCAAGGTGCGTGAGGCGCTGCTCATGGTCGGCAAGCTGATGTTCGCCGCGGGCGCGACGGAGATCTATCCGGGCCTCGCGTGCATGCCTGAGATCGTGAAGAGCGAGGAGGCCTTCGTGCGCGCCATGCCCGAGGCACTCAAGCGCGGCGATGTGCACCTGGTCGCCTCGCACCTCTTTGGAACAGCCTGCGCGAGTCGCGATCCCAAGCGTGGCGTCGTCGACGAGGAGCTGGCCGTGCACGGCCGCGAGGGGCTCTACGTGATGGACGCGAGCGTCTTCCCAACCAACCTCGGCGTGAACCCGCAGCACACGATCATGGCGCTCGTCTGGCGCGCCTCTGAGAGGCTCTCTGAGCGTGCGAGCAAGATGCGCGCGGCTTGATCTGTCCAGCGTCGTGCGTCTCTGTTGGCAACACTGAGAGTGGCCAGATTGGAAACGACGAAGCCGGTCTTGACGGTTTGAAAAGCCTACGCTAGCTCTCGCGCCTCGTTGACCTGGAGCCATCCAAGTCGAGAGTTTGCAGCCCCTCAAAAGGTTGCAGCGTGACAGTCAGCGCCGCCCTAGCTCAGGGGTAGAGCAACGGTTTCGTAAACCGTAGGTCCCGAGTTCAAATCTCGGGGGCGGCTTGTTTTTCGAGGGGTCTGGGTTCCGAGATTTTCGCGCCTTCGCGGGCAGCCAGCTCAGCGGTGCAGTTCTCGAACGGCGATATGATTTGAATCGTATTGCGATAGTGAAGGAACTGACCGCGTTGACGGCTGCGTTGCTCGGCGCGCGGAACGTTGGCGTTTGGGGAAGGCGCGGTAGGCCTCTAGGCGAGGATTGACGTGCGCATCCGATCCCCCCTAACCTCGCAGCGTTCCCGCAATCGAGAACCTTCACCATGTGGTGAATCACCCAACCGCAGTAGTCGCTTAGCGAATCCTGCATCAGCGAACGACCAACGAAAGAGGCGCGATGCTCCGCGTGAGGTTTTGGGGAGTCCGAGGAAGCATTCCAACGCCAGGTGCGGACACGGTTCGCGTCGGCGGCAATACGTCGTGTGTTGAGGTTCGTGCGGGCAAGCACATCCTCCTTTTCGACGGTGGAACAGGCCTCCGCCTCGCCGGCAATTCACTGCTGAAAGAGATGCCCACCACGGTGCACCTCTTCTTCAGCCACGTGCACTGGGATCACATCCAGGGCTTCCCCTTCTTCACGCCCGCGTTCATCAAGGGCAATACGATCATGATGTACGGCGGCGCCAACGTCTGCGGCACGGTCGAGACGGCGCTGGCGGGTCAGATGGAGACGCCGAATTTCCCGGTGCATCTGCGCGAGCTTCCCGCGGCGCTTGTGTTCAACGATCTGCACGAAGGCGAAGTGCTTGAGCTCGAGGGCGGCGTGCGCATCACCAACGCTGCTGGCAATCATCCGGGCGGTGTCTTTGCGTACCGTGTGGAGCACGAGGGCAAGAGCGTCGTCTATGCGACCGACACGGAGCACTACTCGGTGCCGGATCCGAAGCTCGTCGAGCTCTGCAAAGATGCCGACGTGCTGATCTACGACACGATGTACACGCCCGAGGAGTACGCAGGCGTGGGCGGCATCCCAAAGACGGGCTGGGGCCATTCGCACTTCGTTGCTGGCGTGGATTTGGTGAAGGCCGCGGGCGTGAAGCAATACGTCCTCTTCCACCACGACCCAGCCCAGAGCGATGCGGCTGTCGCCGAGAAAGAGCGCCGCACGCGTCTGCTCTTCGACAACTCTCTCTGCGCCTACGAAGGCCTCGTCATCGACGTTTGAGGCCGACCCTGCGCACAAGCGAGATAGGCCCGCTGGCCACGCTGCGAGGCGAGATCGATGCGATCGATGACGCGCTCCTGGCAGCGCTCGCGCGCCGTCGTGAGGTCGTCAAAGCACTGGGTGAGGTGAAAGGGTACGCCCGCCTTCCAGCGGTTGATTTCGATCGCGAGGAGCAGATGCGTGCACGTCGCTTGAATCAAGCGATGGAGCTCAACCTGCCAACCGATCTTGTCGAGAAGCTCTACGCCATCATCATCGCAGAGAGCCGTCTTCTGGTGGCGGAGCACGCGAAGCCAGAGGGCAACGAGGGGTGATGAATCAGCCGGCCGAACCTCGCGGAGTCTTTCGGGTCGCGATGGAGAACGCGCACGCACACGGGGTCGTGCAGTCTCCGACCGATCGGCGTGATGCGGCGCTGGCCCATGTGCTTGGTGCGGTCGTCGGCATCTTCTCGGCAGGCGTGATCTTTCCGGCGCTCGCACCCACGATCGTGCTGCTCTTCAACACGACGCGAAGCCCGTTCGTGCTCTTCCACGTGAATCAGGCGGCGTGGTTTCAAGGCATCGTGAGCCTTGCCGCGATGGCCTTTGGTCTGCTCTTCGTGGCGCTCTATCTGGTCACCTGCGGCATAGGCATCGTGTTGTTGCCGCTGATGTTGTTTCCGTGGCTCGCCTCGGTCGCGGTGCCGATGTGGGTCGCGATGATGGCGTATGACGGCAAGTGGACAGGCTATCCGTGGCTCCGTGATTGGGTGCTCGACGATGCCTCACCACTCGTCTCGGATTGAGCACCCAGTTCGCTAGAACACGGTGCCCTCAGAGCGCGTGACGATCGGCGGAGAGCCATCCGCACGACGCTCCTTCGCAGCCTCGCGGCCTGCGGCCCAAGTCCCGCCTTCAATGACGGCAGCGACGGGCAAGAGCTCGTTCCATTGTTCGCTGGTTTCCCTCGCGGGAAAGTCGCCTTCGCGCGCTTGTGTGAACAAGAGAGGCCGCACGCCGACCGCGAGCTCATCGAGCAGCGCCAAACTCAGTGCACGCCACTCCACGACCACGGGTGCGCCGACATCGTGCACGTCGCGCGTGACGCCCGCGTGCTTGGGAATGAGCACGCCATCATCGAGGAAGAGGCCGCAGGTTCGGTACTCTGAGAGGCCCGTCAGCTCATGAATGGCATCAACGTGGACGCCTGCGTCCTCGAGCACGCGAATGACCGAATACGTCATCCACTGCGAGAAGGTGTGGAAGGGGACAAGCCCTGCACTCGGGCCCGTTCCGCCTGCTTCGGGATGCGGCCATACATCGCCGAGGTTGACGCCCATGAGCCTGTGCCGACTGGGCCACACCGGTGCGAATGCTTCGAGCAAAATGCTGAGCACACGACGTGCGGGCATCGCGCCCTGAGGCGCCTTCTTGCGCATCGCATCGAAGAGATTTCCGAGGCGCGGCGCATCCCCAAAAAGATGCGCTGTCGCACGCATCGACGAGCCCACTTGGCCTATCAGCTCGATGCGCCCCTCGATGCCCTGCATGGGGTTGTCTGCGCGCACATCGAGAGCACGGGCGAGGAGGGAGGGCTCAAGCTCATCGAGGGCATCGGCATCAATGCGCCAGGGCTCGTCGGGCCGGCTGGAGAAGAGACCGGATGCGTAGGCGTGAAAGCTCGCAAGTGCGAGGCCTTCCGTTCGGCCAAGCGAGATGCCCGTCGACTTCTCCAAGAAGCGCCATGACTTGCCCGCACCGGCACCCAGCAAGATGCTGATGATCGCCACCTCGAAGAGCACGCGCGCGAGCTCATCGGGATTGCCTGCGAGCTTCTCGCGCATCACGGCCAAACGGTTGTGGCCACCGAGGCGCAAGCGATCGAGTCGGCTTGGCCAGGGCACACGCAAATCCGGATAGCGACGCTGCGTGATGCGCACGACACGCGCGACGACTTTCTCCATCGCCGCTGGGTTCACCTCAAAGTGCTCAAGGCGCCCCGCCTGCCCCGCGCGCAAGATCGCATCGCAGCGCTCACGAATGGCATGCGTGGATCGCAAAAACGCGATCGGGCTCTGGGCGTCACGCATGCTTTGGAAGCTGTTTTTCTGCACGGCTGATTCAACGAAAAGAGTCGCGCATTCTCCCTAGGAAAGGTGCGCTTTGGGGAAGAAACGTACCGTCGACGCAGACGAAACCGCCGAGCCTCCATCGAGACTCGGCGGCTGGTGTTTGCGATGGCTGAGTGCAGCAGCTCAGTGTGCTGCTTGGCCCTGGCCCTGATGCTCGGCGGGACGATTCAGCTCCATCAGGATGTGGCGTGCATCCTCAGCGCCCGGTCCGTTCGAATCACGTGCCGACATCAAGAGGCCCATCTCGCCCATGGCTGCGAGAGCACGAACGGCAAGCTCGCGGTGCGTGCCATCGGCGCCCGTCACTTCCGCGAACATGCGGCGTCGGATGTCGTTGGTGGAGAGGCCGTGGAAGCCTCCATTGCCTGCCTGGAGGCGTGCGATGAAGCCCGTCCAAGCGTAGCCATGACGGTTGTCGCCTTCGCCCTCGTTCAGGATCGAAGCCACTTCAAGACGACGCCAGACCTGGCCGCTCTCCCAGAGGTCGCTCGTGACGAGATTGAACCAATCGTTCGTCTCGTTCATCAGCGCCTCTTGCACGGTCATGCGGAGGTCGTTGTCCGTACCCAAGCGCGCGACGAGTGCGCGTGCGGCTTCGGGGCTTCCGCCGAGGCAGATTGCAAGCGCAGCGGCGTCATCCGTCTCCGGATTTTCAAGCATCTGGATGAGGCGCGCGTCGTTCGCCGGGTCTGCCGCGTAGCCCACCGCAACGGCTGCGGGAAGCTTGAGATCGCTCGACACGGACGTGTTCGCAATCAGGTCGAGAAGACGGCCCGACATTGCGCGGCTTGGGCGCTGCCAGAGCGCACCGAGGTAGAAGCGACGCGCCACATCATCGAGGTCCGTCGACTGAATCTTCTCGAGCACGGTGCCGAGGACTTCGTCATTGGCGATCGCACCGAGCGAGAGGCCTGCGTCATTGCGAAGGCGCGGATCATCCTCAGCGTCCTCGATGATCGTCATCAGCGCTTCCGCCGCATCCGGACGGCCGTAGCGACCGAGCGCGCGCACCGCAGCCGTGCGGTCTCCGTACTGACGCTCAAGCGCCACGCCGGCCATGCCCGCATGCGCGTTGAAGGGCACGCCACGCGGACGCGGAATCATGCGCAAGAAGGTCTGGTAGGTGGGCTCGTAGTCGAGCTCGGCGAGGGCCATCGCCGCCGTCGCCATGTCGTCACCTGCAAGCTCACGCTCAAGGATGCGACCGGCCTCAGGCGAGCCCGAGCGGCCAAGCGCTTTGATCATGCCTGCACGACGGGCGAGGAAGGCCTCGTCGGCCACCATCGGCTGAAGCGCCGTTGGAATCTCAGGCGACTGAAGGAGCGCGAGCATATCGAGCGCGTCGCGTGCGTCTTCGAGGTTCGTGCCCTGTGCGAATGCAATGAGCGTAGGCACTGCGCGGTTGTCGCCAAGCTCGGCCAAGCCCGATGCGGCCTCAAGACGCGCAACCACGTCTTCCGACGTGAGCAGCGTTGCCAGGCCATCGGCGCCTGCGGGGTCGTGCGTGCCGCGAATCATGATCGCGAGATCACGGCGGGTGGCGTCATCCGTCGCGCTGCCAAGGAGCACCGAGAGACCGCGCGCGCCCGTGGAGCGACGAAGCGATTCAAGCACCTGCACACGCATGGCCGGGTCGCTCTGCATCGCTGCGAAGAGCGGTCCTGCTGCACGCGGATCACCGATGCGTCCAAGGCCTGCTGCGGCCTGGCGCTTCACTTCCGCGTCCTCATCGCGAAGCAGCACCGTGAGTGGCTCGATGACCTCGACCGTGCCTGCCTCCGAGAGCGCCTGCGCGACGAGGGCGCGAATGCCGACCGACTGCTCCGGCCCGGTCATCGTCGCAAGACGCGGGACGCCGAGCACCGTGACGATCACGCGCGGGTCAAAGCCATGCTGGCCTTGAAGTGTTCCGGCGCCGAACTCGGCGACGATCGCATCGGCAGCCTGGGGCTCATTGAGCACCGCAAGGGCCCAGGCGACTGGCGCGCGATCGCGTGCGTCGCAGTTTGGAAGGGCCGCGAGGAGTGCCGGCTTGGCCGCGTCGGCAGCGGGCGACCCGATGCGTGCGAGCGA
>JBILQT010000348.1:0-6868 GCA_044373065.1 Sandaracinaceae bacterium
CCGATGCCGTAGGCCAGCTCAAGGGCGCGCTCGTAGGCCAAAATCGCCTGCGTCAGCGCGTTCTTGTCGACGTGAAGATCGCCCTCAAGCATCGCAATACGCGCCTCGGCGTAGGCATCATCACGCTCACCCGCGATGCGCTCTGCAAGGCGCAGTGCCTCTGCGGCCTCATCCAGATCTTCCGCGACGGCATGCGCGTGCACGAGTGCGAGCAGTGCGGCCTGAAGCTCCGTCTTGTTCGAGAGTCGCTCGGCGATCATCCCTGATTGACGCGCATCTTCGATGGCACCGGCCGTGCGACCCGCGCGCACGTGAAGCTCAGCACGGGCCGCAAAGATGCGCGCACGAAGGGCTTGCTGCACATGCCGCGAGGCGATGGCCAGCGCGCGATCCAGGTCGAGTGCGGCGCGCTTCGCATCGTGATTCGCAATGAGCTCGGCGTGCGCCAAGAGCGCCTCGGCATGCACGGCACCGTTGGGGTAGCCCACCTCCTCGCCGCGTTGAATCAGCTGCGCCAGGAGGGGCACATGCGTGCGGTCACTTGAGCGTACGAACGCCGCCATCGCGTACGAGGAGACGGCGCGCGTCCCAAGGCCCAGCCAGAGCTCGTAATCCTTGCGCAGCTTGTCGCGCGCAAGCGCTCGCTGACCAGCAAGCAGGAGATTGCCGCGCTCCGCAAGCAACTCACGCCATGACTCTGCCGATGGGTCGGTACGCAGAAGCTCGATCCACTGCGTGCTGAGGTTCGCGTAGTGCGCTGCATGACGCACCGCGAGCGTCTCTTCATCCCCGCGATGTCGCAGCTCAGAGGACGCGAATGCAAAGAGTGAATCGGGCAGTGCATAGCGGGTCAGCGCGAGCAAATCCGGATGACGCACCGTGCGCAGGATGCCCTGCCTTGCAAGGTTCTCGAGCTCGTCCTCCAGCACGCGATTCTTGCCCGCCTCCACAAGCCCCTCGACCGCGCGGAGGTCGAAGGTGTCGAAGATCGAGAGCGTGATGAGGAGGTGCTGCTGGCTCGGCGAGAGCAGTTGAAAGCTCGCACTCAGTGCCGTGGGCCAGATGCGATCCGGGGTCTGACGCAAGTCAAACGCGGCCGTCGAGCGCTGCAGCAACTCAAGCACCGGCTCGACGCCTTCCTCCGAGACACGCTGCACGACAAACGCAATCGCGAGCGGGTTCTGCTGAAGGCAGCGCACGAGCGCGGCTGTCTCCTCGTTGTTCGGCGGTCGCGTGTCTGGCGCAATCTCGAAGAAGGCGCGGCGGAAGTGCTCGATGCCCTCCTCAATGCTGAGCCCTTCGAGTGCGATCTGAATCGAACGCTCGCTCGAAAAGGGCGCACTCGTCGTGACGAGAAACTGTGTGCGCGGGGCGTTGTCGATGATGCGCGTGAGCAAGCCTTCCGCGCGCTCCCCAAGGCCCTCAATACCGTCGAGCACAAGAAGGCCGTGGCTGCGATCGACCAGCCTGCGCGTGATGCGCTCGACATTTGCGTCGCGCTCCGAGAGCCCCAACGCAAAGGCCAGCGCCATCGAGAAAGCGCGCTCATCGGTCGCCCGCGCAATATCCACCCAGACGACAGGCTCGGTCTGCCGCACAACGTACTCGGCCGCGAGACGCGACTTCCCCACGCCGCGCTCACCGACAATCGAGACCAGACGCGCGCCAAGCGAGAGCGCTTGATCCACCCGCTGCAGCGCCTCGATGCGGCCGACAAAGGGGCTCTCACGCACACGCTGACGCGCAGGCCAAGGCGCATTCGCAGGAGGCAGTGTGCTCAGCGCCGTGATGCGCGGGCCGAGGGTTTGCGCGACCAAGCGCGCGAGGTTCAGCGCGCCATCGTCCACGCCAGTTTGCTTGAGCTCACCCACCGCTTGCGAGAGGTGCGCAGCATCGGAGAAGCGCAGCAACGGCTCCTTCTCAAGGCAACGCGAGATGAGCTGAACAAGCCATGCCGGCGTCCCTGTCACTGCGATGAGCGAGGGCGCTTGGTCCTCGATGATCGCGCGAAGCGTCTGCGCTGGCGTGTTGCGCCGAAAGAGCGCCTGGCCCGCGATCATCTCCCAGCTCAGCACACCCACCGAGAACACATCCGCACGCGCATCGACCACGCGTCCGCGCGCCTGCTCGGGCGACATGTACGCAGGCGTGCCGAGCACCGCGCCTGGTGATGTTTGCACCGAGGCCCAGTCGACAATCGTGTGCTCGATCTCCTCGCTGTCGTCGGTGTCGATCTGCTTGGCGAGCCCGAAGTCGACGAGCTTCACGATGCCATCGCGACCGATCATCACATTCGATGGCTTCAGGTCGCGATGCATCACGCCCGCGCGATGCGCCGCCGCGAGCCCCGCAGAGATCTGCGCGATGATCTCCACCGCATCGGGCCAGGGGATGGCGCCGTTGCGCAGCACACTTGAGAGCGAGGTGCCGCTCACAAGCTCCATCGCGAGGTAGTAGAGGTTGCCCTCGCTGCCCGCATCGAAGGTGGTCGCAATGTTCGGATGCGAGATGGCTTGCGCCGCACGCGCCTCCTGAAGAAAACGCCGCAACCCCTGGGCATTGGGCCGCTTCTTGTGAACCTTCAGCGCGACCGTGCGACCAAGGAAGAGATCCTGCGCCCGGTAGACGGTGCCCATCGCACCATGCCCAAGCTCTTCCACAACGTGAAAGGGCCCAACGCGTCTGCCGAGTAAATCTTCGTGTGTGTCCCTTTCGGTCACGTGATCACGATACTGGGCTTGCGTCGGGCACCATAGTTTCTGTTGGCGAACGCGTTGTTCAGTGCTGCTGCATCGCGCCAGCGGCCAGGACGCTGCCCATCCCGAGCAGGGCGATGATGATCACGACTGCAATCATCAGAAAGCCCACCGAGCCCATCGCAATGCCCGCAATCGCTTCGTTCTTGCGAACACCCGTCTCGTTCGCCTCACGAAGGCCGAGAATGCCCGTGATGATGGCCGCGATGCCCGTGAGCGGTGCGACGACCCAAACGATGTAGTTCACGATGGGCACGCAGCAGCAGAGGAGGCTGACGACCGAGATGCCGCCGCAGATCACCGAGGCGAGCGCGAGGTTGTTCTCGGCACCACCGCCCGGGATGCCCACGGGATGCGGCGCGCCGTAGCCGCCTGGCCCACCCGGAGGAGGCCCGTAACCACCCGGTTGTCCGCCTGGAGGTCCGCCCATCGGTGCGCCTCCAGGAGGAGCTCCCCAACCCGAGGGTGGAAGCTGTTGGGGCGCAGGCGGTTGGTTCCAGTCTTGGCTCATGCGGGCAGCGTCTCACGCGCCATCCCGCGCATGCAATGACGCCTCTCGAGTACAAGTTGCGCAAGCCCGTAACGCTGTGCGTGAGCGCGCTACCGCATCCATCGCTTGGCCCGATGAAGAGCGCGCTACGATCCGCACAAGGAGGTCTCGATGTTCACGGATGCTTCGCCCTTCACCCGAACGCGTGCCTACGGAAGGCAGAAAGCCGTTGATGCTGCCTACCTCGCGCAGCAGCTCTCCGTCTTTGTGCCCTCAGCCCTTGCCCAGCGCGCCCTGCGTGGCGTGAGCGGAATGACGGGCCCCAAGCCCACCACCGAGCAGCTCACCAAGCTTCACGGACGCCTTCGCGCCCTGCTCCAACGCGACCTCGCGAACGTGCATGAGGGGCTCTACCCGGAGTCCCTGCTCTTTCAGTTTCCGATCAGCGAATACCTCAAGCGCGTGCCGGAGCTCATGCGCGATCTGCCCAACGTGTATGCGCGAAGGCGTGGTGGTGACTACCGCGATCTGCCCGACATCAAGAGCGAGTATCCGCCCTACTTCCGCCGCACGTTCCACTGGCAAACGGATGGCTATTTGAGCCGGCGCTCGGCGCGTCTCTACGACATCGGCGTCGAGTTTCTCTTCGGTGGCACGGCCGATGTGATGCGTCGCCAGGTCATCCCGCCCATCACCCGCTTCCTGAATGAGCGCGCCGCGAAGAACCCCGACGCCAAGTCCGCACGCCTGCTCGACGTGGCCTGCGGAACAGGCCGCACACTCGCGCAACTCCATCTCGCGCATCCCAACGTGCGCCTCTTCGGGATGGACCTCTCACCCTTCTATCTGCACGAGGCCAGACAGACGCTGCGCGACGTAGATGACGTCTCTCTCGTGGCCGACAACGCGGAGCAGATGCCCTTTCGCGATGCCTCCTTCGACATCCTCACCAACGTCTATCTCTTCCACGAGCTGCCGAAGAATGCGCGGCGCAACGTACTCAAGGAGATGCGCCGCGTGCTCGCCCCAGGGGGCCTGCTGGTCATCGAAGACTCCGCACAATGGAGTGAATCTGCCGAGGTGGGCTTCTCGCTCGAGCGCTTCCCCCAAGAGTTTCACGAGCCCTTCTACCAAGACTATTTGAAGGACCCACTCGAGGAGGCGCTCAAGGAATGCGGCTTTGAGGTGCAGTCGGTGGAGTCGCACTTCGTCGCGAAGGTGGTCGTCGCGCGCAAGCCCCTCGACTGACCACAACGGAAGATGGTCAGTTTCATCATCGGTGGTGAAACTGACCATCACGGACTGACCATCACGCACTGACCATCTCGATCGAGCGAAGACAGCAGAAGTCGACTGAACGCCGCGTCGATGCTGGATGGGCTCTGGCCAGCGAGCGTCACCGAGGACTCGCGCGATGCGTTCTGGGTGGTTCCGTAACCGGGCATTGACGGCGCAAATGCTTGCGTTCGAGGGAACCCAGAAGGATGCGTGCGAGGAACGACAGCCCTCGCCACCGAGTCGGAGTCGAACACCAACGCGGCGTACAGCCATCTCTCATTTCTCTCTCGAACTGACCATCACGCGGTAAGTGCCAGTTTCATCATCGATGGTGAGACTGACCATCTCGAGCTGACGGTGCGTCAGCGACCCATTGCGAGCGCGATCCACTCCGCGAGCTTCGTTGGTGTCGCGCTCTGATTCAGACGGTGGTCGTCGTCGACCTCAAGAAGCGTGGCAGCCGAGTTGGCAACCAGCGCACGCGAGTGCGCGATGGGAACGGTCGTGTCTTTCGTCCCATGCACGATGCAGACGTCAGCCCCAAGGACGAAGGCGACAAAGGGAAGGCGCGCGCGCTCAGCGACCAAACGATGTGCGGGACAGAGCAACACCGTCGGCCCCTTCCACGTGCCCTTGCGGAGCAACTCCAGCGCCACCGCACCTCCGTACGAGGAGCCCAACACCACGTCGATCGCGTGCTCGCGCAGCGCCCTCTCTTGCACAAGCACGCTTCTTCGAAAGGCTCTTCGGATGACCACGCGGAGGCCTGTCGGCGCCGCCACGGCAACGAGCAAGGCGGTGCCGAGCGCGCCTCTCCATCCCATCTGCATGCCGAGGATCATGGCCAGTGTTGCGAACGCGAAGAGACCCAACGTGAAGGGATCTCTCAGCATGCTGCGCTGACTGCACGGCATCGCTTCGGCGACGACGTCGAAGCCCGCCTCACGCAGCGCCCGCGACTTCCTGCCTTGCGGACCAGACTCAAGGCCATGCACAAAGAGAACGCGAAGAGGTGCCATCATCGAACCCTGGCGCATCAAGGCCTCGGACGCCGCTGGCGTGAGCGCGGTCTCTCCAAACTGACCCTGACGACGTACGTGCCAGTTTCATCATCGATGGTGAAACGCGCCACGACGACTGACCATCACGCCATGCCCCGACTCATTCACCTCGCCCGTGCTTCCCAGCAACGCTCCATTGAACGAGCAGGTCTTCGTGGCGCGCGAAGGCCAGTGCTCGATGAGAACCTTGCTTGGGTGGAACATCCGCACGTCCTGTTCGCGATGCCGATGACGCCCGACTTCGGGTTGACCTACCAGTGGATGCGCGAGCTCCGTCGATGGCATGACGAGCGCCTCATCGCAGTTCACTTGCGCTTGCCGAGCGAGGAGGAAGTGCTTGTGGGCCGGTACAACCAGCGCCACATCCGAATGCCTCTCGGCGAGGCCATCCGGCGCTTGCTGCGTGCTCCAGAGGGGAACGAGATTGTTGTGCTGCGCCCCGTGCGCGCGAAGGAGGTGGCTCGCATCCAGGAGGTCACGCAGCGCGTGGGCTGGATTGAGACACCGGAGCAGCACGGCAAGTCCGACTGCCTTTGTCCTGCCTGCCTGCCACACGGCGCGCGCGACTTGATGCGACGGGTTCGCGGCGCGATGGATGTGCAGTTGATGGCTGCCCGCAGAGCCACGACGCCCGAGGCCATCCGTGAGGCGCTCTCGCGCATGCACATGCCACTTGAACGGGCGAAGGGGCGCTATCCCATCGACAAGTTGCTTGTGTACCTTGAATCCGATTCGGCCCAAGTCCGCGCGGCCGCGACGGACCTCCTCGTCCACTACCCGTGGCCCGTCTCTCGGGCCCACCTCGTTCGGCAGACGGCGGACGTCGCGCCCACTGAGGTAGCGCCCAGATTGAGGCCGGAAGCCATCGACGCCGCGATTGTCTCGGGAGGGATCGCCAGGGCCTTCTCGCTCATTTCACCAGACGACAATGCAGCGCTCGTGAGACTGATGGCGTACCTCGCGTACAGCAGTGACGCAGAGCGGGGTGCGCGCATCTTGCTGGCGATAGCGAAGCTGGAGACGGAGCCCACGCTGGAGCGGATTTCGGTGATGGAATCCACGGCGCACGAGCTCCTGGAGGAGAGTCTCCTCCCGCCCACGCGGGCAGCGCTCAACGCGCTTCTGTCGGACATCCCATCCCGGGTTGAAGCCTTCTACAGCCGCTACGGCTGATGGTCAGTTTCATCATCGGTGGTGAAACTGACCATCACAGACTGACCATCACAGACTGACCATCACAGACTGACCATCACAAGGTCAGTGTCAGTGAGAGCATGAAGGTG
>JBILQT010000349.1:0-6867 GCA_044373065.1 Sandaracinaceae bacterium
GAAGGTGTCTCCTCGGCCGACGTCGATACCGACGAAGTACGCGCCACGCCGCGTCATCTCCGCCGTCAACTGAGTCCACGTCGCGGCGTCTGGCACGCTGCCGTAGTAGTTGCTGCCTGGTGCCGTGCCGTCCAGTCCATCGACGCCGTTGTGCCAAGCGGCATCGGAGAAGAGCACCATGATTGGAACGCGGCCTTCTTCAAAGCAGCACCAGCCGTAGGGCTGTCGTCCATCCGGGTCGACGCCGCCGCAATCCGCTGGGTTCGACGGGTTCATCTCGCGAGTCGCTGTTCCCTGATATTGGGGTGTGCCGAAGCCACTGATCAGGGCGTGCATCGCAGCGGTCTGCGACTCGGGGTAGTCACCGCCATCATCGGCGCGAAGGCTCATCGTGGCCCGGGTTACGGCGGCGACGTCGGTGGTCATGCGCTGGAAGACCTGCACGTTGCCCGTGTAGTTGTCACCTCCATCCGCGAAATCGCCGTGGGCTGTCATGCCGTAGCGAACGTCTGCGCCCGGCCCGACAGCGCGCACGATGCCGGGGACAATTGTTTCCGCCAGCGTGCTCTGGACCTGCGCGATCGTGCTCCCCATCGAGCCCGTCGTATCGACCACAAAGCAGATGTCTGCGGCGCGAAGGCGGGTGGAGAAATCGAACTCGCGAACGTCCGTCGCCATGTAGGGGAGAATCACGTAGAGCGATGTCTCGGGTGGGCGCGACGAGCCGTCCAAGGGATTGCTGCCCGCGACATCTTCCGTGAGGTCGTCGATGCCATCGCCATCGGAGTCTTCGTTGAGCGGGTTCGTGCCAGCCGTGCGCTCGTCGTCATCGGTGCGACCGTCGTTGTCACTGTCGCGGTCGAGGAAGTCGGCCTGACCATCGCCATCCGTGTCCATCGGATTGCAGGGGCCGCCCGTGCCCTTCTCCTCCGCATCGTTGATGGCGTCGCCGTCCGAGTCGAGGTCGGCGTTGTTCGGCGTTCCGTCCATATCGAAATCGCGCGTGCCCTCGCGATCATCGGCGATGCCATCGCCGTCCGTGTCTTCCGAGGCCATGCATCCGGCCATCGTCATGCCGGTGTCGGTGCGTGTGTTGATGCCCGTGTCGGCGCCAGTGCGACGAACACCGCCCGGGGTACAGCCCGCGGCGGGGGTGAGTAGGGCCAGGCCCACGAGAAGGAGTTGCTTCGAAGGGGAGCGGCTCATGGAACCTCCAGGGAGACCGAGGAAGCCTCTCAAGGAGAGGCAAGGTGGAGTCTATGCTTCGTGGCGCATCAACGGAACGAACTTCCGCGCAGTTGTGTCGTGGCCAGGTGCGGGGCAGCCCATCACGAAATCGCCGCGCTCAGGCCGTCGTGATGATCCAGGCAAGGATCGCGAGGAAGGCGACGGGGACAATCGCGGCCGAGGCCTTGTCCAAGCGACGGTGTTTTTCTTCTTCACCGTTGTAGTGAAAGTAGAGCGCCAACACGGTGCCGAGCAGACAGAAGAGGATGGTCCCGAGCGAGAGAAAGACGACCTGATCGGCCATCGTGATCGCGTTCGAATCGGGCAGCTGATTGTTGATCGCGATGCTGCTCGCCGCCGATGCGAAGAGTCCGCCGACCGAGACCGAGACACGTGGGCTCGCGTCACGCGGACGAATGAAGAACGAGCACCACGCGGCAAGCGTCGCGATGAAGAGCGCGAAGAAGACTTTGAAGAAGCGCGCGCCTCCAACGCGCTGAAGGTTCAGCGTGAAGGTGAAGCGCGCGTACTCCGACTCCGCATGCGCAGCGAGCGTCGTGTCGCCGTAGTTCGAGTGGTAGGCGTGCGTGGAGACGGCCGTCTGAAAGTCGCCCACCTGCCAGCCGCTCACGAGCAAGTCCGGATCGATCCCGGTGTTCTCCGTGTCGCTGACGTAGCGCCAGAGCGGCTCCTCGTGGAGCGCGTCTTCAATCTCGATGCCCACCTCGTGGTTGTCGAAGGGGTAGCGCGTGAGGTCCCAGTGCTCGGTGATCGTCGCGTTGATGCGCACGGCCGAGTACTCGAAGCCGTCGGGCAAGGTGCGACGAATCGGATTCATCCGCGCGTTGATGCGACCACCGATGATCTCGAAGGTATCGGCAGGGTTCTCACTCGCAGGTCCACGCCAGCGAAACCAGATCCAAAAGTCGATCGTGAACTGGTTCATCCGCAGGTCGATCGAGGGCAACTGGTTGATGTACATGCCGACTTGGATGTCCTGCTGGGGCGGCGCGACGTCCTCCTCTTCCACAGGCTCCGCGACCTCCGCGATGGCCTCGGCAACGATGCCCGCATCCACCGCGGCATCCTCCGCCAAGACTCCGGCAGGCACCCAGGCCAAGGCACAGAGCCAGGTCGCGAACGCGACGCACCAACGACTCCACGAACGACTTCCGCGCATGCGACGTGTCTCCTGTCCCGAACCTCGAGCCGCGATGGCTTACGCGAGTGCGGGGCCGCTCTGAATGTGGCCCTCGGGAGGCAGTACCGCGTGCGAGAGCGCGATCACTTCCACGAGCACGGTGCGATAGACGTGATCGAACGAGTCGAGGTCGGGCGACTCGCCTGCCTGCTCAATCGCCTCATCCAGATGGTGCTGCACAAACTCCACAACCGAGGGCTGCGTCATCGCGACGACGTCGTCGGTCTCCACCACCTCGCTCGGGTCGTCGCGGCGCAGCGCGGCGTCGGCATCGAAGGTCTCGCGCGCGAGGGCGAGGTGCGAGGGGTCGATGGGGGAGAGGCGCGAGGGGAAGGCCTCGCGAAAGGCGAGGTAGACCGTCACGATCAGGAAGTACCCGAGCGACTGCGCGAGATCATCGCTGCGCCCTGCAACCTGTTCTGCGAGCCACTCCGCAAGGTGCGGCTGACGCCTGTCCATGTCGCGGTAGGCACCATCAAGGCGCTTCTGGAGCGCGTCGCCGTCTCCCTCCAGCTGCGACTCCACGAGCGTCAGAACATCTTCACGCACGAGGGCCCAACGAGGCACCGGACGCAGCGCAGCTTTGCGAAGGAAGAGCACGGAGCGACTCTACACGCTCACATCACGTTCAGCAGCCGTCGAAGACGTATCCAGCGCTTCCCACAGGCACCAAATTCAGATCGCGAAGGACGATCGAGAGGCTCGGATAGCGGCTGCAGCCCGTCGTGAAATCGCCGCGTCGATACTCGATCACAAAGACGTTGTTGCCGTAGGCCGCCGTGTACACGTCGCACTCGGAGTAGCGATTGCACTCTTCGGCGACCGCGAAGTCGGTGCCCATCTCTGCGCGCCGCGTTGCGATCTCAGCGGAGTTCTTCTGGGCGATGGCAAGGCCGCTCGCATGCGCGACGTCGCTCAAGAGGCGCATGTACGCAATCGCGTTGGCCTCGGTGATGCGACCGCCTGAGCGTGAGTAGGTGTCGAGGTTGTCGATCTCCACCGCGTCGAATCCATCGCGCCCGCATTGCTGAATCCAGCCGCCAACAATCGCGGCGAGCTCTGTGCGCTTGGCTGCCGTGCGCACATCCAGGAGCATCTCATCCCAATCCGGGTCGATCACCGGGCGACCTGCACTGTCGCGCAAGACGAGCGTGGGGTGGTTCAACCAGAAGTCATTCGCGTCGGGCTGCGCCTGAAAGCCGTTCACGTAACAGATGTTGAACACGCCCGCGGCAGGGCGCTCGGTGCGATCACGCGAGACAATCTGCACGCCCCGCGGCACCGCGTAGGGCCCGCCGAGCTGATAGTCGAAGGGCGCGTTGGCGGGAGGCAGCCGCAACGTCTCCGAGGGGGCGTCGGGCGTGGTCAGATGCGCATCGGGCGTCGCGAGGAAGGCATCGACACCAGGTGCATCTGGCTCGTTTGCATCGAGGCCGGGTGCATCGGCCGTCGGCGAGAACGCATCCAACACAGGCGCCTGGGCAGCATCGGCGTGAGGCGCATCTGGCGCTGCGAGCGAGCCCTCGCAACCAGCAGCCCATGCGAGCGAGAGAGCGAGGGCGGCGCGTTTCATTCACTCAAACTACATGCGAAGCGCAGCTCGCCACAACCGCGGCGGTCACGCCTCGCGCTTGCGCTCTTGCTCTTTCGACTCCAGCTCGGCCGCGGCCGCAACCTCATCGTCGCTCGGTGCATCCGGGTCTGCGATGCGCACCGCAGGCAGGGTGCTGAAGCGAAGGACACCCGCGGACTCATCGACATCCGCGCGCACGCCACTCGACTCATCTGCCGCAAGCGAGCTCAGGATTGCATCCGCTTCTTCGACACCGATGGAGAGCTTCGCAGCGAGGTCCTCTTTCGTCAGCGCGCCTTGCTGAAGGAGCTTCTGCGCTGAGGCACGACGCCCGGCCAGGCGGTGCGCCGCGTGCTCTGCATCGACACTCTGCCCGCGCCCGAGAAAGCGAAATGCCAAGGCGCTGAAGGCGAGCGCGACAAGTGCGGCAGTGCCGATGCCAAGCGCGTTGATGCCGAGCAGGGCAGTCGATGCCGAGGCCCCGAGGATCGCGAACACGAGGAGCAATCCGCCGAGCGCACGGAAGGCTCCGCGATGCGGAGAGGAGGTCGCGCGCGAGCCGCCGAGGATGGTCGTGCCGGGCTTGAGCTCACGCGGCTTGCCGCAGGCCGCACATTTGTAGCCGCTGGAGGCCGGCACCACGGCGGCGATGGCGTGACAGCTCGGGCAGCGATTGACCTCGCCGAACACGCGGCCGCATTGCGGGCAGCGCTCTGCATGTTCGGGGACGAGGAAACTGCACGTCGGGCACTTCATGCCCGCAGCGTTCGCGTCCGCCAACTCAGCGCACCACGACGGTCGTCGCTTCGATCGAGAGCGAGTTCGCTGTCGCCAGCGCGCCTTCGGATTCGAGGTGACGACGCATGTCTTCGGTCAGCGGCTGCACCGCCACGCGGCCCTCGATCATCGCGACATGCCCCGCAACACTGCGCGGGAGGAAGTAGCTGTGCCCGGCCATCGGCACGCGAATGGGCTGCACGTTCTCAGAGCGAAGCTCCATCCAGCAGCCCATGCGCTGACAGACGCGCTCGATCGTGCCCTCGGTGCGCACCACCTGGTCGGCGTATTGCGTCGCGTTCGAGGCAATCGTCGCAAGCGGCGTGACTGCAACGCCATCGGCCAGCTCACGACCGAAGATGCGCTCGCCATCGGCACCCACGCGGAGCGGCTGCGGGCCCTCGTCGACCGGCGCTTCTGGAACAGCCTCGGCGCTTCCTTCGGCAGCGCTGCTTCGCTGAAAGCGCGGCTCTTCGGAACCACATGCCGTGAGCGCGAGCAGCGCAACAAGAACGGAGAGCTTACGCATCGTTCACTCCAAGGAGCTTCGTCATCGAGGCTTCATCGGCGGGCGTGAAGGGGAACTGATCGAACTCATCCGAGGTCACCCAGCGGAACTCATGCACGTTGCGGCAGACGGGCTCGGCGGTGCCTCGTGCGGGGCGGCAGTCGTAGAGGAAGAGGTCGACCGTGTAGTGCTCGTAGGGGTGCGTCACGTACGAGATGAGGTCGCCCACCGAGACATCGATGCCCAGGCGCTCTTGCATCTCGCGACGCAGCGCCTCGGTGTCGCTCTCACCCGGCTCCACACGCCCGCCCGGGAACTCCCAGAGCAGCGGCAGCACTGCGTTGGGCCGACGTTGGGTGATGAGGTAGCGACCATCGTGACCGACCACCGCCGCGACAACGCGGATGGTGCGCCGCGGTTCGTCGCTGCCCTGGGTGCGCTTGGTGGAGTCGCTGTCACGCATGAAAGTCGACGCGGGGTATACCACTTCCGTGCGCTTCCTCTACTTCGGTCTTCCTCTGGGTGCAGAGGTCCTCCGTCGACACGGTCACATCCCTGTCGTCGCCTCCTTCGGTCATCTCGACATGCCAGGAAGGCGTCGCGCACGCGAGCGCATCGCCACCACGCTTGTCGACCCAGGCGTCTCCAGTGAGCGCCCGCTGCTCCTGGGCAAGCCTGATCTGAACGACGAGGTGATCGTGCAAACGCTCGCTGGCGCAAGGCCGGACGCCATCCTGAGTTGGTTCTGGCCACAGCGAATCCCAGCGCGTGTGCTCGACCTTGTGCAGGGCCCCAAAGGCCGTCGCGCGTTCGGTGTTCATCCGTCGCTTCTGCCAAGGCATCGCGGCCCCGACCCAACCTTCCATGCAATCAAAGCGGGCGACCTTGAGACGGGCGTGACGCTTCACCGCCTCGATGCCGAGTACGACACGGGGGACATCATCGCGCAGCGCCGCGTGACGATTTCGCCCACGGAGAATTCGTTCCAGCTGGCCAAGCGCCTCGACCGCCCTTCCCTCGCGCTGCTCGTCGAGTGCGCAGACAGGCTCGCACGCGGTGAGGAGCTGGAAGGCGCAGCGCAGGACATCCGCCTCGCAACGCAAGCCGAGCTCCCCACCGAAGACGACCTCGCCATCGACTGGCAGGGCTCCGTCGAGGATGTCCTTCGCCTCGTTCGCGCAGCCTCTCCCGCACCCCTCGCCGCGGCCATGCTCGGGGAAGAGCTCGTCTTGATCGTCCGCGCCAAGCGCTATGAGGGCAAGGTTCCGCCCGTGCTCGAGGCCGGTGAGGCGATGCAGGTGCCCGAGGGCATCGTGGTCGTCTGTGCCGACGGCGGCGTGCTCATCGAGGAGGTCGAAGATGAAGACGGCGAGCACATCGTTGGCGAGGACATCGGCGAGCTGGTGAGCTGAACATTCGGCTACCTGACACCCGGTCCCGACCACCCATTTCGACCAGTTCACTGCGCCGGGCCCGGTCCGGACCACCCTCTTCGACCATTTCACTGCGTCCAACCCGGTCCGGACCACCCACCCTCGACCAGTTCACTGCGCCGGGCCCGGTCCGGACCACCCACCTGCG
>JBILQT010000066.1:0-28836 GCA_044373065.1 Sandaracinaceae bacterium
TCTTGTTCCGCGTCTTTCAGGGCAAGGCGATGGCGGTGATCGAAGACCAGGTGAAGGTCTGGATCGAGAAAGAGAAGAAGGGCGAGATCACCTGAGCGCGTGAGCTTGCGAGGCGAGTGCTTCAAGCGCTTGCCTCGCGCGCCTCATGCGCACGGGTTCGTGGGCGCGTACGCCGCGGAGGGCGAGGTTGTACGGTGTTGCGCTCTCGGGGCAGAGCGCGACCACATCGGTTTTGTAGCCGCTCGCTTCGAGAACAAGGCGTCGCTCGTTGAGCGTGTAGACATCGCGAAAGCGCTTCTGCGTGAGCCCGCCTTCGAAGCAGAGTGCCGTCGCGGCGATGTCCGCGCGTGCCGCGGATGGGACGGCCGATGAGACGCAGCAGGGCATGAGCAGGATGTGCTTGGTGCCTGCCGCGGTCGCCTGTGTGATCACCAGATCCGAGGCGGTCCCGCAGGCGTGGATGGACACGACGAGGTCGGGCTCGCTGGGCCAGAGCGATGCGTCGCCGACATCGCCCGTGCGGGTCTCAAGCCGGCTTGCGTGTGTGGGCAGACGCGCGAATGCACTCGCGGCTGCCGCACCGAATGCCTCGCTGCGGTCGATCGCGATGAGGTTCAAGCCCGCGTCTCGGCACGCAGCGGCGAGGGTGAGTGCGAGGGGTGCGCGTCCCGATGCTGCATCGACGACAAGGGGCGTTCCGCGGGGCGACAGGAGCCTCAGCGCCTCCTGAAGTACCCCCGGCAACACGCGAGACTTTCGCTCCTCCTCGGGCCTCAGGCGGGCCTCAGGGCGTCCTCCGTACGTGAGGGAGAAGAGCGCTTGAAGTTCCGGCGTGGAGAGCGCCTGGCCTCTCATCGGGTGCAGGCGGCAGGTAGCGCGGTGGCGTTGGCGATCACCGCGCCCTCGTCGCGCAGCGTCCGAAGGAAGCAACCCATCTGCATGCGTGCGTCGGCGCGTTGCCAGAGGATCTCGTGGCCGTCCTCGATGCCGTCCTCCTCGTGCTGCACGAGGGCCGCGGTGGCGCCGCGCAGGTTCAATGAGGCGGGGAAGGGAATCTGCTGGCGTGCCGTGAGCGACAACGCGTCGATCACGCTTGGCTCGATCACAGGCGAGACCACGTCGATGCCCAGGGCGAGCGTGAGCGGATTGGCCACCTCGGGCGGGATGTACGTGTCGCGCACGCCTTGGAAAACCAGCACGTTGCGTGGTGATGTCGCATCGCGTGAGAATATGGGCGCGTACACCGCAGCATCCGCCTCCTCGTCGCTCCATTGAAGCAACGAGAGCACGGGATCATCCTCGCGCAGCCTGCGACCCGTGTAGCCGAGGAGGGCCTCGGCGATGGGTCTCGTGGGGAGCGGGCTCTCTTTGTAGATGATGTTTTCGATCCAGCTCGCGCCCGCGCCAGAGACGATCATGGCCTCGAAGCGCGGCTCGAAGGCCATCGCGATGGGCGCGATGCTGGCGCCCATCGAATGACCCATCAGCGCTACGTGATCGAGGTCGAAGCGTACGTCGCTTGCGGCAAGGCCGGGGCATGTCGTCGCGTCGACGCGCAGGGTGTCGAGTGAGCGTGCGAAGAGGACGAGCTCGAGCGCGGATTGACGGAGGTTGTCGCGGAGCGCCGTCGCGTTCTGGATGTTGAAGACGAGGAACTGCTCGTCGGCTGCGGTGATGTTGCGCATGCCACCGTGAGGCCCGTCGAACTGCACGCCCGCCCATCCGGCTTGCGCGTACTGCGTTGCCGGGCCCGTGCCTGGAACGGCGACTCCGCCCGCGATGGCGTGCGGCCCGCGATCGACGAGTGCGTTGTCTGCACCCGCGCCGGTACGCACGAGAAGGACAAGCGGAAAGCCAGCCGTTGGCATCGGCGTGCGCGGAACCGTGATCCAGACGTTGGCCGTCTCGAAGTGATCCAAGACGAGGTGATCCGATTCATCCCAAACCCAGGCGCCACCCGTCCTGGCGTAGGGCGGTGTGCCCTCTTGGAAGACGGGCACTTGGGCTGTTGCGTGGAACGCGCAGTAGTCGCTGTAGACCTCGCGCGGCTCAAGGCCCGTGGGCTCGATGCGCGTTGTGGTTGTCTCGACAGCACGCTGCATGCGCTCGGTCGGGTCCTGCGGGGTGAAGACAGTCATCGCGAGGACGTCGGCCGCATTCACATCGAGGCTTGCGAGGGCACCGTAGGCGGCGAGGTAGCGCGCACTCGCTTCACCCAGGCCTGGCACGGTCTCGCCACGCGCAACCGCATCCATTTCGGGCGCGCGCTCGATCACGCGGCCGTCTGTCGCAGTCAGGCCACGCATCACGACCAGCGCGTAGCGTTCTCCACCGCGCAGCGGGATGCCTTGGACGGGCAGCGCAGTGAGCACGTTGGTGTGACCGAAGGGGCCCCCGTCGGCCGCGAAGTAGAGCTCGATCGGCGCGCGCTCTCCGAAGTGCGGGCCCGCTTCGATGTTGATGAGCTGCACGGGCGCCGTCGAAGAACGCAGGATGCCCGAGGGCAACCTCGCCTCATCGAGTGGCGTCGTGAAGCTGAGATGGATCGCGCTCGTTGCGCCAAAGCCCTGCAGCGTGCTCGCGGCCGCGCGGAGCTGACGCACGACGGAGTTGCGCGTCGCAGGGGGAAGTCGCGAGAGGTCGATGGTGCCGTCCGCCTTGCGCAGATGATCCGAGGGGAAGGGCGCATCGAATGCGGCGTCGGCATCGAAGTGCATCAACGGCATCGGGTCGACTGGAGGCGCTGCGTCGGGCAGCTCGGCTGTATCGGCGCCTCCATCTCCAGCATCGGGGCGCGCCACGACGGGATCACACGCACTCAAGCTCGCGCTCGCGAGCACGCCCAACACGAAGACCGAACGCGATGAAGGCATGCGTAACGCTATGGCTTCGAACCTCGCGCGGTCAATCGCGCTTCAATACTCGAAGCCAGAACCCCCGATGAACTCGCGCAGGATCGACGTCGGCGGGACTTCATTCGGTTGGATGCTGACGAAGCGCGAGAGGAGCTGCAGCAAGCGCCACGCGGTCTTGTGCGCGGCGTGTTGTTGCGGCACCTCGAGGAGGTAGCGCTCGGCCAAGACTTTGAGCACGGCGGGCTCGTAGATGAGCGCGCTGTCGAAGACGGCGTCGGCTTGATCGAAGTAAGGAAAGATGTGTTTGCGCTCGCCTGCGCGCACTGAGGGCCAGCGCTCGATTGTGTCGGCGGCGGTCGTCGCGCGCGTGTGTCTGTCGCGCACGATGCGGCGGATGAGACGCAGGTCGGAGACGGCGACGCGGGTGAGTGCGTCGAGGGGAAGGCTCGTGAGCGGGCAGGCGAAGATGCGGAAGACTTCGTCTGCATCGAGGCGGTCGCCGAGCAGCTTGGGGTTCAAGCCGTGGATGCCTTCGAGCAGGAGCACCGAGCCCTCGCTCAAGCGCAACTCGGTGCCTGCACCCGGCAAGCTCTTGCCTGTCTTGAAGTCGTAGCGCGCCGTGCGCACGGCCTCGCCTGCGAGCAAGCGCGAGAGTTCGCCCTGCAGCAACTCCGCGTCGAGCGCCTCGAAGGCCTCGTAGTCGAGCTCGCCATTGGGGCTGCGTGGTGTCTTGCTGCGGTCGACGTAGTAGTCGTCGAGCGAGAGTGCGATGGGCTGAATGCCGACGACCTGAAGCTGCACGGTGAGGCGCTTGATGAACGTCGTCTTGCCGGAGGAGGAAGGCCCCGCGATGCCAATGACCTTGATGCGCGTGCGACGCCCCGCGATCTCATCGGCGATGACCGAGATGCGCTTCTCCTGGAAGCCCTCGGAGACGCGCAAGAGCTGGTTCACCTCGCCGCGGATGCACGCTTGATCGAACGCACCGACATGCGTCACGCCGAGCTTGCGCAGCCAGCCTGCATGCTCCGTCGTCATCGCTTCCGCGGCCGGCCGCAGCACACGCGGCGTCTCGTTCGCGTCGTTGTTCATCACGAGAAAGAGCCGGTTGCGATCGACGTCGATGCGAAAGAATCCGATGCGGCCTGCACGCGGAAGGAGCGGGCCAAACGCGATGACACGCGTCTCTCCGCAGTGCACGAGCGGAACCATCGCGTCGCGCCAGGTGAGCAGGAGACTCACGATCTCATCACAGCCCTCATCGGTGAAATACGACGATGCTTCTTCGACCGTCCACCACTCAGGCAAGAGCAGTACGTCATCCTTCACCAGTGCGTGCATCTCCTTCTCGAGCTGCACCGCGAAGGCCGCGAGATCGAGCGGCGCTTCCATCGTCTCAACGAGCTGCGATGCCCCTTGTGAGGGGCCCAAGCGACGCACCACACCGCGCTCCACGCGACGCGCAGCCTCGAGCAAGACAAGGCCAACACTTGCGCGACGGATGCGCTCGCCCTCCCAGTGATCTGTCGCAAGCGGGGCGATGGTCGCGTCTGCCGAGAGCGGTGTTCCAAGGCTCACCGGCTTGAAGTCGAGGAGCGCGGCGACAACATCCGACTCGCCCACGTGCGATGGCAGAAGGTTTCCGATGGGCGTGCCCAACGGGACGAGCTTGGTCACGCCGTTCAAGCGGATCTCGACGCTTGTTCGTCGCGGAAGCGAGCGCTCACGCAAGAGCATCCCGACGCGCTCCGTCATCTCGCCGAGCCTGTCGCCAAGGCCTCCTGCGAGCGCGTGCACCAGCGCAATCGCGAGGTCGGGTTCGCTGCGCACGATGTCGCCGTAGCGGGCGCGCGTGAGGCGCATCAGCAGCATGTCTGTACTCGCGATCACGCTCGCGCCGCGCGGCCTTCCCGCGAGCAAGGCGAGCTCACCGAAGAGGTCACCTGGGTGCATCGTGAGCACCTCCAAGTCGCCGCGAACGACGCGCGCCTCGCCTTCGACCACCAGGTACATGTCGTCATCGCGCTCGCCCTCACGCACGACGAAGGTCCCGCGTGTCACGCGCAGCGGGTCGAAGAAGGGCGTGAGGCGCTCACGGCACGTGCTGTCGAGGAGGGAGAGGCATCGGCCGAGCGTGGGCACGTCTTGAGTCATCGGTGCGCATCGTATCGGAGGCGCCTTGGATGACCGTGCTCTCGCGCACGAATGCGCTTCACTCGCGGTGCTCGATCCCCGTGTGGCTGACGATTTGCGCGCAGAGCTTCTTCAACTCGCGGCAGTCCTCGGCTTCTTCAGTCGACGCGCTCTGGATGATCCATCGCTTCCCGTTCTTGAGCATGAGCATCAGCTCCATCCGATGCTCCGTCTCGTCGATCTGCAGATGCGAGATGCCGACGAAGATGGCTTGCGAGCCATTCCCTCGACGTACGACGCGGGCTTGGCGATCGAAGTGATACGTCGCAGCGCCTGCGATGCTTCGCGCGAAGACGAGCAGGAGGAGCCCCAAGAGGGCCGCGCCTGGCCCAAGCACGAGAAAGAGCAGGTGGTAGATGCGGAAGTGATGGGCGAAGAGAACCACCGCCATCGAGATGACCGTCACCGCGATGCCACCCAGCAGGAGGACGAGCCCCGCCCACAAGACGCTACGCGTGTTCACGACGATGGAGAGCACATCGCCCTCAAGAGAAATTGCTTTGCCTTGGCTCATGGTGTTCCCCCTCAGTGCTGTGTGAACCCAGTGAAGCGCGCGATCTGATTCGACAGCAGCTCCACATCGCCCTCGTCGCGGCTCACGCCGATGCGCATGCGCTTTCCGTTGTGCAGCACCACGTCGAGCGATCGACCAACCACCCACTCATTCCGTGTCTCGAGATGCGCGATGCTCGAGAAGAGCACTGTCTGCCCGCCGTCATCGCGCTGGATGGCGCGCATCTTTCGGTCGACGGTGAATGAGCGTTGCTTGGCGATGCGCCTGGCGAAGAGAAGCCCGTAGGAGCCCCCAAGAATCGCGAACGGGATCATCAAGACAACGTAGGGGCGATAGTGGTCGTCGTAGACGATTTCCACGAACTCAAGGATGGCGAGGAAGAGCCCGCACACCGCCATGACAGCGGCCATCATCCGGAGCTTTCCTGCATCCGTCTCAACGCGCATCACGTCCCCATCGGTACTGATCTCAGGCAGAAGCTCGAACATCCGACTCTCCTTGGATTGCTCACCTGGCTGGCGCGTTTGGCGCCTCCCATCTCTCGACTTGCGCCCGACCTTCGCGCACGAAGCGCGCATGAGTCAACCGAAGTTTTGCCTTCGCTGCGGCACCGCACTTGTCCCCGTCACACTCGAAGAGCGCACGCGCTTGCGCTGCGCCTCGGATGACTGCGGCTACATCCACTACGGCAATCCGACGCCTGTGGTCGCGGCGATTGTGCAGCTGGGCGAGGATGTGATTCTCGCGCGAAACAAGGGCTGGCCTGAGGGGATGTACGGGCTTGTGACGGGCTTTCTTGAGGCGAACGAGACGCCGGAGGAAGGCGCGCTGCGCGAGGTGAAGGAAGAGCTCTCGCTGGTCGGCGAGGTGCGCTCTCTCGTCGGTGCGTATGCCTTCCCGCATCGCAATGAGATCATCATCGCCTACCACGTGGTGGCAGAGGGCGAGCCGGTGGTCGGCGAGGAGCTCGCGGGCATCAAGCGCGTGCCGATTGCGAAGCTGCGGCCCTGGCCCTTCGCGACGGGCGATGCGGTGCGGGATTGGCTCAAGACGCGATCGCGCTGATCGCGTCTTGCACGTAGTTGCCGCTGCGCCTCAGCGCCTCAAGTGCTGCTCCAAGAACATCACGGAGAACTCCGTGAAGCGGTCGCGGTTGGCCTTGCGGATGAAGCCGTGGCCCTCGTTCCTCGCGAGCATGTACCAGGCCTCGTGGCCTTGGTTGCGCACGGCTTGGACGATTTGCTCAGCCTCGGCGACAGGCACGCGCGGGTCGTTCGCGCCGTGGGCAACGAAGAGCGCGTTCTGGATCTGATCGACGTGCGTGACGGGGGAGATGTCGCTCAAGAAGGCGCGCATCGAGGTGTCGGATTCGTTGCCGTACTCAACGCGGCGGAGCTCTCTGCGGTAGGGCGCGGTGGCCTCAAGGAAGGTCACGAAGTTCGCGATGCCGACGATGTCGACGCCTGCGCGGAGGCGGGCGCCGTAGTGCACGAGCGAGGCGAGGACCATGTAGCCGCCGTAGCTTCCGCCGTAGACAGCGACGCGCGTGTTGTCGATCTCGGTGTGTGTGTTGGCGTAGTCGAGGAGGGCGCCGATGTCGCGCACGCTGTCCTCGCGGAGGCGTCCGTCGTCGAGCGCGAGGTAGGCCTTCCCGTAGCCATCGGAGCCGCGCACGTTGGGCACGAGCACGGCGATGCGGGCCTCGCTCGCGAGGTATTGAACGAGCGGTGAGAACCAGGGGCGCGCTTGTGCTTCAGGGCCGCCGTGGATGCTGACGACGAGCGGGAAGCGCTCATCGCTGCCCTCGGGCCCGGGGCGCGGTCGGTAGTAGAACGCGGGAATGCTGCGTCCATCGAAGCTCGTGAAGTGAACGAGCTCGGGCTCGATGAAGGTGGAGGGGTCGATGCCGCCCATCTCGCTCTCGGTCCAGCGCGTGACCTGCCTCGTGCGCAGGTCGACCGAGAAGACATCGCCCGAGAGCTGTGAGGCCGTCATCGAGAAGGCGAAGGTGTTCGCGTTGCGTGCTGCGCGAAGGCCCGTGACGACGCCGCGGGGTGCACCGCTGATGGCCGTGATGCGACGTGAGCGCGTGTCGAGAACGCGTAGGGTCGAGATGCCGTCTTCGTTGATCGCGAAGGCGAGGTTGCGGCCGTCGCCACTGAGCGCGAGCTCTTCGACGTTCCACGGAACCGCGGCAGTCAACGCGCGCCATGCGCTGCTCTCGACATGCGCGAGCGAGACCTCGTAGAGCTGCGCGAAGTCGCCGAGCCTGTCGCTGACCATGTAGACGCTCTGGCCGTCAGCGCTGAAGGCTGCGGTGCGGTCCGCGCCTGTGGTGGCCTCGGGCGAGAGCCTCGTGACGGCGCGTGTGGCGACGTCGACGACGTAGATGCGCTGGTCGAGGATCGAGACGAACTCTTGGAGCAAGAGCTTGCTGCCATCGCGCGAGAACTCGAGCAGGTGCCAGTCGCCCTGGCGCTCCAAGAAGAGCTCGCCTGCGGTGGTGCCATCGCTCATCCAGATGTCCATGTCGGCGCCGTTGCGCGCGTTGGACACGTACGCGAGACGCGAGCCGTCGCGGTTGAACAAGAACTCGGGGTTGCGGCTTGTGCCGTTGGTGATGCGCGCGCTGCGTCCGGTGCGGCGGTCGAAGCGGTAGAGCTGGTAGTTCTCGGTGCCGCCGATGTCCTGCTGGAGGAGGATGCTGTTCGCGTCATTGGGATAGAACGCAGCGCCAAAGACGGGCTCCTCGGAGAAGGTGAGCTGCCTGCGATCCCCAAGCGGATGCTGCACGAGATGGAGCTGCGCGGTGTTCGCGAAGCGCGTCGTGATGAGCATCGCGCTGCCGTCCTCGGAGAGCTCTTGAAGCGTTGCGCTGCGTGTCTCGAGGTACTGCTGAAGACGCGCATGAAGCGCGGGCGGGATCTCGGGTGTGCCCTCGAGACGAACCACTCCGTCATCCACGAAGGGCACGCTCGAAGTCGCCTCGGGCGGAGCGGCCTCCGCGGTGACCTCGGGCTCGCTTTGCGCCGTCGTTGGAACCGTTGGGCAGACAGGACACGGCGCGCTTGCGCCGCAGCCCATGAGCGTGAGCGCGAGGCTCCAGAGGAGTGATGAACGTGCGGTCGATGTCATCGGTTGGCCTGCATCATCTGAAGGAGTGCTGCGGCTCCGAGCGCGCGGCGTGTCTCATCGGGCGTGAGGTTCGTCTGAAGGTCGATGGCGGTGCCTGCACGCGTGCCTTGAAGTGCTTCGAGCGGGCGGCTCAAACCGGCGCTGCGCACAAGGAAATGGCCTGCGTACTGGGCTGCGTATGCGGTGACCCAATCGAGTGCGGATTGCGCGTCCGCTTCATTCGCGAAGTCCGCGTGGATGTAGACGAAGAGGTAGTGGGTCGCGTCGTCTTCCATCACGTTGACGCGCGTCGTGTTGGGTGGCGTTGGGTAGCCCGCGTAGGCCGGAAGACGATCACGGATGTCAGCCGTCGCGAGCTCTTGCGCGGCGAAGTTCAACGTCGGCTCGACGACCATGTCGGCGTTGCCTGCACGACGAAGCGCCTGGTTGCGCGCGACCTCTGCGATGCGTGCGACGTCATCCGTTGGGCAGATGACAATCTCATGTGCGGCCGTGAGCACGACCGAGTGTGGAATCGCGAGGGGGACGGGCAGCGTGCTGACCGCGAAGCCGCCAGCCTCACTCCATGTGAGCGGGATCGAGCGCGCGATCGACATCTGCAGCAGGTGATCGCGAATCATCGCCTCGGTGCCCACGTAGCGCAGCACAGCGACACGCCTGTCGGCGTAGAGCGCCTCGGAGGCGATCACCATCGCGTCGAGCTCCTGCACTGGCTGAATGCCCGAGCCTGCCGTCAGCTCCTGCCACATCGCCTGGCCTGCAATCGCTGACTCCACATCGGCTGCGACGGGCGAGCGACGCACGCGCGCCATGTCGAGCTTCGCAAGGACGCGGTGCGCCTCAGGCAGGAACGAGGGCGGCGGTCCGACAGGCGCTTCCGATCCAGAAGTGCCGTTGTTGCTGTTGCCTTCCTCGGGCGACGCGCCTCCGCCGCAACCGATGAGCGCGGTGAAGGCGAGTGCGTAAAGCGTGAGCAGGAGGAAGGGTCGTCGAGCGTTCGTCATGCCCGCGAATGTACAGCGAGATCACACAGGCCACAGGCGTCGAAAGCTGACGGCGAGAATCGTCTTGGCCTCGTTCTCCACGAGCGCGCCGTAGCGACATTTCTCGACGAGCATCCCGGACTGCATCGCGTTCTTGCGATCGACAAAGCGCACGCGCGCGCCCTCATGAAGCTGCGCGAAGACGAGCGCATCGGCGGCCACATCGGCCAGCGCATGCCCGTGGGAGGCGTCGGCTGTGCCCCGAATGCGCGCGTGCGGCACGCGGTGCAGTCGCCCCTCACCCACCCAGACATCGGCATCCTCGTGCGAGGCAAAGACAAGCGCGCCCTCGAGCGCCTTGCCCCGCACATCGACGAACTGCACGAGCACGCCGGGATTCATCCCAAGGGGCGGAAACATCGCAGCCTCGATGCGCCCGCCGAGGGCCGCGCGGGCCTCATCCACCGAGGGCGGGGCATGGCTCACGGAGGCGGCGGCGCCGAGGGAGGGCAGGCTTCGCTTGGTCATCCTGGCAGTGTGACCGCTCCGTCGCGGATTCCGAATCGGAACCTGCGTCGTTTTCCAGGGACTCTCTGCGTCTTGAGCCGCCCACGAGCCCGTGGTTTGCAAAACGAGGGGAGGAAAGGGCAACCACGAGCTCGTGGTTGGGAGAACGAGACGAAGAAAGCGAATCCACGAGGCCGTGGGTGCGCTTTCCTCTGCCGGGATCGCCAACCACGAACTCGTGGGCGGCGCTTTGTGTGCTGGAATTCCGAACCACGAGGCCGTGGTTGGACAAACCTTGCCTCCTTGTGCCAACCACGAGGTCGTGGGCCGCGTTTGGAGCGGGCGTTGGCACAACCACGAGGTCGTGGGTCCGCGAAACCCTAGGCGCTCACTCGGTCCAGGCGCCGTGCATCGCGGTGCACTGTGTCTGCGCGGCTTCCGTCGTGGAGGGGTGCTCGCCGGTTGCGTAGAAGTAGGAGACGTAGGCGCCAGCACCCATCGTCATCGCACAGCCGCCCGCGACCCCTGGGACGCGTCCCTCGGTGGGGCAGCGCACGGTGTTGGACACGGCGCCTGGGCCGCCCTGGCCTGCGGTGCGGACGGCCATCCCGTTGAAGCCCTGGAGCATTGCGGCGGCTGCGGCGGGGTCGTCGGGCAGATCGGCGGCGATCTCCATGCACTGACCGTTGGCCGCAATCGTGTTCACCGAGAGCTGGAAGGTGCCGTAGTTGCCGATGCGTGCGGGCGCGGCAGGTGCAGCAGGCGCTGCAGGTGCGACCACGGCGGGTGCCTCCACAACGGCGGGCACAACCGACGCGACGGGGGCTGCACCCTCGGGCGCCGCGGTCTCCCCGCATCCAACAAGGGCCAACGAGAGGAGGAGGGATCGCGTCTTGGTCATGCTGTTTTTCTCCACGCCGTGAATGGCGGAGTCGAACGATGCGGTGCCTCCACCGCGCGCGCTTGGAGATGAATCGGACGGCGTCCGGCCCTCACGCACGCCCTCGCGCGCTCAGCTCACGACGCCTCACGCACCCATGGAAGCGCGCGCCCGCGTCACAACGCCCTCGATGTCCGCACGAATCTCATTCATGCGGGCCTCGGTGTAGGCCTCGAAGCGAAGGACGAGCACGGGCTGCGTGTTGGAGGCGCGCACGAGGCCCCAGGCGCCGTCGTCGAAGAGGATGCGAGCGCCATCGACATCGACGATGCGGTTGGTGGGCTTGTAGTGCGCGAGCACGCGGTTCACGACGTCGAACTTCGTCTCGTCCGAGCAATCCACGCGCAGCTCGGGGGTCGAGAACGTCTCGGGCACGCCCTCGAGCAGTGCCTCGATGCTCAGGCCGGTGTGGGTCGCAATCTCGACGAAGCGAAGGGCGGCATAGATGGCGTCGTCGAAGCCGAAGAAGCGGTCGGCAAAGAAGACGTGTCCGCTCATCTCGCCCGCGAGGAGCGCGTGCTCCTCCTTCATCTTCTTCTTGATGAGCGAGTGACCTGTCTTCCAGAGCACGGGGCGTCCGCCGCGCTTGGCGATGTCGTCGTAGAGCACCTGCGAGCACTTCACCTCACCGAGCACGGGCGCACCGGGATGACGTGCGAGCAAGGCGCGCGCGTAGATGATGAGGAGCTTGTCGCCAAAGACGACGTTGCCCTTGCGATCGACGACACCGATGCGGTCTGCGTCGCCATCGAAGGCGATGCCGAAGTCGAGGTTGTGCTCGCGCACGGTCGAGATGAGCAGCGCGAGATTCTCGGGGAGGGAAGGGTCGGGGTGATGCACGGGGAAGTGCCCGTCGGGCTCGCAGAGAAGCGAGATCGGCTGAAGCCCAACCGTCTTCATCGCAAGGAGCGCCATCGGACCACCCGCGCCACTGCCGGCATCCATCGCAAAGCGCACGGGGTGTGGCCCGAGCTGGATGTTGCCGCGGATGAAGCCGGCATACGCCGCGCTCGGGTCGAGGGCTGTGACTGTCCCGTCGTAACGGTCGGTGAAGTACTCGGCCGGGTTGCCATCCGCGTCACGGCGGCTGTCGAGCTCGATCATCTCGCGCAGCTCAAGGATGTCAGCGTTCGTGATGCCAGCCTTGCCGAGCATGATCTTGAAGCCGTTGTCATCCGGCGGGTTGTGGCTCCCGGTGATCTCCACGCCGCCATCGAGGTCGTAGTGAAAGACGGTGAAGTAGAGCAGGGGCGAGGGCACCATCCCGATGTCGATAATGTCGAGCCCGCAGCGTGTCAGGCCCGCCATCAACGCGGCATGAATGCGCGGTGAGGAGAGCCGACAATCGCGACCCACCGCGACGCGCTTACAGCCGCGTCGTTGCCAGAAGGTGCCAAGGGCGCGGCCCAAAGCCTTGATGAAATCATCGGGGAAGTCGCGCGCAGCCAGGCCTCGGATGTCGTACTCGCGGAACACATTCGGGTTCGGAATCATCAGTATCTCCCGTTGGATTGGTTCATTTTGCAGTTCAACAGAGTCGCTCTTTCGGCACGCAAGATTTTGGTTTCAGCGCGAGCGCGCCCGCAGGGACCGATAGTCGTGCACTCCCAGCCACAGGGAGGGACCGAGGACGTAAGCCGCGATCAAACCAAAAGATAAGTGCCCTAGATGGCGTCGTCGCGGAGGCCGCGCAGGGCGTCCACCACGGCACGAACGTCTTGCGCCTTGCTGCGCGGCATCACGAGAAGGGCGTCGGGCGTGTCGACGACGACGAGGTCTTCGACGCCGATGAGCGCGACAATCTTGCCGGGTGCGGCGTGGACAAAGTTGCCGCGGGCATCGACCCACACAGGCGTGGCGCCCTTCGCGGCGTTGCCGAGCAAGTCTTTCTCGGCGAGCTCCCAGGCGGTTGTCCAGCTGCCGACATCGCTCCAGCCGAAGTCACCGGGCACCACACGCACACGCTCTGCGCGCTCCATCACGCCGTTGTCGATCGAGATGCTCTGCACGGTCGCGTAGGCGCTCTTTACGATGCTCGCTTCCTCGCTCGGCGCGCTCGTGCTCACGCCCTGCAGCAGCGCGGCCACCTCCGGCAGATGACGCTCGAAGGCCTGCACAATCGCGTCGGCGCGGAAGAAGAACTGACCGCTGTTCCAGAGGAAGTTGCCCGCGGTGAGAAACTCTTGGGCCCGCGCCAGGTTGGGCTTCTCGACGAAGCGTGAGACCTCAAAGGACTCGCCCGTCTCACGTCCCACCTCGATGTAGCCGTAGCCCGTCTCAGGGCGCGAGGGACGAATGCCGATGGTGACGAGCGAGCCATCCCGCGTGGCGCGAAGCGCTTGCTGCATCGTCGCGAGGTAAGCGGCCTCGTTGGCGACGAAATGATCGGCCGCGAGCACGGCCAGAATCGCATCCTTGTCGCGGCGGAGGGCGTGGTAGGCGGCCCAGGCGACACAGGGCGCGGTGTTCTTCGCGCTTGGCTCGGCGAGGATGTTCTCGGCCGGCACGTAGGGCACGGCGGCACGCGTTGGCTCGGCGAGATGCTCGCCCGTCACGATGAGGACGCGCTCTGCGGGGACGAGGTCTTTGATGCGCTCCAAGGTCGATGCGAGCAGCGTCTTCTGCGCGTCGACGAGACCCAGGAGTTGCTTTGGCGTTTTCTTCCGCGAGAGGGGCCAGAAGCGGGTGCCTGAGCCGCCCGCCATGACGACCGCAAAGACGTGAGACGTGTCCATGCCGCGGGTCTATCGCATCCCAGCCGCAAACAGAAAAAGACCGAGCGGGATGAGGTAGATGGCGAAGGCCCAGAAGCGCCCACGGGCAACGATCTCGCGCAATCCGGCGAGCGAGACGAGCCCAACCAC
This sequence comes from Sandaracinaceae bacterium, assembly GCA_044373065.1. Lineage (GTDB taxonomy): Bacteria > Myxococcota_A > Polyangia > Polyangiales > Sandaracinaceae > JAFLCL01. The sequence continues at coordinate 13,992 of JBILQT010000066.1, forward strand.
GAAGGAGACCGTCACGCCGACGAGGCCCGGCATTCCAAGCTCGCTCCACACTTCGGGGTGCCGAAGCTGGAGCAAGACGGCGCCGAAGATGGCGGGCAGGGAGAGCAAGAACGAGAGACGAAACGCCGCCGAGCCAGTGAGGCCAAGCCACATCGCCAGTGCGATCGTCGAGCCGCTGCGCGATGCACCCGGGAGCACTGCGAGGCCTTGGATGACGCCGAGAAAGAGCGCCTGCGCGACGGGCAGTGAGGCCTCGTCCTTGGTGGCGCGCGCGCCCGCCCACTTCACGGAACCAACCCAGGCTGCCGAGTAAAGAAGGCAGCCCGCGACGACGGGCATCATGCGCGACCACGTCTCCACCTGGCCTTCGATCGCGAGCCCGATGATGCCCGTAGGGATCGTTGCGACGAGCACGGTGAGGATGGTGCGTCCCTCCGCTGTCTTCATCGCCTCGCGCGGATTTCGGAGGACGCGGAAGAGGTCGGCGGAGAGCTTCTTCACATCGTCGCGCAGCACGACGACGGTCGCGATCAGCGTGCCGAGATGGAGGAGCACCACCATCGAGAGCGGCACCTCCACCTCGCCCCAGAGCCATGCGGCAATCGCGAGATGGCCATCGCTTGAGATGGGGAGAAACTCAGTGACGCCCTGCACGATGCCGAGAAGCATCGCGAGCGTGAGGCTCATTTCGTTGTCCGGCATGAGGCTTCAGTTGATGTGCGCGGCAACGTCGAGCGTGATCTGCCAGGCGACGACACGGCCCGAGCGCGGCGCCGTGAGGTTGGCCGTGAGCGCACGCGCGACGCAGGGGCCAAAGCCGTCGTCGTTGAGCTCGGTGTGCGAGACGGTGAGCTCCGGCACGTAGGAGTCGTAGTCACCCATGTCGCGCATCCGTGTCGCGTAGCGCATGACGAGCGAGGCGCGTGCTTCGCGCTCGTGCCGCACTTCCCAGTCCTGGATGAAGCACTCGGCCACGGCGTGCTTCGACATATCCGCCGCGAGTTGCTCACGCAGGTCGCCGATGTTCGGCTGCTCCTCGGTGGGCATCTCGAGCGTGGCAGTGACGGCATCGACGGTCGGCGGAGATTGTTCCTGCGTGAAGAAGCGCTCAGCCGGTGTCGCCTGATCGAAGAGCGCGACATCGAGGCCCTGAAAGCGAAGACGTGCGACTGCGCGACGCACCTCCTCACGCGGTGCAAAGCCCGGCACGGAGGCGCGGAAGCATGCATCGGCTTGATGTGCGCCTGCCTCACGCGTCGCGGTGTCTGTTGCGGTGCTCAAGATGAGCGTTGCGTGCTGACATGAAATCTCCGCGGGCACGGGTGCGTGCGCCGCCTCGTAGGCATGCTGTGCATCGCCATAGGCCCGGATGGCGCCCTCCCAATCGCCTGCTTGCGCGAGGGATTCCGCCGAGCTTGCGAGAATCTCTCCGGCCACGCTCGTCGCTGCATGCCTGCAGTGATGCTCGACGCAGAGCAGGCCCTCGCCGCAATCCAACTGGCCTCCGCAGGTCGTGCCGGGACGTGCGACGGGCGCGCCCGACTCACTCTGCGCCGAGACAGGAGACGCGCCCAGATGCGGGGTCTGCGCGGGCCCATTGCAACCACCTGCGACCAAGAGAACGAGAGAGCTCCACCGCTTGAACTGCATTCGGCGAGCCTACTCGCGCGCCCCCACGCATGAAAGCGCGAAGGCAGGAAGAGAACGACGTAGGATGCCGCGATGGAAGACGCGAAGGACTTTGCAGCACGCGCGAACGTGAGCCTCGAAGCCGTCCAACTCTTGCGCGCGAGTGAGGTTATCGACCTGCACTTGGAGACGTACATCCCGCCGCGTCTCTGGGGCTACGACCTTCACAAGGACCACCTCGGGCGCTTCCCCTGGGGCTACTTTTTCGGGCACCTCGATCTGCCCCGCGTGCACTCGGGTGGGCTCACCGGTGCGATGTGGTCGATCGCGACGAACATCACGCGCTCGGGCCCAAAGCGGCCAAGCATCGCGAAGGCGAACGTCGAAGGCTTGCAGGCGGCGCTGCGACAAGACCCGCGCGTTTCGGTGGTGCGCAATCGAAGTGAGTACGACGCGGCGCGCAGGGAAGGGCGTCATGCAGCGCTCATCACGATTCAAGGTGGCAACGCTTTCGAAGACGGCTTCGTCGATGCGAGCGGTGTCATCACGCGCGTGACCGTCGTGCATCTGAGCAACTCCACCTTCGGCGACACCTCGAGCCCCGCGCGTTTGGGCAAGGCGCGCGGGCTCACAGATCTTGGCCGCGCATACATTCGAGCGCTCAATCAGGGGCGAGTGTTCGTCGACCTCGCACATGCCAGCGAGCAGACCTTCTGGGACGCGCTCGAGGTGCACGACCGCACGCAGCCACCCATCGTCACGCACACCTGCATGCGCTCGGTGAACGACATGTGGCGGAACATCACCGACAAGCAGGCGAAGGCAATTGCAGACCTCGGCGGTGTCGTGGGCGTGATGTTTCATCGCGGCTTTCTGGGTCGTAGGCACGACGGAAAACCAACCGACGGAAGGCACGTGATCACGCACCTTGAGGCCATCCTCCGTGCAGGCGGCGAGCATGCGGCCGCGCTCGGAAGCGACTACGACGGCTTCATCGTCCCGCCCTCCGATTTGCTCGATGGCGGCGTCGCATTCGCGCGTCTGGTTCAGTACATGCTCGATGCGAAGTGGACGACCGAGCGCATTCAAAACGTGCTCGGCCAGAACTTCCTTCGCTCGTTCGCAGCGCTGCGGCCGTAGCGCCTACGCGCCTCGCTCGAGGCGAGACCGAACGATGCCAAGCGCCTTGGTGTGGATGCGGCTTGCCCATGACTTCGAGATGCCGAGGTCTTTGGCGATGTCATCCAGCACGCGGCCTTCAAAGTAGAACTCGCGCACGACCTTCAACTCGCGCTCGGGAAGCTCAAGCAGCGCCTCGCGCACACGCTTCGACTCCACGGCGCGGATCAGTTGATCGTCCGGCTTCTCCACTTCCGCTTCTTCCGCGCTGACAGCCTCGATGACGTAGCTCGCCGTCAACCTACCGAGCACATCGTCGATGGCTTGGACGGTGGCGTCGATGTCTGCCTTCGCGCTCGCCGTTGCAGCACGATCTTCGGCTGCCTGCTCAAGCACGGCATCGGCCGCCTCCGCGAGCTTGCGGGCTTGGTGTGCGCGCCGCGGCAGGTAGGCCATCTTGCGGATGCTGTCGATGCAAGCGCCACGCACACGGTAGTAGGCGAACGTTGTGAAGAGGACGCCGCGCGTTGGATCAAAGCGCCCCTTCGCCTCCATGAGGCCCAAATAGCCAGCGCTGATGAGGTCTTCGAGATCGCAGTTCAGGTCCATCTCGGAGCGCACGCGGAGCGCAACGTTACGTACGAGGCCCTGATGTTCGCGAACGAAGTCGTCATCGGCATGCGCCATGGGAAGCACTAGACATTGCCGTCGCGTTCGCCGTCAAGGTTGCGATTCACCTGGGAACGGCGCGTTTCAACGGTTGACGCAGCGCGGCGGCTTCTCGATGATGCGGGCCGCGTGAGCTTCATCGTTCAAAAATTTGGTGGCACGAGCGTCGGTACCCCGGAGCGCATTCGTGCGGTTGCGGAGCGCGTCAAGCGCACGCGTGAGGCGGGCCACGATGTTGTGCTCGTCGCGAGTGCCATGTCCGGCGAGACAAATCGCCTGATTGCGCTCGGTCAACAGTTCTCAGCGCGCCCTGATCCGCGTGAGATGGATGCACTCGTCGCGACGGGCGAGCAAGTGAGCGTCGCGCTCCTCTCGATTGCGCTGAACGAGATCGGCGTCCCCGCGACGAGCTTTCTCGCGCATCAAGTTCGCCTCCGCACCGACTCCGCATTCACCAAGGCGCGCATTCGGGGCATCGATGCGGATCGCCTGATCGAGACGGTCAAGCAAGGCCGCGTGGCGATTGTCGCCGGCTTCCAAGGCATCGACGACGACGGCAACACAACGACGCTCGGTCGCGGTGGCTCCGACACGACGGCCGTCGCGATCGCCGCTGCGCTCGGCCAAGGCGTTCCGTGTGAAATCTACACAGACGTCGACGGCGTCTACACGGCCGACCCGAATGTCTGCCGCAACGCGCGGAAGGTCTCGCGCATTAGCTACGAAGAGATGCTTGAGCTCGCTTCGCTTGGCGCGAAGGTGCTGCAGATTCGCTCGGTGGAGCTCGCCATGAAGTACGCCGTGCCTGTGCACGTGCGAACCAGTTTTTCGGACGCAGAAGGGACGTGGGTCGTGAACGAAGAAGAGTCGCTTGAGTCGGTCGTGGTTGCAGGTGTGACGTCCGACAAGAACGAGGCGAAGGTCACGATTCATCGCATCGAGAACAAGCCCGGACGTGCCGCGGCACTCTTCGAAGCACTCGCGGAGGCCCGCATCTCCGTCGACATGATCATCCAGAACCCGTCGCACGACGGCTTCACGGACATGACGTTCACGGTCGCCAAAGGTGACCTCCTCCCCGCGCGCGAGATCGCGGCGAAGGTCTTCACCACCAACGAACTCTTCGTGCGCGAGGACGTCGTGAAGGTCTCGATCGTCGGCCTCGGCATGCGCTCGCATGCGGGCGTCGCCGCGAAGATGTTCGGGCTGCTTGCGGCCGAGGGGATCAACATCGAGGCGATCACCACAAGCGAGATCAAGGTCAGCTGCCTCGTGCAGGCGAAATACCACGAGCTTGCAGTGCGGGCGCTCCACGACGGCTTCGGCCTCGGTACCTGATCGACGAATCGTTCCCTGAGAACGCAACAGAGGTGCGCAGGACGCGATGAACGCGTGTGCGCACCTCTTCGCATGTCCCCACCGCTCCGATTGCAGCGATCGGCGTCTTGATCGCCGCACTGGCGATAGCCTCGCTCGCTCGCGTGCGGCCTCCCGAAGCGCCGCCGGAGAGGGTGCATGCAACGGGTGAGCGCGCACCCGCCTGTGTGAACATCAACCGCGCGAACTCGGAGGAGCTTGAGACCTTGCCGCGTGTCGGGCCCAGCCTTGCCGCTCGGATTCTTGCGGATCGCGAGGCCCACGGTGCCTTTCCCGATCTGGACTCCCTCGACCGCGTGCGCGGCATTGGGCCCGCCACGCTGCGGGTACTTCGCCCCCATCTCTGTGAGCTTCGCGTGTCAACGCGCGCGGACGCCTTGCCCGATGCGGGCCCGCCGCGTTAAACGATCGCTTTCCCTTTCCGAGGAGTTCGCATGCGTCGTTTGTCCATTGGCTTGATGGTTTGTGTCGGTGGTTGGGCCATTGCCGGCTGTCCCCCGTCCACACGTACCGACGCAGGCGTCGGAATTGATGCCAACCTTGGAACGACGGACGCGAACGTTCCGCGCAATGACGCTTTCGTGGCAGCCTGCGCGACGATGGGCCCCGAGGACACGGCAACGGCCTGTGCTGACGGTTGCAACAACGACGGCGACGGCTTCGCGGATTGCGATGACTTCGATTGCTGCGACGTCGTCACCTGCGGCCCCGCGACGGGCTGTGGCCGCCGCACGATGAATGACGCTGGTGTTCGCGCCGACGCGTTCGTTCCGGCCTGCGCAACGACGGGCCCTGAGGACACCGCGACGGCATGCGCCGACGGCTGCAACAACGATGGCGACGCCTTCGCCGACTGCAACGACTTCGACTGCTGTGACGTCGTTACCTGCGGTGCGGACACGGGCTGCGGACGTCGTGCGATGCGCGATGCCGGCCCACGCGCCGACGCGGCTGTGATGGCCTGCGCGGTCACGGGCCCTGAGAACACCGCGGGTGCCTGTGGCGATGCCTGCGACAACGACGGCGACGGCTTCTTTGATTGCGGCGATTTCGATTGCTGCCGCGTCATCTCGGGCTGCGGCCCGACGACGGCATGCGGACGCGATGCTGGCACGAGCACCCGCGATGCAGGCCCGAGTACCCGCTGTGATGCAGGCGCTGGCGCTGCTGCCGAAATGGGCATGGCCGCTTGCACGGACGGCATCGACAACGACTGCGATGGCTTCACCGATTGCCGCGACTTCGGCTGCAACCGCGATGCGCCCACGCCGCGTGACTACTGCGTCACGACGCCGGAGAACACGCTCGCAGCCTGCTCCGACACAATGGACAACGACCTGAACGGCTTCATCGACTGCAACGATCGCAACTGCTGCGGCATCCGCACCGTCGCGTCGTGCGAGGCGGGTTCGTACATCGCTCGCGGCAGCTGCCCCTGAACGGTTGAGGGGTTAGTAGAGAAGGGCGCCTTTCGGGGCGCCTTTTTCGTTCCGTCGCTCGGTTCTCAGAGTTCGATCAGGCGCTGCACCCGAAGCAGCACCGCGACATCGATGGGCTCACTCGCGAAATGGAGGACCATCACATGCGGACGGACTTCAAAGCCGAGCGTCCACTCGCGGTCGAGGACGACATCGCCGCCGACCACCGCGCCGAGGAGAAGATCACCGCGCAGTTGGCTCGGTAGAAGGCCGTTTGCGTCGACATTCGTGAGGGCGCCGCCCACCGAGAGGCCGACATAAGGAACGAAGCTCAGCACGTCGATCAAGTAGACGAGATCGGCTGTGAGGGCGCCGCGGTGCGCGCTGGTGAAGAGGAAGGCGTAGTCGACGCGACCACGAATTTCCCATGTATCGCCAAGGCCATACGAGACGCCGATGCCCGCGCTGGCACCGTGGGCGGGAAGGGTGGTGTCACCGAAGATCCCCGTGTACCCGAGTGTTGCGCTGAGCCCGAGCTGGTCCTCGTAGGCGCGCGCGGGCGTCGTGGCCGCGCTGACGGCCAACACCACGGCCGCAGTTCGGAGGAGTGCCTTCATGCGCTAGGGCATAACACGAAGCCGTGATCGCGCGTCGCGGACGGGCGAAAGCGTTGACTCATCGAGGTGCGTAGATATCATCCGCCGCCTTTTGTCCTCGGTAGGCATCGAGGGACTCGAGAAACCATGTCCAGCAACGACGAAACGAATCGCGACCCCAACCTTGATGACGACGCACGCAGTGATGCGGGTGACGCGAGCGACGAAGGCGAGACCTCTGAGAAGACGTCCCAGAGCCCTGAGAGCGAGTCGGAGTCGAGCAGCAGTGACGAGAGTGCTTCGACATCGGGCGCGCCGAGCGGGCGTCCCATGTCCGCAGGCGCCCGTCTGGCAGCGCAGAAGGCCGCCAAGGCCGTGCTCAAGGCGCAGAAGAAGGAAGAGCGCAAGGCCGCAGGGACGCCTGAGCCCACCGACGAGGTTCCCGAGGAACTCGACGAGACTGCCGAAGCAGCCCCGGAAGTGGAGCCGCTGGAGCAGACAGACCTGGGTCGCGCGACCTTGCGTGCGGGTGATTGGTGGGCCGCGAACTCCCAGCTTGCGATCGGCGCCCTGGTCGCAGTTGGCGTGGGCCTCGCTGGCTACCTTGGTTACCGCGCGTTCAACGAGAGCAAGGCGGCTGCTGCAGGCACGTTGCTCGAAGGGGCCGTCGAAGCTGCGAACGCGCCCGTCGTCGAAGCCGACGAGACCACGCCGGACTCAGAGGAAGAAGACCGCCTTACCTTCGCAACCGCAGCGGCGCGCGACGAGGCGGCCCTCGCAGCCTACCAACGCGTGATCTCCGAACACGGCGACACGGATGCAGCCGCATTCGCGCGCTTGGGTGCGGCGCGTGCCCTGGTGTCACTCGGTCGCGCGGAAGAAGCTCGGCCGCTCTACCAGGCGGCCGCAGATCACGGCGGCGAGAACGGCATCATCGGGTTCCAGGCACTTGAGGGAATCGGCGCCATTCAGGAGGGCGCAAACGACCTCGCGGGCGCACAGGCCACCTACGAGCAGTTGGGTCAGCTCTCTGAGCACCGCTTTGAGTCGGTGTCGAAGTACCACCTGGCGCGCCTTCAGATTGCGCGCGGCGAAGAGGACGAGGCGCGGACCGCGCTGCGTGAGCTTGTGGCGGCACTTCGCAGTGAAGATGCGGATGCACCCGAGCCCGAGTTCCCCTACGTCCTTGCACAGGCTGAGATGCGACTCCGCGAGCTTGATCCGAGCACGGCAGCAGCAGCGCCTTCGTTCGGCGGCGGTGGCGCTGGGGCTGAGATGGACCCGCAGATTCAAGAGATGATTCGCCGTATGCAGGCGGAAGCGGCTGCGGGCGGCGCTGGCGGCGGCGAATGATCCCAGCGAGCAACCTGATGCGCGGCCTAAGCGGGGCTTGCCTCGCCGGCGTCACGTTGCTCGCAAGCGCTTGCTCCGGGGCGTTTCCGGCCATCGCAAGCTACTCGGACAGGATGGACCGGATCACGGGTGATTCGGGCATGGGGCGTTTCTCGCTCCGCTGGTCACGACGCCTTGGGGCGGACCTGGCCCTGAACGAGTTGATGTCGGGCGTGACGGTCCCGGTCGAGCGCGCGGTTCCGACGCTGGATTCACTGCACGACCGCATCTTCGTGGGTTCGAGCACGGGCCAGTTGTGGTGCTTCACGGGCTCAGGATTGCGGCTCTGGATGTATCAGGCCGGCGGTGGAATTGGCGCTCCGCCAAGCCTCAGTCTCGACCGCCGGACGATCTACGTCGGCAGCGATGACGGCTTTCTCCATGCGCTCGACGCGACCTCCGGCCGCCTGCTCTGGCGCGGGGAGATGCTTGGCTCGCTCGGCAAGTCGCCGGTCGTCACCGAGGACGCTGTCTACATCGTGACCGACAACGATGTGGTGGGCGCCTACGACCGAAGCACGGGCGATGCGCTCTGGCGCTTTGAACGCCAAGCCCCCGAGGGCTTCTACGTCACCGACCACGCAGGTCTTGTGCTTGCCGACCGTCGCCTCATCACGGGCTTTACGGACGGCGCCGTCGTCGCGCTCGACCCAAGTGATGGCCGCGTGCTCTGGGTTCGCGACACCACCGCCGACATGGACACGCACTCCGACGAGCTGCGCTTCACCGATGTCGATACGACCCCCGTTGTGCTTGGCGAGAGCGTCTACGTCGCCTCGTTCGCGGGTGGCCTCTACGCCCTTGAGGCGGCGAGCGGGAGCGTGCGCTGGGTGCGCCCCGAGTGGACGGGCGTGGTTGCGTTGGCTGACGCCGGAGGAGGCCGTTTGGCGCTCGCATCGGGCGACTTCGGGATTCAATCGGTCCGCATGGACAACGGCGACAGGCTTTGGAGCACGCCCGTCCGGCGCGGGGCTCCCACGAGCATCAGCATCGTTGGCGACAGCATCGTCTACGGCGAGACCACGGGCGGGCTTGTGACGCTCACCTCGCTCGGTCGCGAGATCTCGCGCTATGAGGATGGCCACGGTTTCGCGGCACCGATCGCCATCGAAGCAGGCCTCGCAGCGGTCGTCTCGAACGCCGGCACGCTTCTCGTCTTCGCGGTGCGCTAGCCCAAACGGGCTGGGAGAACCAGCCCGCGAAGGTCGTGGCGAAGCAGGCCGCCGCTCAGTTTGGGCGTTCGTCCAAGAGCGGGACGCTGCCGAAGAAGAGCTGGCGAATCTCCTCGGCGATGGCGCGCGCGACATCGTCCTTGCTGGGCATGCCCATGCGCTCGATGTTGCGGCGGTAGACGAAGATGCGTGAGGCCTTGGGCACTTCGCCCTCGGCCGAGAGCCCGTCGAGCAGCACGGGGATACGCGGGTCCACGCCCTCGGCCACGACCTCTGCACCTGGCACGTCGCTCACGATGACAAATGCGCCGTCGATGATGGGGCCGAACTCTTCTGGCACGCTCTGCATCGCATCACGAATGATCGCCTCAAAGTCTTCTTGCGACATCGTGCTCGCCGGATAGCCCTGCTTGAGCTCGGCATCACGCGCGTGAAGGAAGGCGACGGCCATCCCCGCCAAGTCTTTGCGGCTCTCACGACAGAGCCCGATGTAGTAGTGGGCATCGGCAAGGAGGGGCTCAACCTTGATCGCACGCTCCAAGAAGGGCTCGGCGAGCGTTGGGTTTCCGAGTTCGAACCAGGCGCGGCCCAGTGCGGCATCAATGCCGGCGTTCTCGGGGAGCTTCTTCGGCACACGCTTCAGCACGGCCTCCGCGCCCGCTTTGTCTCCCTTGCCCAAGTAGCCATCGAACTTGAGCAGAAGTGCATCCGCAAGCTCGGTCTCGTCCTCGATCCACTCGAGCGCGCTGTCGATCATCGCAATCGCGGCATCCCAATCGTGCAGCGGATGCAGCAGGACTTCGCTGGCATTCAGCATGGCTTCGACGAAGCTCTCATCGAGGTCGATCGCCTGCTTGTAGTGCTCGATCGCCTTCTCAGCGTTGCCCGAGGCGGCATGCACATAACCGAGCAGGTTCTGAACTTCGGGGGATTCGCGATCGAGTTCAGCAGCTTTCTCGGCCGAACGGAGCGCCCCCTCCGCGTCGCCTGCAGACATGCGATCCCAGGCCCGATCAATGTGGGCGCTGAGCTGATTCATCGGGTTCTTTTCTCGGCTTGCCATCGTGTGCGCTGCTTCCTGAAGGGGGCGGCAAGGTACGTGCGCGGGAGGGTGCGTCAAGCGATTTGCCGCTGTTCGGGACGTTCCCGGGGCTTTCAGGCTCGCTTCAGCCTCAACACAGGGAGCCACCCCCTTTTCCAGGCGACAAACCACCTCGAAGCCAGGGAAGGCCTGCCCCGGAAGTGGTTTGCGTTGCCGAAAACGCAGGGCCTGCCCGATGCAGAAGTGGTTTGCGTTGCCTCGAACGCGGGCACTGCCTGACACCAGATGGTTTGGGTGGCCTTGGAGTCAGGGGATGGCCGATGCACGGGTGGTTTGGCGGTTGGCAGCCCCGCCGACGTGAGGGGGCGATCAGCGCATGCCTGGCGGACGCTCGCGGTCCATCTCCGCACTCTCGGCGCGGGTCGGAGCGTTGGTTTGCCGCTCAGGGAAGTTCTGTTCCGATTGCGGTGCGGCCGGGCGAATCGTCGCGGTGCCGTCTTCGGAGCGACGTGCGGGGGGCTGCACGGGCGCAAGGTCGGCCGGTCGGTAGTGGCCTGCGCTGAAGTCGATGTAGGTGAAGCTGAACGTGCCCTCGCTGCCGTTCGAGATCTGCGGGGCGACCTGCGCGCGCATCATCATCACGAGCACCATGTCGTTGCCGCGACGCTCGAAGCGCGCACGCACCACAGGGGTTTCGAAGAACTGCGTCTCAAGCCAGCGGCCGCTGTTCGAGAGGTGAATCGCCGTGTTCGGAAAGAGCACTTCGACGCGCCCATCGGACTCGCTCACCGTCGTTGCAACCGCGGCGGTCGTCTGCACAAAGAAGCGCGAGCCGCCCGAGGAAGTCATCTGGAAGCCGGGCCACGTCACGATGGACGTTGGCGCGGGGCGACGGCCACGGCGACGCGATGCAATCCGGTTCGCAGCAGGAGGCGGGTTCGCGCGACCGGGAGCAACACCACCGTACTCGGTGAGGTTGTGCGGCGTCCCAGCAGGACGCACTTCCTGGGCTGCGGTGGGCAGGGTGCCCAGGCTCGCGAGCCCAAGCGAGAAGACGATGGCGGTGAGTTCTTTGCGCACGAGGCGATGGTAGGCGAGAGGCCACGCGCTCCGCAAAGTGTTGGCAAGTTTCGGCTGGGTTCATGCGCGCATCGCGCACACTGGGCGACGCGTGAGCTCATCCAACGTCCATCTCTACAAGGCATCCGACTACGCAAACATCGCGTGGCCAAAGGCAGAGGATGCGCAGCGCGCACGCGCCTACCTCGAGCCGATCCTCCGCCAAGGGACGCGCTTTGTGGCGCCCAATCTCTCGGCGGAGCTCTTCATTGCCATCGCCGGTGAGCATGTCGTGCCCTGCACGCGCTCGCTTGAGCAACCCGCACAGAGCTACATCGTCTCGCCCTTCACGCACTACATCACCTACGGCGCCGAGGAGATCAGCAAGCTCAAGAACCCGGCGCTGGAGGCGCCACTGCGCGGCATCGTGACGGCACTCGGTGGCGTGTTGCAGCGCGCGCACTTTGATCGCGTGGTCTACGTCGACAACTGGCTCACCTCGACAAGCCTTCATCCGAGCTTCACCGAGAGCGAGCTCAAGGCGCTCATTCATGCGCTCGTCCAGGCCCATCCTGATTGCGCGATTGTGCTGCGCTCGGTCGATGTGCGGACGGGGAGGGCGCTCGATGCGCAAGTGCGCGCGCTCGGTGCGCGGCTGGTCTTTAGCCGTCGCGTGCTCTTTCAAGACCCAAAGCAGGCGCAGCACCGGCGCGACCACCGGAAGGACAAAGCGCTGCTGAATGCAGCGCTCGCATCAGGCGCCTACCGTGTGCTTGATGCGCGGACGCTCGACCCCGAAGGCATGCGGCGCATCACCGAGCTCTACGATTTGCTCTACGTGGGCAAGTGGTCGCAGCACAACCCCAAGCTCACCGTCGCGTACGTCACGCATGCGCTCGCCTGCGGCTTTTTGGAGGGCCAGGTGCTCGTCTCTAGGTCGGGATCGATCGACGGAGTCTTCGCCGCGTGGACGCGCAACGGCCTCTACTACGTGCCGCTTCTTGGCTACGACACGCACCTGCCGCAGTCGCTCGGGCTCTATCGGATGCTCGCAGCACTCTCGACCGAGGATGCGCTTGAGCGCGGTGTGCTCGTGCATGACAGCGCAGGCGTCTCCGACTTCAAACAGAACCGCGGCGCGGTGCCGGTGGTGGAGCATTCAGCCGTGTTTGACGGGCATTTGCCGCTTGCTCGACGTGCGCCTTGGGCCTTGCTCGCTGCGTTGATGTCGAAGGTGGGCGTGCCTCTGATCGAGCACTACGACCTCTGATCGCGTCGTCAGTTGAGCAGCGTCCGAACGAGCAAGAGCGCGTCGATCGTCTCGGTCTCGGAGAGCCGCAGAGACACGTGCACATGCGCGCCTTCGCTCCGTGCCTCGGTCTGCATCAGCGCGGGTCGCAGCGCGCTTCGCATGAACTCCTCCCGCGCACGCCACGCCTCAAGCTGGTGCGCGATGTCGCTCGCAAGGGAACGCGCGTCGTCTTCATTGGGCATCGCGAGCGAGGCCTCTGCATCGACGCCGTGTTCGAGCGAGATGCCGATCGCAATGTGCTCTGGACGATGCGCATCGCCACGCGGTCGCTGGCCAAAGAACGAACGCCAATCCTCTGGAAGCGTGCCGACGACGCGAACATCGCGACGCGTCTGAAGGCCCTCCCAGAGTGGGCGCCAAGCGGCATCTGCACTCGCAGTTTCACCCGCGAGTTGACGCAGTGATGAAGCCACCGCTGTGGCAGGCCCCGTCATCACGCCGTGCTCACCCAGTGGTGCCGCGACGCTTGTCCCCTGGTCGCTCGCAAGCGCAGGCGTGCCTTCAATCTCGGTCTCGTGCAGCGCGGAGCCCATGCCTTCGTTCGCGCGTGCGACGCATTGCGTGAGCTCCTCTAGCGCGAACGTACCGTGCGCACTCGCGACGACCTCTGCGAGCTGCCCGGCATCGTTGAGGAGCAAGTACCCGCGCACGCGCTGGATGGCATCGATCGAAGCGCCGCAGTCCTCCCGAAGGCGACGAAGCGCTGCGCTGTCGGAGGCCGCGCGCGCGATCCAAGGAGCGCGCTTCAACGCCTCGATGTTCACCTCGACGACGAACGCGGTGCGCGTCGGTGCGAGCCCGAGTGCATCGGGCTCCTCGCGATGGAGTTGCGTGAGCCCGAACGTCCCAAGCGCCACGATGGCGGCGAGCGCGAGAAGGAACGCGAGGCTTCGAGTTGGGCGCATGGAGCCTAGAGAAGGTTGCGCGCTTTGATCTCGAGGTAGCGATTCACCGTGTCGACCGCGAGGCTTCCGACTGGTGCCTCCACAAGCCCAACACCGCTGCGCCGAAGATGCGCTTTCACGTTGTCGCGATCGTTCAAGAGGTCTGCCGCGGCCGCACGTTCGTAGGCCTGCTCGCGCGACGAAACGGGGGATGCCGCAAGGCGTTCTGCAATCGCGTCTTGCATCGTAACGCAGACGGGAAGGTGCTTGTTGCGGATGCCCGCGAGGTGCTCGGCCAATGGCAGTGCATGCGTGTCATCCAGCAGATCCGAGAACATCACAACGAGCGAGCGACGTGGCACGCGGATGCGGAGGAACTCCACGAAGCGTCGAAAGTCGACGTAGGAAGAGTTCGCCTTCACGGCGTAGAGGGCTTCGAGAAGCACGCGGTATTGCCCGGGCCCGCGGTTGGCTGGCACGAACTTGTGCACGTCCTCCGCGAAGAGGATGAGCCCGACGCGGTCTCCATGACGCAGCGCGACCCAGGCGAGCAGGAGCGCAGCGCGAATCGTGTGGTCGAGCTTCGTCGTCGCCGTGTCACCTTCCGTCAGACGAATCGCCATCAGGCGGCCCACATCGAGCGCGAGCAGCACGGTCTGGCTTCGCTCGTCGCGCATCACGCGCGTCACCGGCCGCAGTCGCTTGGCGCTCGACTTCCAATCGAGGTCGCGAAATGCATCGCCCTGTACGTACTCACGCAGTTGGTCGAATTCACCACCGCCACCGCTTCGACGCACATTGCGAAAGCCGATGCTGCGCAGGTCGCCAAGGCGTGACGCGAGGTCCTGGCCGCCTGCGCCAAGCACATTCGGGTAGACGCGCACGTTGCGCTCGGAAGCGATGGTCAGGAGGCGTGCACCCAAGCCGAAGATGCCGTCGGTGCGCACGTGAAGGTCTCCGAAAACGTGATCGCCGCGCTCATGCGGGATGACCTCGTAGTGGGCCTCACGTCGCGCGAACGCGGGCACGATCACGCTCACTTCATCGGGTACGGCGCGCCATCCCGCAGGGATGTCATCGCGGATCGTGAGACGCAGCGCGCTCGACGAGGGATTGTGAATCTGCAGCGTGACGCGGTTCTTCACGCCGACGGTCATGCGCCCGTCGAAGCTCCTC
>JBILQT010000350.1:0-6840 GCA_044373065.1 Sandaracinaceae bacterium
AGCCCACCAGGCTTGAGCACGCGGCGTCGCAGATCGCCCAAATTCTCGACCATGTCTTCATCGACGAGGCTCATGCCGAGCTGCTCGTGAAGGAGCACATCGACGCGCTCTTTGGTCCGGTATTCCTTGCTGTGCGCGCGCACGAACTCGATGTTCGTGAGGCCATTGCTCTTGGCGAGTTCCTTGGCGCGCTCGATCAACGCGCCGTGTTCGATCGCGATCACATGCGCGCCGCGCTTGGCCGCAAGACAGGCGAGCACACCCGAGCCCGTACCCACGTCGATGACGCGCATCCCAGGGTGAATGTGCTTCTCGATCGCCCGCGCGTAGACGTCCATGCGCACGCGGTCGGCGAGCATGAGGTCGTGATAAAAAAGGTTCTCGAACTCTTCGGCATTGCGCAGGCCGTAGCGAATGCGGCGCACCGTCTCATTGCGCATCAGCGCGCGTTCCGCCTGACGAAGCCTGGATTGCAAGAAGATGCGCATAGGCGCGGCCACATATCACGGCGGGCTCTGGACGCTTTGGAATAGCGAAGCGGCTCCACCGCAGACGCTTCAACCAAAGAGCGGAGCGCCACCTGTAAGCCACGCAAAGCGCGCAACCGGATAGAGCGCGACGATCACCGCAAGCAGCCACCCAAGCGCCATCCCGCGCGCATAGCGCTGATGCACAGCCTTCAGCACACCGGGCTCAGGCACGCGGCCACGCATCGCGAGGGTCGTCATCACACCGAGCGAGGACGCGAGGGCTAGCGCAAGCGCGAGCGCAAGAGGCCAGCCCACACCGCCGCTCTCTTCGACGCGCAGAAGGCAAAAAGGGCATTGATGAAGCGGCGTCTCGTACGCATGCGGCGCGACGTAACCGACGATGGCCGGCATCGCGAAGACGGCCGCGACGATCGAGGCAAGCGAGGCTACCGAGCTCATCCACACGACCGACGCGCGCTTCGAAGTCGACACGATCGCAAACAGGCTCGCGAGCAATCCCGCCGCCACAAACGCGATCATCGGCAGCGCTTCACCACCGCCGTGTGCACCCAATTCCGTGGCGCGATCCGCACCGAGCGAGGTGGAGCAACACGAGGCGACGACGCGAAAATCGAGGGCCATTGCGAACATCGTCGATGCGCCAAAGGAGGCGAGAAAGAAGG
This sequence comes from Sandaracinaceae bacterium, assembly GCA_044373065.1. GTDB lineage: Bacteria > Myxococcota_A > Polyangia > Polyangiales > Sandaracinaceae > JAFLCL01. Next base: position 1,154 of record JBILQT010000350.1, read on the forward strand.
GCGCGACAAAGCACGCGAGCAGCATCTTGGTGCGCGTCAGCCTTGGCTCTTGCTGCGTGAGATCGACCGCATGCACGGCGCGCCATACCGAGGCGACGAGCGCAGCGATGAGCGCCATCACAAGCGAGCGAAAGCCCCAGGGGCTCGAGTGCAGCACGCCCCACGCGCACATCGCACCGCGAATCGAGCCTGCGAGTCGGTCACCGGAGAGCGCCGCCAAGAAGAGATCGACCCAGGCGAAGAGCGCTGCGAGCGAGAACAAAGTCGACACGAGTTCGACGTGCTTCTCGGATTGAAGGTGTGCCTCGGACGAACGCTTCTCTTCCGTGCGTGCAAGCATACGAAGCGCGACCACGAGCACCGCGATGGCCAATGAAGCCTCACTCACGCCAAGCACGAAGCGCGCGAAAAGCCATGGTTGCGCGAGGTTTTGCATCAGGGCGCATCCTTGGTGTCGGCCGTGATGGATCCATCCGACATCGTCACTGTGCGCTCGATCAAGCTGTGACTCAGCACGCGTGGATCATGCGTTGTGATGACCAGCGTCGTACGCGGCGTGCGCTCCGAGCGCAGTGCATCGAGCCAGCTCAAGAGCGCATTCGTGTTGGCCTCATCGAGGTGCGCAGTCGGCTCATCGAGAAGGAGGATCGGCGGGTCGAGCACGAGCGCACGCAAGATCGCAATGCGCTGCCGCTCCCCGCCCGAGAGCTTCTTCGCGATCGTCTTCTCGTATTGGAGAAGCCCGATGCGCTCCATCTGTGCACGCGTTCGCTTGCGCACCTCCGCACTCGGCCCGCCATCTGGAACCAGCGGCAAAAAGACATTCTCTTCGACCGAAAGCTCAGGCACCAAGGCGAGCTCTTGAAACACGAAACCGACGTCTTTTCGGCGCAACTCAGAGCGATGCCGATCGCGCAGATGCGTGATCGAACGACCGAGCACACGCACCTCGCCCGAGGTCGGAGGGACCATCCCACCGAGCACCGAGAGGAGCGTTGTCTTGCCGCATCCGCTTGTTCCGCGCAGGGCCACGCAACTCCCACGCTCAACCTTGAGGCTCACATTGCGCAGCGCGGTTACGTCACGCGTTCCATCGGGATAGCGCTTGATGAGATCGACGCATTCGAGGGCGGGTGAGTCTTTTTTCTGCGCGGGGTCGGAAGACACGCATTCGATGTGGCCCGACGCGTGAGGACAATCAACCTGCTCGTCTCACCGATTGCGCCAAGCTCGCGCATCCATGTCGCGGAAACTCCCCACCGGTCGTTGGCGCACCCTGCTTGCACTCAGCGATGAAGCGCTCACAGAGCATCTGCTTGGCATCGTGATGCACGAGCGAAAGCGGCCTGCCGAGCATAAGAAGTGGGCGCGTTGGGCGGGCCTTCCCGAGGGTGAAGTCTGCGCCTCGCCCTTTGGTGCGCGCATGATTGCGCTCGGTCTGATGCAGGGCGCGACGACCGTCCTTCACGAGCAGCGCCCGCTGGTTCGCTTCGACAAAGCAACGCGCGCGGTGGGGCTCACGGATGACCCCCTGCACGGCACATGGGATCGCGGCGTGTTGCGCACGGGCAAGTACGAAGAGTTCTGCCAAGAGGATCCGTTCTGCGCGTACCACCCCGAGCACTCGTCAAAGTGGGCGCCGCATGAGTGGCTGCATCGCGCGGTCGGCTTCTTTCACACCAAGACTGCAACGCGCTTTGAGCGCTACCTCGGCGCGCGTCTCAACGAGCTACTTCCCGTGGCCACCTGGTATGGCGTTGAGCACTTCTTGCGGCTCGATCACGAGGGCCCTTTTGATCGCGCGCTTGAAGGGCAAAAGCCCGAGGCGGAGCTCGATCGATGCCTCTGGCGCAAGGCCACGGAAACGAAGCTCAAAGCGCGCATTCGCGCATCGCTCGACCTCGTGCGTTGGACGCTCACGCGCACAGACAGCGAGCTTCAATGCATCGACCGCGAGCTGAAGACGGGCGATCTCGTCCCTGCGTCGGACGCGCACGCTTCGGCCTTTCCGAATGTCTCCCTCGACGCCTCGAGCGATGCGCTCGCCTACGTCGCGGCCCACGCACTGCGACTCGAATCCGAGCCTGTCAGTCTCGTGCTGAAGGCCCTTGCGCAGCATCGCCACGAGACGCTCGCATCGCTCCGCGCGCAGATCGACACAACGCTCGATCAACTCCTCTTTGGCCCTCTCAACTTGGACGAAACAGAGATGCTCGCGCGCATCGAGAGCAACGTGCTGCACGACCTCTACCTCCGCGCTGCGACCACGGGTGGCAAAGCCTGGGCTGCCCTTGCGCCCTCGCTCGATGAGGCGCGCATCCTTCGTCATAAGCGACTGCGCGGGTCGGTCGATCTCGGTGAAATCGAACGGTTTTGTGGGTCCAAGAGCAAAGCCCTCGGAAGGCACGCACAGCTCGCGCAGCTCGGCTTGCCTGCGCTCGGAGCCTTCGCTGCGCAGCTTCACGAGGGCCTCATCGCATCCTTCCCGGCGACGCTCGCGCACCTCGGGGACGAAGCGCCAAAGCATGTTCAACACTTCGCAGCGCAGCCCCCCTCAAGAGGCTCTCTCTATGCGCGCTTTGAGGCCTCGCTTCCGATCTTGCGCAAGCAGCCCTTCCTCCGCGCGCTGCTCAAGTTCGAGCACGAGCTACTCACCTCAAGCATTGCGAATGAGCCGCGCAGACATCTCGTCGCGGACGCCCCGCACGCATCGTTGCAAGTCGCACAAGACGCGCGCTGCAGTGTCTCGCTCTTCAACTTCCACGTGCTTGAAGCGCATCGCGGTGAGCCCTTCCGCGAGGTGAAGATCGGCGTTGCGATTCGGCATGATGCAGAAGGCATTTCGCTGATTGAGCTCCCCTATGGCGTGGCCGCAGACATCATTCGCACCATGGGCGCAGCGCGCTCGTATGCGGATTTCTGCAAGCGCGTTGGGGGTGCGGAGATCGTCGATGAGCTGCTGTCTGTGGGCGTGTTGATTGGGTACGCGTTCACGTCTTCGTGAGCGGTCCGCTTGGCTCAGGCGCATCGGACGCATGCGCTTCCACACGCGTGCGCTTCGCCTCCACCAGCGCCTGAGAGATCCAGTGCGTGCGATACGCCTGCTCGATCTTCGGCGCGCCGGACTTTGAGAAGCGCAGCGCGACGCCTTTCCTGACGTAGCCCGTCTCCGAGGGCTTCAGCCCCGACTCAAGCGCCCACGCCCGCAACGCCGTCATCGCCTCGGAGATCTTGGAGAGATTCACGTGCACGACGGCCTCAAGAAAGGGCGCACGTCCTTGTCGCCATGCGTTGAGGTTGATCGGCGTCAGCCAGCCGAGGCCGACAAAAATGTCGATCGGCGCCACGAACTTCTTCGCGGCCAGCGCGGCGGTTGCCGCCCGCGCAACCTTGGCTTCGAGTGCTTCACGGTTCGTTGGGTCCACGGGGCGACATTACATGACGTGCGTGTGTGCGCAGCACACTGAAGTGCGCTCGACTCAGGTCTGGATGCGAACCCGAATAAGGTCCATATTCAGTCCATGGCTCGAACGACCAACGTGCGCATCGCCGAAGACATCATCTCCGTCAGCGAGCTGAAAGCCCATGCTGCCAAATGGCTTGAGCGCGCTGCCGAGACCGATGCCCCCTTGGTGGTCACGCAGAACGGTCGCGCCGCAGGCGTCTTGGTCTCTCCGCGCATGTACGACGCGCTCGTCGAGCAAGGGCGCTTGGCGCTGGCCGTGGAGGAGGGGCTCGAAGACGTGAAGGCGGGGCGCGTGCACAGCCATGCCTCGCTCAAGCGCGAGCTTGTGAATCGCTATCGAAACAGGGCTGATGCCGTCCGGAAGAAGCCGTGACCTCCATCAAGAAGCTGACCTTGGAGTGGACTGCGCGGGCCCGCGAAGACTTGCTCGCGATCGGCGACTACATCGCGCTCGACTCTCCAAAGGCGGCCGAGGCTTGGGTGGGGAAGCTGCTTACGGCGGCCGAGGCGTGTGCGCAGACGCCAGGGATGGGCCGGCGCGTTCCGGAGTTGGGCCGTGCAGATTTGCTTGAGGTGATCGTCGGCAACTACCGGCTCGTGTACCGCGTTGCAGCGCGGCGCGTTCAAGTGCTTACGGTCTTTGAAGGGCATCGGCGCTTGCCACGCGACCTTGGGTGAACGCGCGCGTCGCACACTGATGCACGCGATCGCATCGCAGCCCCGTTGCGAGCCGAGGTAGCCTCACCGCGTGGAAGCCAAACCCGCGGTTCTGCGCCTCGCTCCCGACTCTGATCTCGTCAAGCGCCTCGATATGCTGATCCGCGCGCGGCACGTGATCATCCACATCGACTCGTTCGAAGAGGAGCGCGTGGGCGCCATCCTCGACCACCTCGCGGAGCGCAGTGGCGCTGCACGCTACGAGTGGGTTGCGCATCGCGGCCTCTACGACTTGCGCGGCGGTGAGCCAGTGAAGGAGAGCCTCGACCCGCTCGTTGCCTTGCGTTGGCTCGTGAAGGTCTCCTCGGACGCGATCTTTCATCTGCGCGGCTTTGGCAGTCAGCTCACCAAAGACGGTGCAGCAAGCCTTTTGCGCGAGGTGCACCACGAGCTGATGAGCAAGCGCAGCGTCATCTTCATCACCGATGAAGCGGACATCCCCAAGAGCATCGAGAACCTCGTCACGCACTTCGAGCTGCCGCCCTATTCGACCACCGAGTACCACCAGATGGTCTCCGCGATCATTCGCGACCTGCGTCAGCGCTCGAACATCGATGTCGCACTCACGCCCGAGGATGTGCACGCGCTGCTCGAAGATCTGAAAGGCCTCTCGCTCTTCGAAGTGCAGAAGGTGGTGAGCGAGGCCGTCGTCGAAGACAGGCGCCTCGATGCCTCGGATCTCATTCGCATTCGCCAAGCGAAGATGCGCATCGTCGAGCGCAGCGGCATCTTGGAGTACACGCCCACGGGGCTTCAGATGAGCGATGTCGCAGGACTCGAACGCCTGAAATTGTGGGTAAAGAAGCGCGCGGACTCACTCAAAGATCCGATCGCGGCACGCAAGTTCGGCATCGAGCCTCCACGCGGGCTTTTGCTTCTTGGCGTTCAAGGTTGCGGCAAGAGTCTCTCTGCGAAAGCGGTCGCCACCGAGCTCGGGATGCCGCTCGTGCGGATGGACCCTTCGAACCTCTACAACAAGTTTTTCGGCGAGAGCGAGAAGAACCTCCGTCGCGCGATTCGCCTCGCCGAGAGCATGGCGCCCGTCGTGCTGTGGATCGATGAGCTCGAGAAAGCGTTCGCGTCCGTGAGCGATGGTGGCAACGACGGCGGCGTCTCCAATCGCCTCTTTGGCACCTTCCTCACCTGGCTCTCCGACAAGAAGGAAACCGTCTTTGTCGTGGCGACCGCGAACGACGTCTCGAAGCTCCCGCCCGAGCTCGTACGCAAGGGTCGCTTCGATGAAATCTTCTTCGTCGACCTTCCCAGCAAGCGCGCTCGCAAGGACGTCTTCTCACTGCACATCAAGAAGCGTGGGCACAATGTCAACGTTGTTGACTTGGACTTGCTCGCGCAGGCCAGTGAGGGCTTCAGCGGGTCTGAGATCGAGCAGGCCGTCGTCGCCTCTTTGTATGGGGCCTTCCACGACAAGAAGTCGCTCGACACGCAGGCCATCCTGCATGAGCTCGAGAACACAATTCCGCTCTCGCGCACGATGCACGAGAAG
>JBILQT010000351.1:0-6839 GCA_044373065.1 Sandaracinaceae bacterium
GACGGGGCGCTTTTGCTGTGCGCGGTGGCGCGACGCCATTGGGCTGTCATTGAGAACAAGTCGGCCATCACCGTCGAGTTCCTCACTGAGGTGGAGCAGCTCGCGACGAACGTGATCGGCGCCATCGCTGCCCGTGACGCGCGTGGGCGTGGCATTGACCCGACGGGCGAGCGCCTTCGCGCGTTCACCCTCATGGCGCGTGCCTATGACCAGGCTCGGCGCGGTCTCACGTTTACGTTCTGGGGACAGGAAGGCCGCCTCGATCAGACGGCGCCTTCGCTCTACAAGCGCGGCCACAAAGCCGAGGCGAAAGAGGCCGAGAAGCCTGTCGAAAAGCCGGTGAACCCGGATGCGCCCAAGCCCGTCGTCGAGCCTGCCCCCGCAGACGGCCCGCTCGCGCGTCCGTTTGGAGGCTGATCCTACGTGCCTGACCCATCGCTCTACCTAGGCTCGACCGCATCGCTCAGCGGCGAGCCAGTAGAGCGGCAGCACCGCCTCGATGCCGATGATCTCGTCACGCATGGCGTGATCGTCGGCATGACGGGAAGCGGCAAGACGGGCCTGCTCACCGTCTTCGTTGAGGAGGCGCTCCGGGCCGGTGTTCCGACCCTGGCGCTCGACATCAAGGGCGACCTGCCGAACCTGCTCCTCGCGTTTCCCGATTTCGCCTCGGAGCACTACGAGTCGTGGCTGCCGGAGGAGGAGCGCGAGGCGACGGCGGCGCAGCGTCGCGAGAAGCTGGGCCTCTGGGGCATCGATGAAGCGATGCTGCGTGCGTTCGTCGACACGACCGCGATCCATGTGATTACGCCCGGCTCGCAAGTGGGTGAGCCGCTGCATTTGCTCTCGTCGATCGAGCGTCGCTCGAAGCTCTGGGATACCGACGTCGACGCGGCGCAGACGGCGCTGAGCGCGGCGCTCTCGCTCTTGCTCCGCATGGTCGGTCGCGACCCGGAGCCTGCGCAGAGCAAGGAGCATGTGCTGCTCTCGGTGCTCGCCGAGCGTCGCCTGCGCATGGGCCTCGATGCGCCGCTGGGCGATATCGTGCGCGACGTGGAGGAGCCGCCGATCACCGAGATTGGCGTGCAGGAGATCGATGCGTTCATGAGCCCGCGCGAGCGCAATGAGCTTGCGTCGGCGCTCAATGGAATCCTTGCGGCACCGGCGTTTGCGAGCTGGCGCACCGGCGCAACGCTCGACGTCGGCGCGTGGATGGCGCGTGGCAAAGACGGCAAGACGCCGCTGACCATCGTGAGCGTCGCGCACCTAGACGATCAGCAACGCGAGCTCGTGCTCTCGATCATCCTCGAAGAGTTCGCCGTCTGGATGCGAACGCAGCCAGGCACCGATGGCCTGCGCGGCCTGCTCGTCTTCGACGAGGTCTACGGCTTCCTCCCGCCGCACCCCGCGAACCCCGCAACGAAGCGCCCGATTGTCTCCTTGATGAAGCAAGCACGCGCGTTCGGCGTGGGTGTCTTGCTCGCCACGCAGAACCCGATGGACATCGACTACCGCGCGCTGAGCAACGCCGGCGTGTGGTGCATCGGACGCCTGCAAACGGATGCGGACAGACACCGCGTGTTGGATGCGCTCGCGACGAGCACGGGCTTCGGTGAGCTGCCGAGTGACGCACAGCCGAAAGCGCCCTTCGCGCCGAAGATGGCGAAGGCGAAGAAGCCGCGCGCGCTCTCCGAGTCCGCGATTCTTGCGGACATCGTGAAGAGGATTCCGCCGCGCTGGTTTCTGATGCGGAATGTGCATGAGCCTTCGATGCGCTTGCTGCAGTCGAGGCATACGCTCTCGGTGCTGCGTGGGCCGATGACGAAGGTGGAGATTCAGCGGGCGTTGGTGAGACGGCGGGGTGGGGTGGATTTGGAGTAGTGAAGAATTCTTGTTGACACCCGAGCCTAGACTTCTTCAGGCTGAGCAAATGATGAACGGGAAGTATTGGGGCAAGCTCTCATCCCTCTCCGCGGCGCTTGCCGCGATGAGCCTCGCTTTCGCGGTGGGGTGCGCAGCACCTGACGGCCAACAGCCATTGCAACCTGCGCCGGACACCGCAGGGCTAGACGCGGGGCCTCGCGGTACGGGCGATGATGATGAATTCGGAGTCAGTACGGCGCGCCTTACAACCACTCTGCAGGGCGCGGACTACATCGCGCAGTGCCGAGCCGAAGGCGTGCCCATTCCGGACTTGGTTACAAACTCTACCGGATGGTTCAACCACGGGACCCTTCAGCCAAACATCCTTGCGGTTCAGGGCGCTGCGCCGGGTGAGTTGTGGAGCTGGCGCCCGCCATCCGGTGGCCCCATCCCTGACGGCCTCTGCGCGGCCCTTCCTCGGTGGAACCCCGACGCTCCCGAATCGTCCATGGTGTTCTCCATCGTTTGCATGGGCAGGGCGTCGAGCAGGGTTTGTTTCTTCGACAACCCCAGGGGGGTTCCCTTCTCGCGAAACACCGCTGTGCCTATCAGTTCGTTCGTCGGTGGCGCCGACCTAGTCGCCAACAATCAGGGCCAGTGCTCGGGCTGCCACCTCGGCGAAAACCCCTTCGTCTTAAACGACAATCGCAGCGCTAACCCATTGATGCCGTTGGCTGCTGAGAGTTTTCGCGCGATGCGCCAAGAGGTCCTCTGGCCCTCTTCGTGGCCTGTGAACATCATTCCGGCGGACTGGCCTGAGAGTCCAGGTCCTTGGAGCTTTCCACCCGCCCCTAGCGCGCAGTCAAGCTGCGGCAACTGTCACTATCGAACGGGCACTGGAGGGCGATTGCCGACCGTGGCAAACAACCGAACGCTTGCGTACTGCCAAACAGTGCTGGCTGGGTCACTTGGACGCTTCGCGGGTATCTCTGGCACGATGCCGCCTGTCGGCTCCCCAGGAAACTACAACGCGCACATCAGCGCCTTGGATACTCTTTGCGCCGCTCCGTACGTTGGCGGTGAGGTTGTGCAGGGAGCAGTCCCTCCGAACGCGCCCGACCGTTTGTCCCCCCCGATGATCGTCGAGCCTTTCTACTCGTGCGGCAACGCCATCGGCGTCGAGGGCGCCCGGTTTGGCGCCACGGTAACGCTTCGGCGCAATGGCGCCTTCGTCGCTTCTGCGGTGTCGCGCGGCACACGTGTAGAGTTTCCGCTCTCGGTTTTGGGCGGCTTGTTGAGCATGGGCGGCAGCTGGGATGCGATTCAGAGCGTTGGTGGGTTCAACTCCCCCCCTTCTCTTCCGGCAACGGCGCGTAACGTCAGCGCGGACTACCCGTCAGGCCTTCCAGTCCCCGTAGTCAACCCCAGCGTCCTCTATGTGGGCGCGCGGGGCGTTGGCGTTCAACACGTCGCCGGCGCGACGCTCCAGATTCGCCGCACGCGCTTGGGCGCCAACAACGATCGCACGTGGCTCGGTTCGTCGTACCCTTTCGCCTATGCGCAGGCCGATGCGATCTTCACAGGTCAAGACTCCGTCTCTGTGCGTCAAACATGCGGAGGGTCAACAAGTTCATTCAGCACTCCCATCATGGTGCAGACGGCACCCCCGTCGCTGAGCCCTGCACCGACCGTTGTCGACAACAAGATTTTTGCTGGTCAGAGCGTGGTCGACATCACCGGCATCACCTTCGGTGCGCGCGTGGAGGCGGGCCCCTTCGTCGCCACGTCGTGGCCCACCTATGCCATCTTCGCAGACATCGGCGGCGCCCTTGGCCGACCGCTCATCGCTGGCGAGAGCATCTCACTCAAGGAGAGCCTGGGTGTCCCGAGTCTGACGTCGACGGTTACAGTGCGACCATGCTCGCAACTGCCAGCTGCAAGAGCCGACGCCCCTCGCGCGGGCACCCGGATCGTGTCGTTCAACGACATTGTGAGTGGCAGCATCTTACGAGTCATCGCGGGAGGCGTCGAAATCGCCGATGGCAGTGGCACGGCGATCCGCACGACGCGCGCTTTGGTGGCGGGTGAGGTTCTCACCATCACGCAAGAGCTTCCTGGCTGCTCAGCAACGCAGTTCTTCCGCATCGGGGTGCAATGATGAAACGCGCATCCTTCGTCGCCGTGCTGCTCGGGCTCATCACATTGGGGTGCCCAACAACCAACACCACGCGTGACTGCGCGCCCATCGACCTCTCGTGGATCGAGACCGCACCGCGCTGCGGTGACGACCTTAGCCTGTATACGTACATAAACGCGCCTGGTGCCGTCACGCCCGGATGTCAGGTCTTCGTACAACGCCTGGACTTTTCGAGCTTCTTCGGTGCCGAGGCGCCAAACTTGAGGGGGATACGCGCGACGCTGTCGGATGTCGGGTTCTATGGTGCCCCGAACCTCACTTCGCTCTCGGGGCTCGAGACGGTCGAACGTATCGGAGGCTTGCTGCAGATAAGGGATATGCCCTTGCTTCCCAACTTGCAGGGCCTTCGTTCTCTCAGGTCGGTTCGAGAACTTGTCGTGGACAACACGACGGTGACGTCACTTGAGGGTGCCGAGCAACTCCGGGAGGTCGAGGTACTCACGATCCGCGAGAACCGTCAGCTGACCTCCCTTCGCGGGCTGGAAGGGCTCTGTCGGGTCACCGGCGGTCTCAACATCTACGGGAACAGGCAACTGCCCGAGTCTGAGATTCAGGCGTTTTTGGAGCGGGTGGAGGTTACGGGGCCGATTGTGTTGACGCGGCCATGAAGAGTCTTCCAAGCATCCTTGCAGCGGAACAGTTCCGCCGCGCGTTGCCTTTCGTAACGCGATTGGACTGTGATCGATCCCGGCCATAGACGCGCCAAGGCGCCTTCGCCTCGGCAATCCTCCGTCACCAGGCTTCGTTCGGTTCTTCCCGATGTTCTTTGCGAGGTTGCCCCTGGCCCGCACGGATCGTGTCGACCGTCTGCTTCTGCGTGAGGCTTCGGAATGCTGCGGCGTGCGGCTTCGGAATGTTCGGCATTCGGACACCAAGCCGCTTGGCTGAAGACCTCAGAGGTGCGATGATTCGGTTACGAAGGTCGATGATGAGGGCTAGGAATTGTGTATCAAGGTTGTGGACACTCGTTGCAGTTGCGGTGCTGGCCATGCTGTCGCAAACGACATCAGTTGCAGCGCAGGCTACGAACCCGCCCTGCCCGACTGGCTATTGCTCCACGTCTTCCAGCCCGAACCAAACGCCAACCCTATCGCCGCCGATTGTCGATCCGATTTATTCGTGCACTTCGGTCGTTACCATTAGAGGTTTTGTCTCTGGCGCAACTCTCGCGATTTATGTGGATGGCGGATTTGTTGGCACTGCTGCTCCGATTGCTGAGGTCTACTCAACGGACATCGCACCTTGGCTATTGAATAGCGGGAGACCGGATCGCCTATACGACGGTCAAGTTGTGACGGCGACTCAACAGGTCTCTGGAGGCTCGCCGAGCGCACCGTCCACGCCGGTCGCGGCTGCTGCATATCCAGGCACCCTGCCAGTTCCGAGGATCGTTTCCCCCCTCTACCAGTGTGGTCGCGTCGTTGGAGCCGAAAACGTCGTTGCTGGGTCTACGATCAGCATTTTCAACTCGCCGACGAATGCGCCCGGGTCGAACGTTCTTGTGACCACGCAGCAGGTTCAGGCTGGGCTACCGGGCGCCTTCACCTCGCCTCACGCGTCGACCTCTCGCTTCTACGTGCAGGCGTCAATCTGCGGAAGTCCTCCTGTGGTTGCGCCGATCGCGACACGATACGAACCAGTAATCCCGACGATGGACGGACCGCCAGAGCCTCTGGCGCCCCCAACGATTGTTGGGCCGTTGTTTGCCGGCCAGCGCCTCATCCCAGTTGATGGAGCACTGTTCGGTGCGCGCGTAACAGTTCGCCGCGGCACGAATGTGATCGTCACTCAGACAGTCACTGGTTACCCAGGACAGCGCTTCACGATTGCGCTCCCTACCGGTCTCTTGGCTACGGACACACAGATCACTGTTGGTCAGGCGCTGTGCGCTGGCACTCCCACGAACTGGTCGGGGCCCACGCCCGTTTCGCTCTGCGGCTCTCTACCGCCTCCACAGATTCGTCCTCCGCTCATCGGCGATAGGATACTCAACGTGCAGGTCTTCGTGCCTGGAAGCCGTATCACGGCATACGTTGGAACACAGGAGGTTGCCGACGGTAGTGGCGCACGCATCGCTCTGACTCGCCCGCTCGTTGCGGGCGAAGTGATTCGAGTGTTTCAGTCCATCGGCGGCTGCACAAGCTCGCAGCAGTTTCAGGCCTCAGTCCTCTGCACCCAACAAGACAACCTGATGAACGTCAGTGAAACCGGGCCGTTCGGCGTGGGCGCTGCAGAGTACACAGCGGCTCCAGTCGTCTTGGCGGGATTGACAACGTCAGTGCACGGTTTCGTTCGATACCCAGTCGACCGAGCGGGACCATCGAACCATCTCGTGCGTTGGGGTGGGCGAAGGCCCGTCGTCTTTTTCATGCACCAACACGCCTTAAACGCCTACAACGAGAGCATTGTTCCCCCAGGGGAAACCTGCAACGACGACCCACCGCCACCTGGATACGTTCGGACCGAGTTGGCACGCGGCTACGATGTCTTGCTCGACACATTGGCCCGAGCAGGAATCATCGCCGTTTCGATCGACGCCTCGGATCTCTGTGGCATTTTCAGCCAGGCAATGGGCTCGGGCCTCTTCATTGAGCACATGCGAGTTTGGCAGAATCTCGACCTAGGGGTCAGTACCGGGTCGATCACTCTCACTGGCGTGAGCGGTAGTGAGTTCCTCGGAAGGGTCGACTTGAGTCGAGTTGGGGTTGGTGGGCATTCTCGGGGTGCGATGTATGCGGCGGGCGTTCGCGATCTCCCTCAACTGCCCGGGGTTACAGTT
>JBILQT010000353.1:0-6808 GCA_044373065.1 Sandaracinaceae bacterium
CGTCGATGGAGTTCACCATCACCAACTCCATCCTCGATGGCGCGACGAACCCCGTGATGATCGCGGACAGCGAGGCGACCTTCACGAACAACGACTTCATCGGCACCTCCTCGCTGGTGCTCGACATCGGCGCAGGCCGCTCCGGCATCATGTGCAACCCCGCGGGCAACTATTGGGACGGCCCGATGGGCCACATCGCGCAGGTCGGCACGAGCAACCACTCGCAGTTCACCGGCGAAGACATGGTGCTCACTGCGCGCGTTGCGGGTGCGGGCCCGCGCTGAGCGTTTCGTCGCACGCGCGCGTTCGCTCGTTCAAACTCGGGCATACTGGTGGCATGTCTGCCGCCCGAAAACTCCTCGGAGAGCTGCTCGCACTGCCTGAAGCCGAGCGCGCTGAGATCGCGCTGGAGCTTGCGGCGAGCTTCGACGGGGCCGCGGACGACGGCTGGGAGGCCGCCTGGCTCGCGGAGCTTGATCGCCGTGCCGCCGCACCCGCCGCGATGGAGACCTGGCCTGACATCCGCGCGCGATTGCTGAGCCGAACCTCGTCGCGATGACATCGCTTCGGGTTGCCAGAGAGGCCGCACTCGAGGTGGAGTCGGCGACAGATTGGTACGAGTCGAAACACAGCGGGCTTGGGCGCGAGTTTGTGGCCCAAGTCGACGCCGCACTGATGCGCATCATCCAGAACCCGACTGCTCATCGCTTGTGGAGACCGGACCGCGATTTCCGACAGGCTGTTGTGGCCCGGTTTCCCTACGTCATCTTTTTCCGATACGTGAGCGACGAGGTCATCGTGATGGCCTTTGCGCATCAGAGAAGGCGACCTGGCTATTGGGCGCTTCGTTAAGCGTGACGTTGTTGGGCTGAGACGTCTTCGTCAGGCATGATCAGCGTCATGAAACGCGAATGGATGTGGCTCGCGGTTGCGTTGGTGGGATGCGGTGGCGCGCATGAACGAGATGCGGGGGCGGATGACGCCCGGCTCGACGTGGGTGCTGCACGCGACGTGGGACCGCTTGAAGTGAGCGTCCCCGACGACGTCCCGGATACGACGGCTCTTCCGGATACGTTCGACCCGTTCTGTCACTACGACTGCTTCCGCGGCTCCTGGTGCGCGGATGGCGTCGTGTGGGAGCAGATTCACGCGCCGGTGCCGTGCCGCGAGTGGACGGGCATGTGCCCACGCCGGATGCTGGGAACGTGCGAACAAGGGTGCTCTGCTCGCATCCCATCCACACCGGGATGGCGACCGACTCCGGAGTGGACGCTCTACTGCGTTGAGGGTGAGGCCAAGCGTGTGGGTGACCCATGCGAGACCGACGCGGATTGCCAACCGCCCGAGGGCAACGACCTCGATCGTAACTACCTCGCATGCGACCTGACCACACGTGCATGCGCCGCGATCGATGCGCCCGTGGCGCCGACGACCGCCTGCACTGCAGACCTCTCGGGGCTCTTCGATCCACTTCGCGGCTCGGCCTATGGCGTCGTTGAAGACGCGTCGTGTGCGACCGGGCTCTGCCGCTTCAGCGCGCGACCGGCTGCGAGCGAGTGTGATCGCCACGTCTGCGCATTGCCCTGCAGCACCGACTGGGATTGCCCACCGATGTCCCGCTGCGAGTCGTTTCCAGACTGGACGGGACGCATGCTGTCCGAAGGACCGGTGGGTGCGCAGTCGGTATGTCGCTCCATGGCGGATGCCGACTTGGTGTGCCGCTGATGGCGATCATCTTCGCAGGATCCCGATGCGCACTCTGCCGTCGCACGCTCGTACCGGGCGAGTCGTTCTTCGCCACATCCGGCGTTATGTTTCCTCCATCTGATCCGCTCTTTCCAGCGTGCGACGCGCCGATTCACTGGGACTGCTACGCGGCGTGGCCCGAACGGCCTCGCTTTGCGCGCGGCTACTTTCGCGGGCGAAGCTTCGCGTCGAACCCGTACTGGGTTGTCGTGCTCTCGGACGACGATGTGGAGGCAGCGATTGGCGACGAGGTCATTCGCATTCACCTCGCCGAGATTGGGGGTGGTGAGCACGTGGCGCTCGGCGACTGGGATGCGTGGATCGCGCGTCAACCGGAGGATGGCCCGCATGCCATCTACCGCGCTGCAATCGAACGTGTGCTTGAGCGGTTGAGGGCGCTTGGCTCGGCTGTGGAGCTTCGTGCGAGAGGTTTGTCCAAAGAGCAGCGCGCAGAGATGAAGGCGCGGGCGCGGGATGCGGCGAAGCGAGCGAAGATGACTCTCGTTCGGTGTGCGAAGTGCCAAAAAACGTTTTGGTTCGGGAGAACGGACGACACCGTGATGACTCGGTGCGGGATGTGTGAACTCGAAGTCTGAGCTACTCGTGGTCCGCCGCATCCACGCTCACGCCCGCGTCCAACACCTCGCTCGGCGTCGCTGTCGCAGCCGCAACCGGATGCTCCAAGTAACGCGCGAAGCCTGCCAAGAGCGCGCGGTAGAACATCGCGCCGATGATGCGGTAGCCGGCCGGGGTCGCGTGGCGGAAGTCGCCTGAGGACAGGCGTGGTGAGCGACGGAACCAGCGGCCCATCGCGCCCTCGCCGCCCATCGCGGTCCAGGTGTCGAAGAAGGCGCAGCCCTGATCGATCGCGGCACGGCGCATCGCGCGCACGATGACGGGCACGCTGGGCAAGGTGGCGACGCGTCCGCGCTCGTCGCGCTCGGCTTGATCGAGTGGGGCGAAGAGAAGGCAACTCGCCTCGGGGCGGGCCGTGTGAACGAGGTGCGCGACGTCGCGGAAGATGGCGAAGAAATCGTCTTCGGTGCGCGAGTCGTCCGCGTCGTTGCCTCCGAAGGCGATGACCACGAGGTTCGTCTCCCGCTGTGCGAGCTGACGTGCGAGATGTGCCGGATCAAAGCCCATCATGCGCTGTGCGCGCGCACCGACGACGCCGAGGGAGTCGTACACCACGCCGGGCCCGCCGCGCTCCATCACGATGCCGTAGAGGCGCGTCTCGCCGTGGCCTGCGGTGCGAATCGAGAGGCGATGTGCGCCGTCTTCGACCTCGATGCGCTCGCTTGCATCGGTGACCTCGGCGCTCTCGGTGTTGAGCGTCTGCCACTCGCCCTCATCGACCTTGTATTGAAGCTCGCCGCCATGCGGATGGCGCTGATGGAGGATCTGAAACGAGCTCACCTGCGTGCCGACCGTCGCGTCATCGCCCTCATCGGTGGCGAACCATCCCGTGCCTCCGGAGGTCGAGCGCGACTGCACACCGCCGAGGCCGTAGAAGCCATCGCTGAGCGCCAGATGCGTGAGATCGTAGATGCGCCAATTGCCTGCGCCCTCATGGCGAATCTGAAAGTGGCGGTAGGGTAGAAAGCCACGCGCGGCGAGGACAAAGCCGTGGCCTGAATCGCCGAAGCGACGCTGCAAGAGCTCGCGCGCCGTCATCGTGATCCCGTCGAGCGCGATGGTGGAATCGCCGAAGTGCGCGATGCGCGTGATGGCTGCGTCTTGGTTCGTCGCGGTGCGAAGAAGCTGTGCGTAGAAGGGCGCCATCGCGGTGCCGCCCTCGTCTTCAATCTGACGCACGAGGCCCTCGAGCTCGCTTGGCTCGATCACGAACTGCGCGCCTGGTTCCACGACAGGTGTCTGCACCGGGACGGGCACCTCGAGTGCGGCGAGCGCCGTCTCGGGCACAGGCACTTCGCCCTCCACCGGCGTCTCCACCTCCGGCATGTAGAGGCGCGCGATGGGAAGCGGTTCGCCTGCGAGCCAGGGGCGATAGCGATGCAGGAAAGGAAGCGCGTACGTCGAGAGCATCACGAGCGAGAAGGCCGCGCCGCTGAGCATCAGGCTCTTCATCCCGAGCGCATGCGCCGCATCGTCTGCGTGGCTGGGCTCATCCATTCCGAAGGGGCGCTTCATCGAGACCTTAGAATTGGAAGTAGATGTAGGGGACCGTTTCGCTGCCTGCGATGTGCATCAGCCCGAAGACGAGCAGTGCGAGCAACGCACCTTGAATGGGCGCGGGAAGCGCAACCAAACGGTTGCGTATCGGGTTCTCGATCTTGGCGGGCACGTAGTGCGCAGCGAAGCCGAGCAAGAGCACCAGCGCGACGGTCGGCGCGACGTTCGCCATCGACCAGCTATTCGAGAAGATGCGCGCCACGATCGCGCGTGCGTTCTCCAATGAGTCGGCGCGGAAGAGGATGCGCGTGAAGACGACGAACTGCATCGTGAGCGCGATCTTGCCCGCGGTGATCCACATCGAAGGCTTGGCCTTCGGCGGCTTCTCTGCGCTGTCTTCGCGGTAGTTCTTATCCCCCTCGGGCGTTGGCTTTGTCTCGCTCTTGCTGCGCTGCGAGACGAAGCGATGAATCACGACGGCCGTCGCCTGCAGCGTTCCGTAGATGACGAAGGTCCAGCTCGCGCCGTGCCAGAGGCCGATGAGGAAGATGGTGAGCCAGAGGTTGAAGTAGGTGCGCGCGGTCCCGTGCTTGCTGCCGCCGAGCGGGAAGTAGAGGTAGTCGCGCAGCCACGTCGAGAGGGTCATGTGCCAGCGACGCCAGAAGTCGGCTGGGTTCGTCGCGCGGTAGGGGCTCTCGAAGTTCTCGGGGAGCTCGATCGCGAAGAGCTTCGCCGAGCCGCGCGCGATGTCGGTGTAGCCCGAGAAGTCCATGAAGATCTGGAGCGTGAAGCCGTAGAGCGCGACGATGGCCTCGGCGCCTGTGTAGGCCTCCGGTGTATCGAAGACGCGGTCGACGAGGTTCACCGAGATGTAGTCGGCGAAACAGATTTTCTTGATGAGGCCGCGGCCGATCAGAAAGAGCGCTTCGCCGATGCGCGCGGGCTCGAGGCGCGGCTCGTTTTGAAGCTGCGGGAGCAAGTCGGCGGGGCGTGCAATGGGGCCTGCGACGAGCTTCGGGAAGAACGTGATGAAGTAGAGGAGGTCGAGCGGTGACTTCGCCGGCGCGCACTGCCTTCGGTAGACGTCGATGCAGTAGCTGAGCGACTCGAAGGTGTAGAACGAGATGCCAACGGGAAGCGCCCAGGCGAGCATCGGGAGGTGCGCCTCAAGGCCGAGGCCTCCGAGGATGCTCTCGGCCGTGCGCATGCCGAAGTTGAAGTACTTGAACGTGCCGAGGAGGCTCAGGTTCACGACCACGCTGACCGTCAGCCAGCGCTTGCGGAGCGTCTCGTCTTCGGTGGATGCGATGCCCCGTGCGACAGCCCAATCGACGACCGTCGAGAAGAGGATGAGCGCGATGTACCAAGGGTTCCACGCCATGTAGAAGGCGCAGGAGGCGATGAGCACAAAGGCGATGCGCAAGGGGCGCTGACCCGCACGCACCAACGCCCAAAAGCCCACGAGCGTGAGCAAGAGGAAGACGGCGTAGTCGAGCGAGTTGAATTGCATCGCGGCGCGAGTGGGCGCGAACGTCTCTCACGCGCGCAGCATCACCGCCACGTTTCGGCGAAAGGCTTGCGCGCGTGGCGACAGGCTCAGCGGAACGAGTAACCGGCCAGCAACTGCAAACGCATGTTCTCGTCGGTGCCGGACTCTTTGGCGCGCGCGCCGACGCCCTCGCTGAAGCCGAGGAAGTAGCCGACGTATTGGAAGCGCAGGCCGAGCGTGATGCCTGGGTCGATGATGAGGCCGAGGCCTGCGTAGAAATTCACGCCGACGCCGCCGACGCTGCCGAAGTTGCCGCAGTCGAGGTCGCGTGTGGGGCTTGCGCAGTTGATGCCGCCCACGGGCGGGAAGAAGGGGCCGTCGATTGCGGCGAGCTCGCCACCGCCGAAGAGGATGCGCGGGCCTGCAGCGGCCTCGAGGTGAAGGTCGACGCCCGAGATGCTGGAGGGGAGAAGGCGCACGCGGCCGCCGAGCGTGATTGGCAGGTAGGGGTAGGCCGTGGAGGGGAAGTCGTTGTTGAAGATGCGGGCGGGCTCTGCCTGCGAGAACGCGTCGTAGCCAAAGCCGATGCTGCCGATGAGCTCGACGGCCTCGGCGATCGTGAGTGCGTAGCCAACGTCGATCTCGAACGCGACGCTCTGTGCGGGCAGCGCGTCTTCGGCCTCGTTGGCGGGCAAGTAGAGCGTGCCGAGCGAGAAGCCGAGATCGAGGTGGGCGTAGAGGCCGCGCAGCGCGTCGTCGTTCTGTGCGAAGGGACGCGTGTCGACTGTGAGCCCGAGGCGACCGATGCTGCCAAAGCCGTAGATCGTCTCGGTCGGGCCGGGGTTCAGGCCCGCCGTGCGCGAGCCGATGTCGCCGAAGAGTGCGGCGGTGAACAAGGGTTGATGCCAGCGGTTCGCGCTTGGCGCATCGGCGCGGTCTGGGTCTCCCCAACCTGGGCGCGCACCTGGACGCTCATGCTCAAGCTCGTCGAGCGAGCGACCCTCTGGGTCTTCGGGCTGGGGCTCTGGCTCGGGCTCCGGCGCACGTGGCAACGCCTGGTAGGCGATGGCGCAAGACTCGATCGCAGCCTGCCCGATGGGGCCCATCGCGGCCGCGCGGCTTGGACCTGGCACCTCGGCGTTCGCGAGCTCGTTGCCATTCGCATCGAGGACAAAAAGCGTGAGCTGCGAGCGACGCCCTGTGCCCGTGATGCTGCCGCCGACGACGAGGTCGATGCGCAGGTGCTGAACGACGGCGGCCATGCCCTCGGGCGTGCCGACATCGACGCGGATCTCATCGGCGGCCGTGATCGCATCGGCCTCGGGCACCACTGTGTAGTCGGTGGCGAGTGCCTCCGCGACAGCCTCACGCGCCTCATCGGCGTGCCAGCCCTCAAACGAGAGCACGATGACGCGCGGGTTCGCGGTTGCAGCCTGCCGC
>JBILQT010000354.1:0-6799 GCA_044373065.1 Sandaracinaceae bacterium
CGATCGCGGTGGTGGAGGCGGATGGTTCACGCGCGCTCATCGCACGCCTCACGCAAGACCCAGAGCTTGAGGTGCGTGCGATGTCGGCGGAGCAAGCCCGTCGCGCATTCATTCGCGGCACCGCGCTCGCCATCGTGGAGCCTGCTGCCACACCACGACTTCGCTCGGACCCAACGCGTCCGGAGTCGCGCCTCGCACGTGCGCGCATCGAGCATGTACTCGCGCATGCGGAGCCTTCGATCGAAGACCTGCCGATGCGTGAACCCGGCACCCGCTACGTCGACTTCGTCGTGCCCGGGCTTGTCGGCATGAACGTGATGACCGTCTGCCTCTGGGGCATCGGCTGGAATGTCGTGGAGGCGCGCTCGAAGAAGCTTCTGCGGAGGCTCGCCGTCACGCCGATGAAGCGCTGGCATTACCTCGCGGCATTCATCCTCGCGCACCTTGGCCTTGTGCTCGTCACGCTCCTTGTCGTGCTCGGCTTTGCAAAGCTCGCGTTCGGCGTGGGCATCGAGGGCGGCCTCTTCGACTACACACTCGCCATCACACTCGGCGTGTTTGCGTTCTCCTCGATGGGCATCCTTGTCGCGAGCCGCACGGACAACGTCGAGGTGCTCTCCGGCATGGTCAACGCCGCCTCCCTTGTGCAGCTCGTGCTCAGCGGCGTCTTCTTCTCGACGGCGCGCTTCCCCGAGTGGCTTCTTGTGCTCGTCCGCGCGCTTCCACTCACTGCGCTCGTCGATGCATTGCGCGGCATCGCGCTTGAAGGCCGCTCCGTGATCGAGCTGCCCGTGGAGATGGCCGTGCTCGTTGGTTGGAGCGTGATCGCCGGCCTCGTCGGCGTGCGGCTCTTTCGCTGGACGTGAGTCGGAGGCTAGGTTGAGACGACGCGCTTCGCTGGCCGGGCTTTCCATGCATCGCGCACCCAGACCGCGCTGAAGCTCGCGACCTCAAGCAGGGCCACGAAGAAGGTCGCCTCCAGCATGCTGAGCTGCCCCTGAATCGGTCTTCCGAATGCGCCGTAACAGAAGGGGACGTGAAAAACGTACGCAACGAGGGAGCCGCGTCCAAGACGCAGAAGGATGCGGCGCACACGCTCGGGCAAGACAGGTGAGAGGAGGCCGCCGACCGAGAGGATGACGACACCGCGCGCAGCGAGCTCGATCGCGTTGGCGATGACGGCGGGATGCATGCGGCTGAGCGGCTCGCCCGAGGCCTCCACCCAGAGCGTCGTGAGCCGCGTGAAGCTCAGCACGATGGCGAGCGAGACGACGAGCATGATCGCGAAGACGCGTCGTGGTGCTCCTGCGATGTCGCGTGCCTCGCGGTTGAGGTGGATGAGCAAGAGGCCGACGAGCACACCCACGCCAGCCCACGAGGCGAGCGGAATCGCGGGCATCACGCTCACACTCGGGATCGCGATGAAGGGCGCGAGCGCGTAGCCGAGTGGAAGTGGAACCTGTGCCGCAAGTGCGCTGATCGAGGTGCAGAGCGCGACGGGGACGACTGCGAGAAGCACCGCGCCCATGGTGAGCCAGCGCTTGTCGAGCGTGCCCTCGCGCGAGGCGCGAATCGCCGTCATCGAGAAGAGCGCAATCGTGAGGCCGATGAGCTGAAGCACGTCGGCGCGGAAGAACGTCTCGAGCCCTTCAAAGCCATCGATGAGCGCCGAGACGAGATTCACCGCATAGCCCGCGGCCATGACCGTCAGGCCCCGCTTGGCGAGCCCATGGCGGACGCTCTTTGGGTCTTCACCGCTGGCCACGGCCGCCTCGCAACGCAGCGCAATCGCCGCACCTGCGAGCACAAGAAACGAGGGCAAGGGCAAGGTGCCCAGCACACGCGTGAAGAGATACGAAGCCGTCGTCTTTCCCTCGGCGTTCACCCAGCCGTCATAGGCATGGCCTTGAATCATGATCGCCGACGCGAGGCCGCGCGCGAGGTCGATCCCCTCCACACGCGGAGCCTTCATCCGAGGCGCGTTCATCGTCCTTCGGCGTAGAGCAGGAAGGGCGCGCGCGTCTTGAAGAAGCGCATCGCGCTCGCTTGATCCTCATCGAGCAGATCATCGAGCGCATCGCCGCGATTCACAGCCTCGCGGTACTCGGGGCCACCCGTGAGCAAGTCGATCGCGGGGATCGTATCGACGTACTCGTAGCGCTCCGTACGCCAGGCGAACGCCGACGGATTGAGCTGATGGCAGCGCGCAATGAGGCGCAGATACGCCTGGTAGGAGCTGAACGTTGACTCATCCGTCACCGACACATGCACGCCGCCGCAGATCTGATGGGCGTGTTTGTGGAACATCGGATGGAAGGTCAGTGGACGAAGGAGCGCGCCCTCGATCGCGAGCTCGGCGAGCGCACGCCCATCGACGAAAGGTGCACCGAACATCTCGAACGGGCGCGTCGTACCGCGGCCCTCACTCAAGTTCGTGCCCTCGATCAAACAGCCACCGGGATAGACGCGCGTGGTGTCGACGGTCGGCATATTCGGCGAGGGCCACACCCAGGGAAGACCCGTGTCTTCAAAGCGCATCGCGCGATTCCAACCGTTCATGCAGACGACCTTGAGCAGCTTCTCGTCGATGCCGAGCTCGGCGCGCGCGAAGTCGGTGATCTCACCGATCGTCATGCCGTGTCGCACGGGCACGTCATGCAACCCGACGAACGAGCGGTAGCCCTTTCGCTGCGGCGCGCCCTCGAGACGAATGCCGCCGAGCGGATTGGGCCTGTCGAGGATCACCGTCGGGATGCCGAGCTTCGAGGCGGCCTTCATCACGAGCACCGCCGTCCACACGAACGTGTAGTAGCGGCTGCCCACATCCTGCAGGTCGACCACGATCAGATCGAGGCCGTGCAGTTGCTCGGGCGTCGGCGAGAGGTCTTCGAACGACGCGCCGTAGAGCGAGTGAATCGGCGTGCCATCCGCATCCTTCGCGCCTGCGACGCCGATCATGTCTTGCGCTTCACCGCCGTAGCCATGCTCAGGCCCAAAGAGCGCGCTCACCTCCACACCCGCACGACGCAGCACCTCACGCGCATGCACAAGCCGGTGATCGACGCTCGCGGGATGCGCGACGAGGCCTACCTTTCCGCGCAGTAGAGAGAGCACATGCGTGTCACCACGCGCGATGCGATCGAGGCCAGTCAGTACACGCATGCAAGTCTCCTTCAAGGTTCAGCTCGCGAGCCCGCTCTCGGCGTCGCCCGCAAACTTGTAGAGCACGGCCATGCGAACTGCGACGCCGGCTTCGACTTGCTCCAGCACGAGCGACTGCGCGCCATCCGCCACTTCGGATGCGATCTCGACGCCGCGATTCATTGGGCCCGGGTGCATCACAATCGCGTCCTTCTTCGCGTAGGCGAGTGTGCGTGGGCCGATGCCAAACGTGCGGCTGTACTCACGCATCGAGGGCAAGAGAGCGCCTTCAAGACGCTCGCGCTGGATGCGAAGCACCATCACCACATCGGCGCCTTCGAGCGCAGGCTCAAGCTTGTCGTAGGCCTTCACGCCGTAGCCTTCGAGGTCACGCGGCATCAGCGTGCGTGGTCCGACAAAGCGCACCTCGCATCCAAAGAGTGCGAGCAAGAGTGCATTGGACCGTGCGACGCGCGAGTGAAGGACATCGCCGCAGATCGCGACCACGAGCTTGTCGAGCGTGCCCTTCTTGCGACGAATCGTGAACGCATCGAGCAGGGCCTGCGTGGGGTGCTCATGCGCGCCATCGCCCGCATTCACCACGCTGCAACCCACGCGCTCCGAGACGTATTGCGCCGCGCCCGAGGCCGAGTGACGCATGACGATCACGTCGGGCTGCATCGCCTCCAGTGTCTTCACCGTGTCGAGCAAGGTCTCGCCCTTGGTCACGCTCGAGGTCGATGCGGAGATGTTCACCACATCGGCCGAGAGGCGCTTTCCTGCGAGTTCAAAGCTTGTGCGTGTGCGTGTGGATGCCTCGAAGAAGAGGTTGATCACGCCCTTGCCGCGCAACGTCGGGACCTTGCGAACCGGCCTGCGCGAGACCTCGAAGAAGACCTCGGATTGATCGAGGAGCGCGATGACGTCCTCCTTCGTCATGCCCTCGATGCCAAGCAGATGCTTCGTTGTCATTTCGCCACCCGCTTGCTCTTGATCACGTGAACCGAGGCGAGCCCATCCGGGCCCTCCAACTCGACGAGCATCTTCTCGTCGGCACCCAGCTCAACAACACGCCCGACAAAGTCCGCAGCGATGGGAAGCTCGCGTCCGCCGCGATCAAAGAGCGCGGCGAGCCAGATGCGCCGCGGCCTTCCGTAGTCGAGCAAGCAGTCGATGGCAGCGCGCACCGTGCGGCCGGTTTGCAGCACGTCATCGACGAGCACGACATCGCGTCCGTTGACATCGAAGTCCACGTGGCTCGGGCCAATCTTGCTGTCGGGAATCGCCGTCGCCGCATCGTCTCGGTAGAGCGCGATCTCGATCGCACCGACGGGCACCGACTTTCCCTCGCTCTCTTGAATCAACTTCGCGAGGCGCGACGCAATCGGCACACCCCCGCGACGAATCCCGACGAGGGCGAGACGATCCGTTCCACGTGTGCGGTCGACGATCTCCAGCGCGAGGCGCCTCAAAGTGCGCTGAATCGCTTCGTCATCGAAGAGCAGCTCGGCACTGCGCGGCGCGTCTTGGGTCGTCATGTGGCGCCTCTCTAACGAAGCGCTTCGAATGAATCAAGAGGCGGGCATCGCGTGCGGCGCAGCCTCGCCGCTCTGCTGTCGCTGGTCCATCTCGTAGCGCGAGGGGCAGCGCGGGATGACCTGCGTCGCCTCGAAGTGTCCGTCCGAAGCAAGCTCGCCCTCGACGACCACGGAGATGCCCATGCCATCGCGGAACGTGTCCGGCACAACGCACTGCGGGAAGGTCACGTTCATCGCTTGCTCAGCACGCGTGAGCACAAAGCGATACTCGCAAGGCTCTTCGCGGAACTGAATCGAGCCATCGCGAAGCTCGCCTTCAACACGCAGCGTGCGACCCGCCACGGCGGCCTGATCGGACATGACCGCGTTCACATCCATTGAGTAGACGAAGGGCGTCTCGTTGCTCGTGAGCGCCATCGTCACCGCACCGGCGCCAAGCCCGAAGAGCAAGAGGAACTTCGCGGGGCCCTGCCAACCGCCTGGTTTCTTTTGAGCGACCGAAGGACCAGCCTTCGCACGCTGAAGCGCATCGCTCGCATCGACCTGGGCTGATTCACGAAGTTCGCCGTCCATCGCGCGAGTATGGGGCCCGTGTTGCTGGGCGGCTAGCCCCGCGAAGAGCACAGCGCCTGTTGACGGGAAGTCAGGTCAGCGATTTGCCATCGCGTAGAGCGGCTCAATGAAGGTCACCAGGCGTTCGCTCTCGACACCGTGATCACGAAGATGCGCCGCGGCCCCGTCGATGAGTGACCAGGCCAGCGCCTGCGTGACCGAAAGCCGCTGAAGCTCACCGGTGGGGACAGGTTGATTCAGTGCCGCGTAGACGAACTCCAGGCTCGCGAGAGGGTCGACATCGTCATCGGAGGCAACACTCACCTCGATCATCTCTGCGAGGAACGCGGAGCGGAAGCGCGCGTGAAAGTGGCCCTCCGGCGGCGAGAGTTCCTCGGGATGGCAGAGCGGAAATCCGGATGCCGACCAGGCAAGCAGCCCGCCCTCGAGATGCCTCGTTGGGCCTAGCAAGGGCTCGAGGGCTGCGATCGCAAGACCACTTCGCCGACCACTCACGCAGGTCAGCACCACAGGCTTGGTCGCGGAGAGATGCGCAATCTTCTCCGCGAACGCGCGAAGGTCATCTTCCAGGGGCCAGAGGAGCGTGCCCGGGATGAACCCAAGCTCGCTCACGCGCTCGGAGACGGGTCGAATGTCGATCAGCGAGAACGAACGATCGCTCTCGACATCGAGAGGCGACAACCCGGTTTTTATCATATCAAAACACCAGGCTCATCGCACTGACGCGGGAGGCCTCCACGAAGGTCGCAACGCCAGCGAACTCGAGGTTGCTGTACGGATGCAAGTCGCGCTTGGTGATGCCCATGACGCCCATGCTCATCGTGCATGCGACAAAGCGTACGCCCATCTCCTCCGCGGAACGCATCAGCTTCGGCAAATCCGAGATGTTCTGCTCGCGCATGATCGAGCCCATGATCATCGAGCCGATGCCGCCAAAGTTGAGCTGGCCAAGGCCTTGGCGCGACGGGCCCTTGGGCATCAGCCACTTGAAGACGCGCTGAAAGAACGAAGTTGAACCAGCGGGCGCGGCGGGATTGGGCGACTCGCCACGGAGCGCGTTCAAGCCCCAGAACGTGAAGAAGATCAGCACCTTCTGACCTGCGGCCGCCGCACCATTGGCGACCAACATCGCGGCCAAGAGCGCTTCGAGATCGTTGTGAAGAACGAGCAGCGTGCAGTCGGGGCCGTCGCCGCGCACAGCGAGACCAGCGCGACCTGCTGCGGCCGCAACATCGGTGGCACCGAGGCGCACAGCGAGGCGTCCACGCTCACGCTCGAACTCAAGAATCTCGTGCCCCGCGGTAACCAACGCGCGCATCGCCTGCTGGGCCAACTCGGGCGTTCCGACGATCAACTCGACAGTCGTCCCCTCGCCAAGCAGCGCAATGCGCGCGACCTCCGAGACAACATCGCTGCCCTGACGACGCCGAAGATCAAAGCGCGCCTCGTACTCACCGGAGGGCGCAGCGAGCTGCATCGGTTGCGAGAGCCGAACGATGGGCGCGGACTCGCGACCCGAAGAAGAAGCGTTCGAACGCGTGAGCTTC
>JBILQT010000067.1:0-28569 GCA_044373065.1 Sandaracinaceae bacterium
TGGTGAAGATTCTTCGCGCGAAAGATGCCGAGTTGCGTCAGAAGCTGGCGCCGAAAAACGAGAAGGTGGCAGCGTAGTGAGTTGGTCTGCCGCCACTTGAGTTTCAGCAGAGAGCGGGGCGAAGCCCACCTTCAGACCGAGCGATGCAGGCCGCCCCGATGCATTCCAGCGCGATGCGGGACGACGTCAGCGTTGCAGCGGGGTCGCGTACTCCTGCGCAACGCGCTCCACTGCCTGCAGCGACATCATGGGTTGCTTTGACGACAGCGAATGCCGCGGGGTCGCCAGCGGTTGCTACTACCGGTCCAGCTCCTACGCATGCACCTCGCAGTCGGGCTGCTATTGGTCGTCGACATCGCGTCGGTGCAGCGGAAGCGCAAGGTCTTGCGGCTCGTTCGCCGGCCCCGCGAGTTGCTCCGGCCAGGACGGCTGTTATTGGAGCGACCAATGTGGAGGCACCGCTTTTTCATGCGCAACGCTATCCAACGCAACCTGTGAATCGCAGCCTGGCTGCTCGCTTGTGTGGGAGTGAACATGCCGCGCTCTATCCTCCGCTTTGTCTTCGCGTGGCTCACCGTCGTCGCCCTCACGAGCTGCGACCCAACCATCCCGGTCGAGATGGACGACGCGGGCATGCTGCGTCAGT
The DNA here is from genome assembly GCA_044373065.1 of Sandaracinaceae bacterium. Classification (GTDB taxonomy): domain Bacteria; phylum Myxococcota_A; class Polyangia; order Polyangiales; family Sandaracinaceae; genus JAFLCL01. The sequence continues at coordinate 647 of JBILQT010000067.1, forward strand.
TCGGTGAGCCCTGTCGCACCACGGAGGATTGCGCTTCAGGCCTCTGCCTTCGCATCCCAGGGAGCGACCGTTCGGTCTGCACTGCGCCTTGCGCTGCAGGGTCTTCGTCGTGTCCCTCCGGCTGGGGCTGCGTCCAACCCGACGGCCTTGATGCACGCGTTTGCGGATGTGCTTCGCCACGTGCTGAGAACTGCACCAACGGGCGCGACGATGACTGCAACGGTCGCGTCGATGATTGCCGCATCTGCGGCGGCGTTCCTGTGCCCGAGGACTCCACCGAGCACTGCGGCGCATGCGGATTTCGTTGCGCCAACGGGCAAGAATGCATCAGCGGAGACTGCTCGTGTCCCCTCGGCACGATGCTCTGTGGCGGCAACTGCCTCAACGTGCAGAGCAGCAATGACAACTGCGGCGCATGCGGACGTCGATGTGGCACGGGCAGCACATGCGTGGCGGGTGAGTGCACCTGCGCGGATGCGCGTGCGACGTACTGCGATGACTCGTGTGTCGACCTCCAAACCGACCTCGCAAACTGCGGCGCATGCAACGACGCATGCCCTATCGGTGCGACGTGCAGTGCAGGCCGATGCAGCTGCGGCGCGGGTCGCCAAGTGTGCGGCGATCGCTGCGTCTCTACACAGGTGGACACAAGCCACTGCGGCAGTTGCGGCGTCGCATGTGCGCCGGGCGAATCGTGCACCGAGGGGCTCTGTGCGTGCCCCGGCAGAAGTCAGCGCAACTGCGGCGCAGGCTGCATCGATGTCTATTCGGACACCACCAATTGCGGCGTCTGCGGACGCACCTGCCGCAGCGGCGAGATCTGCTCGACCGGCGTGTGTCGCTGCGAGAGCGGCATCATCTGCCGCGATGTTTGTGTGCCCAACGACGCCACAAACTGCGGCGCATGCGGCGTCACGTGTCGCAGTGATCAGGTCTGTGACGGCACCGCATGCGCGTGCCCATTTGGAACCCGCGAGTGTGGCGGACGGTGCGTCGCCATCGACGCGATGAACTGCGCAGGCTGCGGCGACGTTTGCGCCGCGGACCAATACTGCGATCCCACCTCAAGTACCTGCCTCTGCGCGGCCTTCGGAGAGACGTTCTGCGGCGCAGCGAGCGGATGCGTGAACCTCAGCGCCGACCCGTCGAACTGCGGGACGTGTGGACGCGCGTGTAGCGGCACCGCGGGATGCACGAGTGGTGTGTGCTCGTGCCCGTGGCCACAGACGTACTGCGAGGGCGTCGGTTGCGTCGATACAAGGACGAACGTTGACCACTGCGGCCGCTGCGGCTCGGCATGCACAGCGCCCCTTAGCTGCAATGCATCCTCGTGTTCGTGTGCGTGGCCCACCACACAGTGCGGAGGCGTCTGCGCGAACCTACAAAGTGACAACGCCAACTGCGGCAGTTGCGGCAACGCCTGCATCGGTGAGACCACCTGCTCGTCCTTCATGTGTCGCTGCCCCATCGCCGGACAGACGTCCTGCGGCGGAACCTGTCGCGACTTCCAAACCGACGAGAACAACTGCGGCGGATGCGGCGTGACGTGCACAGGCCTCCAAGTCTGCACCGCCGGGGCGTGCAGTTGCCCATCGCCCACAGGCGGCACGGTCACGCGCTTGACAACCAACGCACCGTTGACCCGCATGATTCGAATGTCCGCGACGTCGACGTCTATCGGCGTGCTCTGGCGCGAAACTGCAGACCCCTTCCCAGGGGAGATTTGGTTTCAACGAATCGACTTGAGCGGCGTGCCGATGGGCGCAGCCATTCGGCTCGGTACGCTCGTGCACATCGACGCCTTCGACATCACCACGAACGGCACGGAGTGGCTGGCGACTTGGTCTGATCGCTTCGTCGCGTTCTACCAGCGCATCGCTGCGGACGGCACACGCATCGGGTCTTTGACAACAGGCCCCTCGCGTCCGACGTCCGCAGTGGCCACCGCATGGTCGCCCACACAAGGATGGGTCTTGGCGGCGGGAAGCACGGAGGACGCCTGGATGCAGTTCCTTGGACCAACCGCCTCGACGCCCACGCTTCCAGTGCGCCTCGCGGCGGTGGCGACCTCCCAGGTAGACGTCGCTGTTGCTCCAGACGGATCGATTCTGGTCGTTCACAACGGTGTGGCCTCAGGCGCGTTGGTCGCGCAGCCCGTCAACGCGGATGGCTCAGTTACCACCGGAACCCGCACGGTCGCGACCTCCGAGTTCGGCGTCAACGATCTCACCTGGGACGGGAACACCTTCATCGCGCCCATCGTTCGCCGGACGGGCTCCACGTACGAGCACTACGTCTACCGAGGCGTCACGCTCCTCGACCGAGTCTTGGTCGCACGACAGACGGGCTCCGGAAGCTTCAGGACGAGCATGGCGATGCGCGACGGACGTGCGGTTTTGAGCTGGTCATATATCAATATGACCGGAATCCCCGCGAACCTCTGGACCGCGCGACTGCTCTCCCCCGAGAGTCCGACCGGAGCACCCACGCTTCTTGCACCGCCAGCCATCGTATCGTCGACAACCACGATGGACCCCATCATGCCCCCTCCCGTCGTCTACTCCGGTGACGAGCAAGTCGTCTACGCCTGGGCCGACACGCGCTGGGGCCAGACCGAGACCTACGCAATGAGCGCAAGCCTCGGCATGTGCCGGTGAGTGTAGCTTCTGCGCCTACGCGTCTTCGCTGTACCGTCCACGCATGACCTGGCTCGACGAACTCCTCCAAACGAAGTCCGCCCTCCTCACCGCCCTCGACCCGAACGATGAGCGCGCGCAGGCCTTCGCTGCGGGCGAGCTGCGCATCGTCGATCGCGATCCCAAGGCCTCGACGGCGATGCGCAAGAAGCATCGGCTCATTGCCCTTGGGCCAAGCTTTCGCATCGCGTCGAATCTCGGGCCTGAGATCTACCAATCGGCCCTCTGCGTTGAAAACGAAGCACCCACGTGCGTGAAGCTGATGCTCACCTGGGATGCGCCCTCCTACACCTGGCTGGATGCAGGACAGACGCTCGCATCGATCGAGGCCGCGTGGGACGCGCTCATCGTTCAGACCGCGCAGGGGCGAGCCACAAAGACCGCGCGCCTCTTCGGTGGCCTCTTGGCGAACCCGCCCGGGCTCTTCTACCAACTCGAGAATTGGTGCGCGACAAGCCCTTACACGAATCACTTTCCACTCCAGCTCGGCACGGCGCTCGGCGTTGGCTTGAACGGCAAGTCGAGCAACGAGTCGGACCCAATGCACACGTCGGTCTTTCAGAGCGCGTTCAGTCAGAGCGTGATGACCTTCACAGGCCTGCATCAACTCGTGCCTGATGCGACCGTGCTCTTGCTCGACATCGCATACGTGCCCGCACCCCACGCCCAGGTGATCGATGCCTACAACAAGGCCTTCGATGCCGCGTGGCCGCTCGACATCCCGCTCGATGTGCTTGGCACGTTTGGCCACACGCTCGGGGTCGGACAAGCGCAGCTCCGAGCTCAGCTTGAAGACCTCTCCAAGAGCAACCTCGGCAACCTCGCGGCCCTGCTCGACGTGCTCCTCTGCGCGCCCGATGCACAGCGCGCACGCATCGAGGAGCTCGCCAAGCATCCCGATCCGCAAGTGCGCTTCGCCCTGATCGGAAGCACCTTCTACACGCCCTTGCCCATCGCCGAAGCGACCCTGCGCGTCCTCTCGAACGACGACGATGCGGAGGTGCAAGCCGCAGCGCTGGAGGAGCTTTCCGTGCTCGAAGCAGAGGTGGCGCACGTGAAGGAGCCGTCGACAAAGAAGGCCTCTCCGAAGAAGGCCTCTCCGAAGAAGGCCTCTCCGAAGAAGGCCACAGCGAAGAAGGCCACAGCGAAGAAGGCCACAGCGAAGAAGTGAAGCGAGGCGAGCGAGTCAGCGCTCGTGAGGTCACGCGGTTGCGCCGCGCATTCCAAGGACGAGGTTGCCCGTGTGACCGAGTTGAATGCGCAGGCTGAAGTGGACCGCGTCCTTGCGGTGCTCGGCAGTTCTGCGGGTGCGTACGAACGAAATCCAGACTCGACGATTCCGCCAGGGCAGCTCTTCGTGCAGACGATTCCTGCGAAGGGCGTAGCGAAATCGTTGTCCGTTCTCCCCTCCATCGCGCTGAAAGGCTCGGGCGCAACTCCCTCGCAACTCAGCACAGATTCTCCCGACCTGGCCCCCGGCGAGTTGCTGGGCGAGGGAGGCATGGGCGTCGTCCATGCGGCCTTTCAGCGCTCGCTGCGGCGGACGGTCGCGATCAAGCAACCGCTTCAGCCCGAAGACACCGCAGCCCTCGTGGCCGAGGCGCGGACGATGGCCCTCATCGCCCATCCGAATATCGTCCCTGTGCATGCCCTCGGCCGGACAAACGACGGTCGCGCTGTGCTGGTCATGAAGCAGATTCAAGGCTCGTCCTTGAAGGACCTTTTGCGTGATCGGCACCACGAGGCTTGGCCTCGACTTGAGGCTCGGTGGGGGGACCAAGAAGCCGCGTGTCTTGGCATCCTGACGGAGGTCTGTGATGCGCTTACCGCAGCACACGCGCGCGGCGTTGTTCACCGTGACGTGAAGCCGGAGAACGTGATGGTGGGCGAGTTTGGCGAAGTCTATTTGCTCGATTGGGGCATCGCGCTCCGCATCGGGGACACGTCTCCTTCTGCACTCGGTTCCGTCGTGGGCACGCTCGGCTATATGGCGCCCGAGATGGTGCTCGAGCCTGGAAGCGCCGATGCGCGCACGGACGTCTACACACTCGGCGCGACGCTGCACAACGTGCTGACCGGCACGCTGCGAAATCAGGGCACAACGTTCGTTGCGACGCTCGCGTCTGCGATGCGCTCCGAACCCTTCTCGTATGGCCCCGAAGTGGCGCCCGATCTTGCGCGCCTCGCGAACGCAGCCACCTCGCATGATCGTGCCAACCGGCCTGCAACGGCAGCGGCGTTCCGTGAGGGTCTGAGTCAACACGTGCGCCATCGAGAGGCGATGGGGCTTGTGCAAGCAACGCGGCAAGCGATGGCTTCGGCGACGCGTGCGGGGTTGAGTTCAAGCGAGGCAGGAATGCTCCTCGCGGAGTCCGGCGCAAGCATCGCCGCTGCCTGTCGCGCGGCACCGGACCTGGCGCTCACGGTCGAAGCGCACGAGAGCTATCTGCGGCTCGCCATCGCGCGCGATTTGGCGCTGGAGAACCCGCAAGGTGCACGGGCGCATGCGGCGCGATTGCGCGTAGAAGACATCGAACTCAAGGGCGCAATCGATACGCTTGAGCAGCGCAGCTTGCTCGCGCGGGCAGACAGTGAGGCCCTTCGGCGCGCACGCGATGACGCCGATACGACAGGCACCTACCGAATCCGCGTCGTCGCTTCGGCGCTCGTACTCTCTGCTTTCTTTGTCGCCTCGATCGTGCACATCCGAAACTCGGAAGGAGGTCACGTCATGGACCTCTGGCGCATCGTCGTGAGTGACACATTCGGAGTCGCCGCGGTCGCGCTTGGCGCATGGCTCGGACGTAGCAGCCTCTTTGGCAATCAAGGCAATCGACGCCTCACCTGGGCCGGACTCGGCGGCCTCGTTGCGGTCTGGCTCACGCACGTCGTGTCGCTACGGCTCGCGCTCACAGGCGAGGCTGCGTTCATTCTGGCCTTCCTCGTCGCGGGCCTTTGGAACGCGCTCGCGGCCCTGACCATCCACCGCGTGCTCGGCGTAAGCGCGGTCGTGGCGCTTGGTATCGCAGCGCTCTTCCTTGCACTGCCCAACGCGATTGCATCCCTGCTCCCGATCGCGACGTTTGCGTTTCTCGCAGCACTGGGCTTGGGGATTGGCGCTGCGTCGAGCACCGCGCCGCTCCCCGCGATCCCCGCCGAAAAGTGGTTCCACCGCTCGCATGCAACCAAGCGCACGACGAGGAAGTAGGAGAGGTCACGCTCACCCTGTTGCGTGCGTTGGCAACGACGAAGGTCTCAAGCGCCCATCCTCCATCTCGTAGAGGACGTCGAAGATATCGAGAGCGCGATGGTCGTGCGTCACCACCAACACGGCCGCGCCTCGCTCGTGCGCGACCTTCCGAAAGAGCTCCATCACGCTTCGACTGCGCACGCTGTCGAGTGCCGCTGTGGGCTCATCCGCAAGAATGAGTGAGGGTTCATTCGCAAGGGCACGCGCGATGGCAACCCGCTGCTGTTCGCCACCACTCAGCATCTCCGGATACGCGTCTTCGCGGTTGATCACATCGAGGTAGGTGAGCAGCTCACGCGCGCGTCTCTTCCCCTGATCCTTGCCTCCGAACTCGCACGCAATCTCGACGTTCTCACGCGCGGTGAGGAAGGAAGTCAGGTTCGCTTTTTGGAACACGAAGCCAAGGTGTTGCCGACGAAGACGCGACAAATCCGCGAGAGGATGACCGTCGCGGACGACAGCCTTTCCCTCGAAGAAGACCTCGCCAGTGTCTGCGGGAGAGACAAAGCCAAGCGCCTTGATCAGCGTGGATTTTCCAGATCCGCTCGGACCCAAAAGTGCGGCGACCGTGCCGCGCGGGATCGCGATGCTGACGTTGTCGAGGGCCACAACGGCCGAAGCGCCCGAACCGTAAGTCTTGCTCAACGCAACCGCGCGGACTGCATCACTCATGGTCATCCCTCCAATGCGCGCGCGGGGTCAATGCGCATGACATGCGAGAGGCCGAGCAAGCTCGCGAGTGTGACGATGACGAGCGTCGCAAGCGGCGCGACCCACGCGATGGTCTCGGTGATGAGCACGCGGCGAGGGAACATTGGAAAGACGAATTCACCCATCGCGAAGGCCACCGCGTAGCCCAATGCTCCCAGCAACCAGGCTTGCTGGAGCACCAGCCCCAAGAGTCGCCCGCGCGGCGCGCCCATCAGCTTGAGCACAGCGAGGTCGTGCGTCTTCTCGAGCGTCAGGTTGTACATCACCATCATCACAATCACGCCGGCCGTGAGGGTGAGGATCAGCGTGAAGAGCCCAATCTGCATGCGAGCGCGCTGAACCACGCCGCTCAGCAAGAGCGACTCTTCCTCCGCTTGGCTGAACACCGCCACATCGCCCCAGCTGCGCATCGTCTCGCGGACCTCCTCGGTGCGGTGTGGGTCGGTTTGCACAAGCACTGCGGCAAGTGGCGGAGAGGCCAGGAGAGGCCCGTGCCAACGAGGGTCTACGGCGAGGTCTGCGAGGGCTGGCTGTGCGCGGCCGAGGTCGGTGCGAGCAAGGCGCTCAAGCACGCGCTGACGCTCCAACATCGCGGCCTCGGGCGGCTGATCGAATGCGATGAGCTGCGCGTCTGAGACACTCACGAACGCGACGGAATCACCACCCGACGTGAGCGCGTTGCGCGTCAGGCCGACCACCGAGTAGGGCTCTCCAGCGAGCTCCAATGCTTCTCCAATGCGAAGCCCAAGCGAGGCATCCACGATCATCTCGCCGTGCGCCTGATGAAGACGTCGCCCGCGCACAAGCGGCAGCGAATGGCCCGGATCATCGGGCCAGCCCAGGCCAACGAGCGCGATGCGCATCACCACCCCGTGGTGCTCGCGTTGAATGAGCTGATAGGTGTAAGGGCGTGCCGCGCGAACGCCTGGCACCGATGCCGCACGCGCCTCGATGCTTGGGTCAAGCCGTGAGCCCTCGGCGAAGGGGCCATGTGTATCTTCCTGCACGAGCCAGAGGTCGGCGTGCATCGCGCGCGTGAGAATCGTCGCGTCATCGACCATGCCCGCGTAGATGCCCTGCATCGCGATCACCACACTCAGGAGGAGCCCAAGCCCAATGGCCGTTCCAACAAAGCGCGCGAGGTGTCTGCGCACATCGCGCAGCGCGAGATTCATGGCTCCACCCAACGACGCCCCAGACTCAGCGCAACGCCTGCGGCCGGCGACGAGAGCAGTAAATCGCCCTCCACGAGGCCTTCGACGACCTCGACAAATTCTGCCCCGGAGATGCCAAAGCGCGGTCGAAGAAGCGCGATGCTTCCCGCCCGATCCACATAGACAAATGGCCCGCTCTCATCGTGGTGAATCGTGTCGATCGGAATGCGAAGCACATCGTCTCGCCGCGCAATCGCGATGCGAACATCGGCCCGCTGACCCATCGCCACACGACGCTCCAAATGCTCCGGCGTGACCTCAACGAGCAGCTCATGGGTCTGCCTGTCGGCCTCCCACGCGATGCGCGACACATGACCGTTCTCAACATCCACGACGCCTTCTCTTGCGGGGAACGAAATCGTCGTCGGCTGATCGACTGCCAACTGCGAGAGCACCGTCTCATCCACCGCGGCGTTCACAACGACGCTGCCGGTGTCGACAATGCGCAACACGGTGGCGCCCACCGTCACGGTGTCGCCGGGCTCTCGCAATCGCCTTGTGACCAGACCATCGAAGGGCGCCAAGAGCGTCGCGCGGACCATCGCCACGCGTCGCTGCTCCGCGCCGCCCGAGGCCACATCGATGCTGCGCGTTGCCTCCGAGCGTTGCGCGAGCACGCGATCGAGATCGACATGCGCGAGACGGAGCCTGTCGCTCGCCTCGTCCCTCGCGAGACCCGGCAATGCCCCCGACGCAAAGAGCGACTGGGCGCGTGCGGATTCTCGCTCGGCCGTCGCGAGCAGCGCACGTGCACGGTCCTCTTCCGAGGCAAGCCGGTGAAGTGATGCCCGCGCAGCCGAGACGCCTGTTTGTGCCGAGTGAAAATCCGCCTGCGCTTGATCTGTCTCGAGGCGTGCGAGCTCTTGTCCGAGCGTGACGCGATCACCCTCCTCGACAAGCACCTCGCTCAGTCGACCAATCAGATCGAATCCGACAGCGGCTTCACGTTGGCTCTCGACGGTTCCGCGTCCGAACGCCTCTTCAATCACGGTGCCGCGCTCAACGCGTGCGACACGCACCGAGACGGGTGCCCACACACGAAACCATGCGACGAGCAGCGCGACGCCAAGCACCGCGATGACCCACGCGAAGCGGCGGAGTAACGCGACCGCCGCGCGAACGCTGGAAGGAATCGTCATGTCATGCCCCTACCCGTGCGACTTGAAGATCAGCCGCAACATGCGGAGGTTGATCCAGGCAAAGCGGTAGAGCTGATAGGGCCAGAAGGTGCGGAAGAAGAGGACCCAACGAGTCGGCTTCATCGCGTTTCGCTGCGCATCGTTCGGAATGGTCATGGTGCCTTTCAAGCTGGCTCTCCTGAGCGCTGCAGAGTGTGCTGCGGAGTCACTCAGGGATGAGCCACCAGCCCGGCTTGGCCTTGGCTTTGTAGATGAACATCGTGTGCAGGATTCGTTTGATCCAATGGCCCGCGGAGCCGATCTCGCCGAACGTGAGGGAGAGGTCTCGGCCGTGTTCCGGGTAGCGCTCGTAGTCGGGCACGATGGGGTACATCGTCATCGACGCCGCGCTGCCGCGCAGAAACCCTGAGCCCGCCGAGGCAACACAGGCCGCGCCCATGTTCGCCATCGAGGCCTTGTGCAGCGGCGCGGTGGCGCCTCGTTGAATGCGATCGACGATGCTCAACGCAACGACCTTGCCCATCACACCCGACGGCATGCCGGTGCGCGGCGGAGCAGGCGCGATCATCGTTCCATTCTTGGTCTTCTGAGGACGCGAAAGTTGATGGGGCGGAGCGAAGGCGATGCCGACCGCAAACACGTTTTCGTACTTCGGTGTTTGATAGGTCGAGGGCCAGTCACTCGCCTTCCACGCCTCGTAGGGTTTCGGCGTGTAGTCCGCATCGACGCGCATGAATTGATTCGGCGCGAAGAGCTCCGAGGTGATGTCGTCACCCTTGCGATCGAAGGCCTTGAGGCCGACCCCAGTGAACGGCGGCAAAAGCATGGCGAAGTCGAAGGCCAGCGTGTGCGATTCACCATCGAGCGTCTCGTAGGAGACAAGGTGCGGCTCGACCTTCTGCACATGCGCGCCCGTGATCCACTCCACACCGCGCTCGACGAAAAGAGACTCCGCAAAGACTTTGCCTGGGATGACATAGCCGCCCTGCTTGAGCTGAAGCCCATCGACGCCGAAGTCGCCGAGCTCAGCCTCGTTCGTCAGCATGATGATGCGCGCGTTCTCCCGTACACCCGCGCGACGAATCTCAAACTCGAGGTTGAAGATGTACTCGAAGGCAGCGCCCTCACAGGTGCATGTGCCGTGGCCTGTCCCGACGACGAACGTGAGCTTCTCACCGCGCTTCATGCGCTCGATGTCCGCCGCGAGGATGCGCGCCGTCTCTTCCGCATGCGCGTAGGTGCACACCGACAGGCTATGCCCGTCGGGGCCGAGCCCCGGTGTCGCTCCGAAGTTCAGCTTCGGGCCAGTGGCATTGATCAGATAGTCGTACTCGATGTTCTCAAGCGCACCCTCTTGGCCTGCTTCGGTGGATGCAACCGTCACGAAAGGGCGCGTCGCTGTCTCGCTGCCCTCTGGATGAATCTCCACCGCACGTGCATGGCGCAGCGTCACACCCTGACGCTCATAGACAGGCTTGAGCTCGAAGGTGACGTCCTCCTTCTTCATCAAGCCCACGCCAACCCAGATATTCGATGGAGTCCAGTTCCACTTCTTGTTCGGGGTAACGACCAAGACCTCGTGCTCGCGCGAGAGCTTCTGACGCAGCACGAGGGCGGCCGTGTGGCCCGAAATGCCCGCTCCGAGAATGACGATGCGCATAGAGCCTCTTGTTGTGAACTTGTCCGTGACCCATCAACCGAGCCGCATGCGGCGCAGCGCACCGCCACCGCGGAACTCCTGTAGGAGCACACCGCCCACGTGCAGCATGAGCAGCACACCAAGCGTGAACACGAGCGCCTCGTGCACCTCGCGTGAGGCCATCTGTTCAAGCTGCGGTGCTGCCGCGAGCTGACCCTGAAGGTACGCAGGCCATGCGCTCAGCGCGCCCGTGAGTGCTCCGCTCAGCCCGAGGCCAAAGAGAGTCGCGTAGAGCAGCCCGTGAACGAGCGCGATGCCGCGTCGATGCAGCACTGGCAGCGGAAGTGGTTCCGGCTTCGGGCTCTTCGCACGTGTGGCGATGCGAGCGAGCGTGGCCAGCATCAGCACGATTCCGAACACGCTGTGGAGACGCGAGAGGAGCAGGCGCGTGCCTGAGTCGGCCTCAAGATCGCTCATCACAAAGCCAGCCGTTGCGAGCCCACCGATGAGCAGCGCCGAGCCCCAATGAAAGAGCACAACGGGCGTCGACCAGCGCGCGTTGGAGGATGCGCTCGTCACAGCGCAGCCTTGGCTTCGCCCCGATGTTCAAGCGTTCTATTCATATGGATTTATCTCCGACCTTCGAGGCCTTCAAACGAGAAGCGGAAGGGACACGAGCCGACTTCCGCGAGCGAGGTGGGCTTCCGCCTGGTGAGAGAAGGCTGAGCAAAGCGCCCTCCATGCGCGCGGCCTCCGAGGCTCGCTTGCGCGCAGACGCATTGGAGAGCGCGAGCATCTGCACCGTCCCCATCACGATCAGCGCGAGGGCCTCGGCATCAATGTCTGTACGGAACACCCCTTGGGCTTGTCCGTCGCGCAGACACCGCGTGACGAAGGCGCGCGTCTTGGTGACGCAGGCCCCGAGTCGCGCCGAGCCGCCCTCGGGAAGCGCGAGCAGAAACTGCTCCGAGACGACCAGACGCAAGATGCCAAGCTGGTTTCCTACGGCCTGACTGCGCGCCTCGATGAACGCCGAGAGCCGCTCTCTGGGCGGCAATGCGCTTGAGGGATAGGTCGCCTCAAGGACACTCTCGACCCGCGCAACCACGGCGACGAGCAGCGCATCGAGCGAGGCGAAATGACGAAAGAGGGCACCGCTCGTCAGGCCCACCTCCTCGGCAAGGCTGCGCGTGGTCAGCGCGGCAATCCCGCGTGTTGCAACGATGCGGAGGGCCGCATCAGTGAGCTCCATCTGACGCTCGGCGGAGGAACGGCGCTGCTCTGAAGCTGCTGACATGAAAGTAAGTAATCGATTACTTACTTGAGGACAACGCGAAGGTCGCGAGCCCTGTGAGCGAACATCCGTCTGCTTCAGAGACGCGAAAGGATCCCGACACAGACTCCAAGTGAAGCTCAGGTCGGGCTTCAGAGGCTGCGGCCTCAAGGAGGTCCCCATGTCCCGTTCCTACCCAATCCTCTTTGGAGCAGTCGCCGCGTTACTTGGGGCCTGCTCAGGGGTGGATGTGCCTGGCGATGCCGCCATAGGCGATGCCTCAAGCAACACATTCGCGGATGCATCCGCAGACGCATCAAGCGTCGGCTGCGCACCCGGGCTCGCGGCGGACCTCTGCATGCTTCGCGAGGAGGAGAAGCTCGCGCGTGATGTGTACACCGCACTCTTCGCCTCCACTTCGATCAGCGTGTTCGAGAACATCGCGCGCTCTGAGCAGATGCACACCGATGCCGTCGCGGCACAGCTCGCGATGCGTGGCATTCCCGACCCAGTCACCGACGACACCCCGGGCGTCTTTCAGGCGCCTGCGTTTCAAGCGCTCTACGCGTCCCTGACACTCGAGGGCCGCATGAGCGACGTCGCTGCACTGCGCGTCGGGGCGACGATCGAGGACCTCGACTTGCGCGACATTCAGCAGATGCAAGCGCGCACCTCGGATGCCGCTGCCCTCGCGCTTTTTGACAACCTCGCCTGCGGCTCGCGCAACCACATGCGCTCGTTCGCGGGCCAGCTTGAGTCACGCGGCGAGCGCTATGTGGCCGCGTACCTCACGCCCGCAGAGCTCGCGGACATCTTGGCCTCACCGCGCGAGATGTGCGGGGGCTGACGTCAGCACGCGCTCAGCTTCGCATCCGCAGATCGATGCGCTTCAAGAGCTCCATCAGCTGAATCATGTGCTGATGCAGCTCATGCGAATCCGAGAGATTCTTCGAGGCGCCCTGCACCAGCGGGATGAGGGTCTGCTCGGTGATGGAGATCTGCTGCGCGAGCAAATCCGCATAGCCCGCAGGCGGCTCCACCGTCACGCGCACTTCCGGACGGCTCATGTTCTCCAGCGACGCACGCAGGTCGATCAAGCTCTGCGCAAGCCATGCTGGCGCATTGCCCTCTGCCGCCTGCTTCGCTGCGAGCAAATCACGCCCATCCGTGAGCGAGGCACGCGTGAGCTCGCCCTGCAGCTTCGCCGTCTCCTGCAGCGCGCCCATCATCTCTTTGCGATCGCGCTCCGCCACATTCGACTGCGTGATCGCCTGGCCGAGCGCCGTCTTGATGTCGTCCAAGTTCTGCCCAAGCACGCTCAGGGTTCCGGTGACGCGCGCCACCGGATCATCGTTCGCGCCGCCCATCGTCTTCCGACGCTTGAACTCGTCCTTGATCTCCTGCCAGCGCTTCTTGCCCGTCTCACTCAAGCGCCCGCGCATCTCATCGAGCTTGAGCAGGTTCTGCTCGCCACCCGTCGTCAGCGTCTGCGACTCACCGCGGTAGTGATCATCGATCAACCGCTCAAGCTCCATGTCGTTCATCGCGGCGGCAACCTTGCCCGCCATTTTCGTCATATTTCGATATGACCCCTGAAGCTTGAAGGGAGGCTCGGTGCGGTACGCGTCTTCTTGGGAGGCACTCTTGATGTACTCGCCATTCACCAGGAGCAGCACATCGCGAATGCGGAAGAGGCGCTCAAGCACCGTCTTCATCTCCGAGAGCTCGGCACCTGCGTAGTCATGCTCCAGGTCCGTCGTCGGGATGTTCTCGCCGAGTGCCATGCGGATGATCTTGTCGATGTCCTTCGCACTGCGCGCCGCGAGTGGTGCGAGCACGGTATTCGAGGTGAGGCAGTTCTCGACGTACGAGAGACCAAACGCCTCCGCCTGACCGCCGAGCACCTCACCCAAGTTGTAGGTGTCCGCGCGGTTCGCGAGCATGTCGGGGATGCGGAACTTCTCGCCCGTTTCCGTATACGGATTGCCCGCCATGACGACGCAGAATTTCTTTCCGCGAAGGTCGTACGTCCGCGTCTTGCCCGCCCAGACACCCTCCATGCGGCGCTGCGCATCGCACATCGAGATGAACTTCTGAAGCAGCTCCGAGTTCGTGTGCTGAATGTCGTCGAGATAGAGCATCACGTTGTTGCCCATCTCGAGCGCGAGGTTGACCTTCTCGACCTCCTGACGCGCCGTCGCGTTCGGCGCCTCTTGCGGATCGACCGAGGTGACCTCGTGGCCAAGCGAAGGGCCATTCACCTTCACAAAGACAAGACCAAGCCGATTGGCGACGTACTCCATCAGCGTCGTCTTGCCGTAGCCGGGAGGCGAGACGAGCAAGAGCAGGCCCATCGTGTCAGTGCGCTTGTTCTCGCCGACGGTGCCAAGTTGCTTGGCGAGGTTGTCGCCCACCATCGGCAAATAGACTTGATCCACAAGGCGATTGCGCACGAACGAGCTCATCGGCTTGGCCTTGAGCTCCTCCAACTTGAGGCGCTTTCTCTCGCGCTCAAGGATGCGATGACGCAGCTCGCGGTAGGCCTTGAAGCCCGCGACATGACGCGTGCGATACGCGAAGAGTCGGTTGAGCACCTCATCCAAGCGCAGATGCAGCGTGCGGTTCGCGATGCGTCCGTGCTGACCGAAGAGGTCGCGCACATCGCTCTCGACGAGAGCATGCGTGAGCTCGCGATCAATCTTGCGATCCGTCGCGATGAGCACACTCGCCTCAAGCTCCGCGTGCGCAAGGTTCGGATGCTTCGTCGCGACGCCACGCATCCATGCACGCACAAGCGCAATGCGCGCACGGGGGTCGCCATCAAGGGCGCGCAGGTCGTCATCGAAGCTGCGCTTGCTGCCGCTCAACTCAAGGTGCGCGATGAGCGCGTCCTTCAGCTCCTGCGCGGAAGCAGAGACGACAAAACGCACCTGATCCTTCGCGAGCTCCTCGATCAAATAGCGGGCAGCGACGCGCGCATCGCTCGCATCACATGGAAGACCAAGCGTCTTTGCACTCGCCTCGATGGGCTCAATCAACTCCTCGGCAAAGTGCGCAAGACTCGCCGCTTCATTCGTTGACGTACGAAGTCGCCCAAGGCTCGCAGCACGCCTTCCCAGCAGCGCACGCACATTGGCCTCAACGCTCAAAGCCCAGAAAGCACAAGCGATTGCGCGTGGTGTCGTTGCAAAACGAAGAAGGCCTGCCGAGCTTCGCAGCGTGAAGAGCGCACTCAGGATGCGCGACGCATCCACATCGTGAACGCCGCGGTCGTAGCCCTCGTCGTAGCGCGGCTGCGCATACGTACGCACCACCTCCAGCAGCTGCGCATCATCGCGCACGGCGTCGGTCAGCTTGGCGATGGAGAGACCATTCAAGCCCTCCTCGGCATCAAAGAGAACCGAGGTCGCAAGGTACTCACCGCGATAGACCTCGGGCGTCTCACTCACCAGCATCTGCGACCAGTAGGGCTTGGCCGCGCGCAGCTCCGCATCCTCGATCGGCTCGAAGAAATCGGTGCCCGTCAGGTGCAGCGCGAGCGTCTCTGTCTCGCCATCTCCGTCGCCAATCGAGCGCGGGACAATCGTCAGCTCCAGCGGCTGCGTGTTCACCGAGAAGCGATGCTTGCCGAGGCGAATGACGTTCTCGCCCTCTTCAAAGAGATCGAGCTTGTCGCGCAGTGCGCGCAGCGCGTTCTGACGCGCACTCTTGGCGCGGCCATCCACCTCATCCGCACGCACGGTGTCGCCAATGCCACGCAGCTGATCCGCAATCTGACGCAGCTTCGCGACCATCGGGTCGGCCGCGAAATAGGCCTGAAGCTCTTCCTCGGTCTTGAACGTCTTCGAGCGACGCTGAACGCCCTCAAGGATGCGATCGGCCGCGCCCGTAAGCGATTGCGCACGCTTCTGGCGCTCCTCCAGGAGCTGCTGTTTGCGCGCGCCGAGCGCATCGGTGATCTCCTCGCGCTTCTTCGCAAGCTCCACGAGGAACTCATCGAGCTCGCCAAACTTCGCTTCGACTTCCTCAAGCCCCACGAGCAAGCGCGCGAGCTCGCCATCGCATTTCTCGGGTGTGTCCGAGACCGCCAAGCTCGATGCCACGCTCTGCCCGAGCAGCTTCATCTGCGCGCCAAACGAGGCGCGACCTTCGATGCCAGCAAGCTCCTTGCGACGCGCCACCAGCACCGCGCGCACACGGTTCTGCTTCGCAAAGACATCGCCGATGTTCTCAAGAATCTTCGCGCGCTGGACGGGATCATCCACTTCCAATCCCGCGACAACCTCCGACAGAACACTAAGGCCCGTGCCGACGCGATCGAGCTCATCGCTGAGCGGTCGCGCATCCACCGTCTTCTGCACGGTCGCGATCGCGCCATCGATCTCATCGAGCTTCGCGCCCACAGGCACGAGCGCATCATCACCTGACAAAAAGCTGACACAGGCTCGGCTGACGCGGTCCTGATCCTCCACCGTCGCCTTCTCGATCGCATCGACGGCAGGCAGGTCGATGTAGCGAATCTCGCGGAGCGAGACGAGCGCGCCGCGCTGCGCACGCAGCGTCGTGAGCGCGTTCATGAAGTCGTCGACCGAGCGCATGTCCTCGGGTCGCAGCTTGCGGGCGAGCTCCTGCCTCTCCTTCTGCGCCTGCGTGATCGCATCCCCTGCGCGCTTGCGCATCGCGAGCACTTTTTCGAGCTCATCAATGACGAGCTCGGCCGTCTTCTTCACCTCGCTCATCGCGCTCTTGAGGTCGAACGCATCGCTTGAGCCGAGCCAGTAGTACGCATCGACCGAGCGCTCGGCGGCGCGGATCAACTCCTCGTAGGTCGACCGCGAGAGCTCAGCCTTCTGCGCCATCTTCGAGATCGAATACGACTCACTGATGCCGCGTACGAGCTCGGCATTGCCAACCTTCGAGAGGTAGGAGCCATCCGTTGCGGTCTGTGCCGCGTGCTCCAGCGAGGTGAAGGGCGTGCGCCAAATCTGAACGGGGTGAACGCGGGAGGGCTCCTCGGAGGTGGCCTTGAAGACGATGAGCGTGCCGTCGTGAAAGAGCGACACACCGTGCGCAGCAATCGGCGGCGCAACCTCTTTGCGGATCAGGTTGTACGAGAGCAGCTGATAGAGGCCGAGGTCGCGACGGTGATAGATGTAGAGGACGTCTTCGCCGTTGGGTGACTTCACCACGCGATAGAGCTCAAGCCCCTCGACGTTGGCCTCGAAGACCTTGCCGTCACCGAGCTCGAGATAGAAACCGCCGGGGAAGATGATGCCGTGATCCTCGGGAAGCTGACGGCAGCTCTCGCCAATCGCATCGATGCGGCGCACTTCCTTGGTGCGTCGATTGAACACGAGGTAGCGCGTCTTGGTCTCGCGGTAGGGCTTGATCGAGAGAAGGATCAGGCCCCCGATGGAGGCGTAACGAATCTCCGCGTCATCAAGGGCCTGGTTCGGATCATCCACGGGCTCGGCGTAGATGCCCTGCCCCGTCTCGGTGTTGTCCTCGACCTTGATCGTCAGGTCGCCATGGATCGTCTCGACGAAGAGTTCGTCCAATATCGAGATATGAGGATGCCTGCCGCTGCGCTGGTTGTCGCGAGAGGCCGCCGTCCACTCGAAGTCATGGCCAGGCGGAAAGACGTGATCTCGGTCGCCGCGCTCATCCATGTAAGCGACCTTGCCGGCCGCATCGACGCTCCAACGAAAGACACGCTGATCACCCAGCGTCGCGCCCGTCTGAAAGATCGCGAGAATGCGATCATCGGTCACGCGGATCTGAAGAAGCTTTGTCTCTCGATAGTATTTAAATAAGTCCGCAAACTCCTTCGCGAAGCGCGGGTCGTCCAGGAAGCCCGGGATCGATGTGCGTGGGATCTCGCTCAGATCCCAGCTTCCATCGTCGCCCTTCACGAAGCGATGAAGGCTGAGCACATCCTGGATTTGCGTCTCGGTGCGCAGGCCAAGAAAGACTTTGTAGCCAAGGATCAGCGTGCCCTTGAGCGAGACCAAGTCGCGCGGGACGCAGTTGTTCTCCGTGCGTACACGCTCATTCGCGAGCACCGCCAACTCGGAGCCACCGAACGTCTTCTTGCGTGCCTCGTCGAGCTGACCTGTGCGCTGAATGAGGGCGGCCGCTTGCTCTTCGAGACGACGACGCAGGATCTCGTAGTTGCCTTGGTCGATGTCTTTGGCAGTCATGTCGTTGCTCACGACGACCTCTTCTCTTGGGATGCGAACAAGACGGTAAAGAACTTGCTGGTTTCCCTCGCGGGAAAGAACAACACGAGCGAGCCCCCCAGAACTTGCTGGTTTCCCGAGTGGGAAAGAGGCTCGCTCGTGATCGAACTCAGATCAGAGGCCGAGCTTCTTGGCCTGCGCGAGCAAGGCTTCGAGCTTGCCCTTCGCGTCCGCGCTCTGCGTGCCGCTCGTGAGCTTTGCGAGGAAGGCGCTCACGCTGAGGTTCTTGATCGCCTCGTCATCCAGCGTGTGCGACTTGAGGACCTCGGTGAGGTCGGCCGGGAGGCTTCGCTCGCCCTCGAGGTAATCCTTGAGCACAGTCTTGATCGTGTGGCTCTGATCGACGGTCGCATCGATCGACTGACCGAGCGAGAGCGCCTGCGCGAACTTGTCGAAGAACTGTCCATCGCCACCGATGATCTGAATCTTCGCGTTGGCCATCGCCGTCGCCATGACCTCTGCCTGCGACTTCGCGATGTCCTTGCGGACCTCGATCGAGGCGAGCTCGACGGCCTTCTCCTTGTCGAGACGAAGGCGGAACTCCTCGTGCTCGCGGCCCACGCCATCCAGGGCCTTCATCGCGGCAGCCTTGTCCGCCAAGCCCACGGCTTCGGCCTGCAGCTTGCGCTGAATCGCCGAGGCGTCGGCCTCGCCTTGCTTCGTCGTCGCAATCGCATTCGCCTCACGAACGCGCGCGAGGACCATGCCCTTCTGCTCCTCGCCCTGCACATCGAGCGTGATGCGCTGACCATGCACCGCGAGCTCGGCCTGACCCGCCTTGGCCTGCGCCTCACCGCGCGCCTCCAGCACCTTCGCCTCGGCCATGCCCTTCATCTCGTAGCCATTGGCCTCTGCCGACAGCTTCTTCTCGATGACGAGTGCCTCGGCCATGCCCTGCTTCTCGATCGCTGCAGCCTGCGCCTCGCGCACACGCACCTCGGCAAGGCCCGCAGCCGCTTGCTCGGCTTGTGCGCCTTCTGCGACACGAATGCGCGCACGTGCCTGCTTGTCTGCGGTCTCAAGATCCGCATCGGCAATCGTGAGACGACGCTTCGCATCGTGGCGGGCCGCAACCTCATCGCCCTCGGCCTTCTTCACGGCCTTGACCATGTGCTCTTCGGCCGTGGCCGAAGCGTTGATCACAAGCGCATCCTTGTTGCGCTTCGCCTCCGAGAGAAGGCGCAGATCCTTGATGCGCTCTTCTTCTTCCGCGACCGTCTTGTCGACCGCGATGCGGCCGCGCACGACATCCGCGATGTCCTTCTTCTGGACTTCGATTTCCTTCTCCTTGGCGATGTTGCCAAGCGAGACCTCACGCTCACGTGAGATCTGCTCGAGCTGACGCGCCTTCTCCACGCGCTCAGTCTCGACGCCGATCTCGCGCTCACGGCCCTTCTGCGCGATGGCTGCACCACGCTCTTTGTTCTGCTGTGCGACGAGAATTTCTTCCTCGAAACGCGCACGCAGGACCTGCGTCTTTTTGCCCTCCTCATCGGCGATGCGCTGCGCCTCTTGCTGCTCGCGCGACTGCACCGAGGCGATCTCTTTGTTGGCCTTGGCCTCGGCCTCCGAGCGACGCTGGTTGAACTGGAACATCGCCTCATCGGACTTGAGGTTCTGACTCCCAATGTCCATGCGCTCCTTCTGACGAAGCTCATTGGTGAAGACGTTCTGCACCGTGGTGATCTCGGTGATCTTCTTGATGCCGATGGCGTCGAGGATGTTCTGCGCGTCGAGCAACTCAAGCGGCGTCTGCTCGAGGTAGTCGATGGCCACGTCGTCGAGAACGAAGCCGTTCAAGTCGCGCCCGATGACCTCTTTGATCTGATCGCGGAAGGTCTCGCGCTTCTTGTAGAGGTCTTCGAACTCAAGCTGCTTGCCGACCGTCTTGAGCGCCTCGGAGAACTTCGCGGCGAAGAGGAGATCGACCGTCTTGGTGTCCGATGCGCGCGCGGCGCCGATCGACTGCGCGACCTTGAGCACATCTTCGACCGTCTTGTTCACGCGCACGAAGAAGGTGACCTTGATGTCCGCGCGAATGTTGTCCGCGCAGATGAGGCCATCCTTGCCACGGCGATCGATCTCGATCGTCTTGACGGAGATGTCCATGAACTCCGCGCGATTGAAGATCGGCCACACGATGGCGCCCGTGAAGGTCACGTGCGGCTCACCGCCGACGCCGCTCTTGATCAGGGCACGTCCTTGATCAACCAGTCGATAGAAGCGCGCAAGCATCGCCACGACACCGAGGGCAACCACGGCGACGACAGCGAAGATGGCGATATACATCACATAGTCAGGGTTCATTTTTCCTCCACACGCCTTTCAGGCGACCGAACTTGAATGCGCACTCGTGAGGGAGTGCAGAAGGGGTGTCGCCAAGCGACGAGAACGCGCGCATCGAAACAGATCCGCGAGTCGATGTCATCGACTCATCGAGTCAGTTCCCCGCGGAACATCACACGCCGGGCTTCATTCCCTCGTGGAAGGCTTGCGCTTGGCGGTGCCCTCGACGCGGTTCATCGGCTCCACTTCGAAGCTCTCAGTCGCTGCGTCCCAGCCAAGAATCAGAGCCTCGTCATCACGGTCGAGCGCATCGGGGTCAGCACAGCGAACTTGCAGCGCGAGGCCAGCGCCACCGTCTTGGAGATGGCCTTCACCAAAGCGCGCATCCACACGCCCCGTCGTGATGCGCACGACCTTCCCCACAAGCTCTTGATGACGGGGAGCCGAGCGTGATCGAAAGAGCGGAGCGAGCGGGCGCACGAGCACGGAGGTGACGAGGGTCGCGATCAGGAAGCTCGCGAGGAACTCGATCGCCGCCGTCACGAGGCTCGGTAAAGGAAGAAGCGGGCCGAGATTGCGCACGAGCAGAAACGACACGAGCCAGCCCGAAATCCCAAGCAGCGAAAGGGAAATCGTGACCGGCACCGAGCGCAGCTTGAGCGCACTCAGAAGGGCCGAGAGAACGCCCTCCTTCGCCATCACGGCATCGGCCACACCGTGATCACCGTGTGCGTGCCCAGCGTCTCCATGACCCGTTTCGATAGGATGCAAATCGCCGCCATGCGCATGGCCCACATCGATGTGACCGACATCCGCATCGTGCCCACCGCCAAGCACATCGATGTCGAGGGCGCCTGCAATCACCGTGGTCCAGTAGATGAGCGCCGCGATCACGAGCCCCGTCCAGGGGAGCGTGGGCATGCTGAAAATGATCGCGAGGAACTCTTCCATACGGCCTCAATGATGCCCGATGCGCGGCACGTGAAGGCCAACCTTCACTCGCGTGGGCTCATTCCCGCGCAGCCAGCGGGTGTCTCCCAGAGCACATCGAAACCACGCTCCGTGAGCACGGCCAGCGCGCTGATGCTGCCGTAGACACCCTCGCGCGAACCGCTCGCCTGAAGTGACCAGCAGGTACCGATCACAAGCGGACGCGCGTCGACAAAGCCATCTGCATCGAAGGTGCAGGCGTGCGTCGAGCGAAGCACGTGACCAAGCGGCCAACCGACGCACGGCGTGCTCAGCGTGATGCCGCGCTTCTTCGCGGCGGCATGCGTCGCCTCGCCGAGGTTGCTGCCCAAGAGCCGATGGACGCGCGGAAGCGAGAGCGCCGTGAGCGCAACTTCGCGCAGGTCTTCATCGAACGACTTCTGTGCAGCGCTGCGTGCGATGCGCAGCATGTACGTCGCAGGGATCGCAATGCCGTGCGCGCTGTGAACGGCGACATCGAGGCGTAGCGAGGCCGCATCGGCGTCCACGGTGCGGTCGAGCGCGAGACGCCCCGCTTCCATCTGCCTCCCCATCGCAAAGCGCGCATCGGCCGGGGCAGCGAGGCTCGATGCAAGGGCCTGCTCGATCTCCTCGCGCGTTGGCATTCGCTTCGCGGACAACGCTTCAAGCGCCCGACCTAGCGGTATCAACTGAGCGCATGTCTCACGCACGCCGCCCAGTTCGTGCTCACTCAGCGGGCCTGCAAAGCGATTGGCGAGCTCACTTGAGCTGCGCAGCTCCACATGCTTTCCACGAACAAGCTCTGCTGTGCTCGCGTCCACCATCGCGACATCGGCATGATGCTCGTAGGGCGCTTGCTCAAGGCACAGAACTCCCTCGCGTGGGAGGTTGCGTTCCAAGAGTGAGCGAAGCTCGATCGAGGAGGCGTAGAGCAGGCGCTCACCGGGGAGCTCTGGCAGCACGGCATCGTCATGGCGATGGACGATCGCAGCGGGCATGCCCTCGGCGGGAATCCAGTAGAAGAAGCGGTGCTCAAGGACATCGCCCAGGCCCAGCAAACGCATAGCGACGGCGTTGCGCTGCCTGTGATCGAAGATCAGCCAGCCGACGCTTCCACGCTCGCGCAGCGCAAGCTGAATCAGGCCGAGCTGCGCCGCGATCGGCGCCCCGATCTCGATCGCCTCGCGCGAGGTCACGCCTCGGCCTTCGCGCGCGCACGCGCTTGGTCGACGAGGGCCTGCACGCGCACGCGCACCATCTCTTCGTCGCGGATCGCATCCTGCGCATCGAAGGCCTCACCGACCTGCACCCAGCAGCGATTCACTTTGCGCGAGAGAAAGGCACGCGCATGTGCACCGAGCGAGGGCTGCGTGAACTCGTGCCCCTCAGGATACGCAAGGCCCACCGGGACGATCTCCACATCGAGCCCCTTGGCCGCAAGGAAGGCGCCTCGCTGGAAGGTGCGTACCTCATCGCCGCCGTGCGTCGTGCCCTCGGGAAAGACAATCACGGTGCGCTTCTCCTCAAGCAAGCGGCGCATCTGACGAATCGCATTCGCGCCAGAGCGCTTGTCTTCTCGGTCGACAAAGATCGTCCCGACGAGCTCAGCGGCAGAGCCGACGACCGGCGCTTTGCGTGTCTTGTGATTGGCAAGGAAGTGCCCCTTGAAGAGGCACATGAGCGAGACGATATCGAGCGGTGTGCGGTGATTGCAGACCACGAGGCGGCCTCGTGCGGGAGGCGTGACGGTGCCCTGCACACGCGGGTCGATGCCCAGGATGGGCTTTGCGCCATGACCCCAATTTTGAAGCCCTTGGGGAAAGTCGAAGGGCCCAAAGCGCGCACGCAGACGCGCAGTCTGAACGACCCATGTCGTCCACAGCGTGATGATGATCATGCGCCAGGTGCGACGAAGATTGCCGATCATGGCGCCACCATCCGCGTCCAGTCCTCGCATTGGCGAACGACCCAGATGAGGTCCTCAGCCTCGCGCTCAATGGCACGCGCAAGCGCTTCATCTGCAGCCCGTGCCGCGACCTTCATGCTGCCTGCGCTCTCGTCCACACAAACAGAGGTGCGCACATCCGGCAGATGACGTTGGAGGGCCGCGTGAAGCGCCTCACGAAAGGCCTCCGCGCTCAGCGCGAGATCAAGCGCCGCGTTGTTCGTGCGCAGGGCCTGGATGGGAAATCGAATCTCAAGATGCGAGGTCATGACGTGCGTGAGGGTGCGATGGGAGAGGGACGCGGCCTGGTGACGATGGCCAGCACGGCGAGGACGATGAGCACGAGGCCGATGAGGGTGGTGGAGGTGATCGTCTCGTTGCCGAGCGAAGCACCAAGAAGGACTGCGAGGACCGGGTTCACGTAGGCGTAGCTCATCGCGAGCGCTGGCCGCGCATGAACCAGAAGGTGGTTGTACGCCGTGAAGCCGATCACCGACCCGAAGAAGATGAGGTAGACGAGCGCAACGGTGGCCTCGACGGGCACGGGCAGCTGCATCGTCTCTCCGCGCAAGAGACCCACCGCGATCATCAACACGCCCCCTGCGAGCGTCTGCGTGGCCGCGCCCATCATGCCCTCGCCGAGCGCCGCCTTCTTCACGAGGAGTGAGCCAAGCGCCCAGCCAATCGGTGCGAGCAGGAGAAGCACCGTCGACTGTGCATCGGCGCGAAGCTCATCTCCGAGCGCAAGCACGGCCACGCCAAGAAAGCCGACCACCAGGCCAAGCCACTCTCGCGCTGTGGTCTTGGTACCGAAGATGGGCCCCATCAGCGCGCCCCAGATCGGCATCGTGCCGCAGACGACAGCGATCACCCCCGAGCTGATATGCGAGGACGCCATCGCGACAAAGCCGTTGCCCACAACGAAGAGCAAGAGCGCGATCGGCAAGGCGCGTCCCCATGCAGCAGGCTTTGGAAACGAGAGGCCGCGGCCGCGGGCCAGCACAAGCAAGATCACGCCTGCGATGAGGTAGCGAATGCCGCCCATGAGCAGCGGCGGCAGGTGCTGCACCACGACGTGAATCGCGAAGTAGGTCGAGCTCCAGATCAGGTAGACGGATGCGAGCGAGATGAGCACGCCGACATCGAGCTTCGCCTCGGGCGATGCATGTTCTCGGTCGCTCACGCGCGGCCAAGTTCAACGAGCGTCGCGCCCGTCCCACCGAGGTCAGGAGGCGCACTCGCAAAGGCGTGCACGAGCGGTGTCGCGATGCTCGAAGCAAGCGTGCTGCGAACACAGTCTCGAAGGACGGCCACACCCTGCGGGCTGCGCAGCCCTTTGCCGTGAATGATGAGCAGGCGACGCGCGCCCTTCTTGTGCTGCTCCCGCACCCAGCGTGCGAGCTTGTCGTCTACATCCGCCTCACGCATGCCGTGCAGATCGAGCGTCGCATCGACGCGTGGGTTTGCCCGGCGCAGGGCTCCGAGGGCCTCGATGGGCGCATCGCGGCGGAGCGCCTCGAGAAAGTCGTCTTCATCAACGGCAATATCGAATTCATATCCACCGCCGAGGAGCTCGCCGAGCTTCTTGCGTGCGCTGGCCTCGTGCGTCTGTCGCTCGTTTGCGACCACCGCCTCATTGAGCGGGTTCTTCTTCACCGCATCAAGGCTTGGCTCGTGGCGCAGCTTCCCCTTCACGGCACTGATCGGTCGCACGCCCGCGATGGCATCAAAGTAGGCAATGCGGTCATTGCCGCGCAGCGTCTCGGAGGGCGGGCGAATCGGGGTGGGCGGCTTCGCGGGCTCGGCGACAGGCACGGGTGCACTCGCTTTGGGCGCCTGCACTTTCTGGCTCTGCGCGAAGGTCTGCGGCTTCGCCTGCGAGGCCTTCGGCGCGGGCTTGGCGGCCGCCTTCGGCTGCGCCTTCTCAAGCTCCTTCTTCTTGGCCTCTTCCTTCAGCACGCCTTCGATGAGCCCCTTGAGCTTGGTGCCCACCTGCGGGATGGGCTTGGGTGCATCGTGGTCAGCACGCTCGTGCTTTTTGCGCTTCATGCGCGGCATCGTAGCTGGCTCAACTCGCGGTTGCAGCGATGTCCGAAAATGGCCAGACGCTCTGCCGCACTTGCTGTAAGCGATGCCCATGCTCACCGACAAAGCGCACGCCTACCGCGCCCTCGTCTCGCGCGATGCGCGCTTTGATGGCGTCTTCTTCGTCGGCGTCTCGACGACGAGCATCTACTGCCGGCCCATCTGCCCCGCGCGCACACCGCGGGAAGAGAGATGCACCTTCTTCGCATCGGCCGCGCTCGCAGAGAGCGCTGGCTTTCGTGCCTGCTTCCGCTGTCGCCCCGAGCTCGCGCCAGGCACGGCCTCGGTGGATGCATGCAGCCGTCTCGCCCTCGCAGGAAGCCTGCGCATCGACGCAGGTGCACTCGATCACGGCGGCTCGATGGAGACGCTCGCGGCATCGCTCGGCGTCTCCTCGCGGCATCTGCGTCGCGTAATGGAGAGCGAGCTTGGCGTGGCGCCGCATGCGCTTGCGGAGAGCCGACGATTGGCGACGGCAAAGCAACTCCTGACCGACACCACACTCTCGATGGCGCAGGTCGCGTTCACCTCAGGGTTTGGCAGCGTGCGCCGCTTCAACGACGCATTTCAGAAGCGCTTCGGGTCGGCGCCGCGAAAGCTCGGAGGCAGCGCGCCGCCTTTGGACGCAGACGGCATCACCCTCAAGCTCGCCTACCGCGCGCCCTTCGATTGGCAGGGCCTGCTTCACTACCTCGGGCCGCGCGCCATCCCGCAGCTGGAGGAAGTCCAAGGCGGCATCTGGCGAAGACTCATCCACATCGAGGGCAAGGCAGGCATCGTGGAGGTGCGGAACGCGCCCGAGTTCAGCCAGCTGCATGCGCGCATCCCGTCGGCACTTTTCAATCATATGCGTATGATTGCAATACTATTGAGACATGCTTTCGATCTCGACGCTGAGCCAGACCGGATCGCCAACGCACTGGGTACATCGCTCGCGGAACACGTGAAGCGAACGCCAGGCCTGCGCGTCCCTGGATGCGTTGACCCCTTTGAGCTCGCGGTGCGCGCCATCCTCGGGCAGCAAGTCTCGGTGCGCGGTGCGAGCACGCTCGCGGGGAGGCTTGTGCAGCGCTTCGGTGAGAAGCACACAACAGGCGATGCGCTCTGCATGTCGTTTCCATCCGCTGCGCGACTTGCCGAGACGCCGAGCGCCGAGCTCGCCACGATTGGCCTGCCGCTCAAGCGTGCCGAGACGATTCGCATGCTGGCCGAGCGCGTGAGCCAAGGCGAAGTCACGCTGAGCCCGGCGCTTCGGAATGCCCATGCGGTGGAGGACACGATGCGAACGCTGCGCGAACAGGCGGGCATTGGGCCCTGGACGGCCGAGTACATCGCGATGCGCGCGCTGCGCTGGCCCGATGCGTTTGTCGCGGGAGACCTCGGCGTTCGCAAGGCCATGGGTCTGCCCGATGGGCCCATCTCCGAGCGCGAGGCGAGAGCGCGCGCGGAGGCTTTTCGCCCTTACCGCGCCTATGCCGTGCTCCACCTCTGGAACGCGCTCACCTGAAGGAAGAAGGCGATGAAGACACACTACGCATCACCCATCGGCACGTTCACGCTGGAGGCCGAAGCCGGGCAACTCATCGCGCTCATGTTTGATGACACAAGCAGCGAGGCCTCTTTGCCAACGCCCGAAGACGAGCTGGTGCTCGATGAGACCAAGCGTCAACTCGACGCGTATTTTGCCAAGCAGACGATGGCGTTCTCGCTTCCGCTCGCACCGCGAGGCACGGCCTTTCAGCGCAAGGTGTGGGAGGCGCTCTGTGCGATTCCGAGCGGCGAGACGAGGTCGTACGGTGCGATCGCAACGAGCCTTGGAACACCGAATGCGTCGCGCGCTGTGGGCGGTGCGAACCACGTGAATCCGATCGCCATCATCATCCCCTGCCATCGCGTGATCGGAAGCTCAGGCAAGCTCGTGGGCTATGCGGGCGGGCTCGATCGGAAGGAATGGTTGCTCGCGCATGAGCGCGGGCTGGCATCGCAACTCGCGCTTCTTCGATGAGGTGACGGACGCGAAAACGCCCCCTTCGTTGTTCGAAGGAGGCGTCTTGTGTGGATCAGATCGGGCTCAGCGAAGTGCCGTGCAGCCGTACATGTCGCCATCGCGAATCAGGCCGACGGGCACGTTCGTCGAACCCTCGAAGATGGCGCCGTACGAGCTGTCGCCCGCGCCGTATTCGTAGGCGACAAAGGTGCGACCGCTCACCGCATCGCGACGCACGCGCTCGTTGATCTCGCCGCCGTCGACAGAGGCAAACGCCTGCGTGATGTTGGTGATCTCGGGCCTTGTCTCTTGCACTGCACGAACCATCTGCGCGCGGCGCGTGGCCGAGATGCCGGTGCTGCTGCGAAGGATGTTGTCCGAGACCACGGGGAGCATGCGGAAGTCGTTGAACGAGACACCGAGCATGCAGACCTGGGGACCCTGCGTGCAGCCCTCGAAGATGTCGTCGACGATCGGTGTTGCGACACGCGTCGTGCCCTGATCGAAG
>JBILQT010000068.1:0-28553 GCA_044373065.1 Sandaracinaceae bacterium
GAAGGAAGCGAAGGACGCTGCGCCTGAGTGATTGCGCTCGTCAGATGACCTGAGAGGGCCCGCCGATTGGCGGGCTTTTTCGTTGGCGGAATGAGGCGCGTCTCACGCGTTGGAGAACCCACCGCGATGTTTAATTCTCATTAAGTGGAGGGTGTCTTCAGCCTGCTCAACAAGGCGTCTTCAGGAGGCGCTGATGCGTAGAAATACTTTGTGGAATCGGATCAATTTGGGTGCGGCAATTGGGGTCGCGGGGATCGCTGCGGGATGTGCCGTAGCGCCCACTGCGGTGGTCGAAGAAGTGCGGAGCGCGACGCTCGTAGGGCGCAGCACCGATGGCTCAACCTTCGTCGCCGTGGTGCGGAACGAGAACTCGTTCTTGATCTACGCCTGTGATGACGAGCGAGACGCTTGGTTCCGCGCTGAATCGTTTGCGACGCCCATGGAGTTCCAAGACGCGCTGGGCAATACACTCTTCCTCGCGCTCAATGAGCGTGGTGATGAGGCGCTCGGGCAGCTGACCTTCGGCGAGGAGGAAGCGATCCCGTTCACGCTCACACTCACCGAAGAAGAAGTGCTCTTCCGCGCCGACGGTGTGCTTAGCGGAGAGAACCTGCTCGGTGGCTGGATTCGTCTTCCCGATGGCGAGCAGCGCGGGACGATTCGCCAGGGGATGACGCGCACGATGTCGCGACTCGACGGGCTCATGGTCTCGCCTGAGCGCTTCGCTCGTCTGCAGCCAGCGGCCTTCACACCGGCTGCGCTGACACGCCCTACGGCGAACCGCGCTGAGGCGTTCTACGTGTACGGCATGGGTGATTCGTATGCGGCTGGTGAAGGCGCGCCAGAGCGACCCGGCATGCACGACGATGAGGGGCATCTCGTCAGCGGCGGAATGGCGGCGGACTGGGATACGGCCTTGAACGGCGCGGCAGCGCGCGAGGCGAGGGCCTGCCATCGCTCGGGCATCAGCGGGATTGAGATCGCCGCACAGACGCTGCGGGATGAGTACCCGGGTGCGCTCGATGTGCAATTGCGGTCGTTTGCCTGCTCAGGCTCGCAGACCGAACACCTGCTGACGTGCGACTATCGAGGCGCCATCGGCGATCACTACAACAGCGACGGGGATTTCCTCGCTCCGCAGATCGGTCGCGTGGAGGCCGCATCGCGAACCACAGGCGTAGACGCAGTGTTCATGGGCATTGGCGGCAACGATATGGGCTTTGGATCACTCATCGGCGCCTGCATCGGCGAAGCGGCACGCGGCGACGAAGACGACGATGGCCATCCCACACGAGACACATGCGGCCCCGGCACTCCAGTCGCGCAACTCTTTGATGAGGGCGTGAGGAAGGTACGTGAGAACTACGAAGTCATCGCCGACCGCTTGGACACGCTCCTGCCCTCGCGAAGTGTCTTCTTGGCGCAGCCACCGAACCCGATCGCGCGAGAAGGCGGTGGCTGGTGCGCCGAACTCGACCTGGGCCTCTCCGGCGGCGTCACCTTTTCGCCCGTCGTCCGTGGCAATGAGATGGATTGGCTCGGCGGCACGGTTGTTCCTCAGGTGATGCAGGTATTCGCGGACGCGGCCCGCGCCCACGAATGGACGCCGATCGACGCACACGTTGAGAGCTTCGAAAGGCACGGCTACTGCAGCGCTTCGCCTTGGTTTGTGCGCAGCCCGCAGTCGCTTCGTGAAGTAGGCCGTGCCATGACCGAAACGATCAATAGCGGCACCTACCCGCTCGACACGTGCACCGTGCCCGGAGAGGAACGCGCCACTGTGCATCCGCTCAACGTGGGCTCGGGCATCGTGCATCCGAACGCAGCGGGCTACCGCGAGGGCTATGCGCCAGCGATCGCCGACTCGATGCGCTCGCTGGTGGAGAACCACATTCGCCCAAGGCCGGTCGCCAACCTTCGCATCCAGGATCAGACGACGCGCGAGGTCTTCCTGGCTTGGAATGAGCTCTCCACCACCGAGACCGAGTACCGCGTGCTCGTGCGCTCCTCGCGCGTCTTGGGCGGCGCCAGCCCCGATGTGACTCACGTGCTCCGCGCCAACGCCACCGACATCACACTCACCTTCGACCGGCCCACGACGGGCACGGCCGAGGTCACGCCTTGCTACGTCGGCCCCATGCGCCGTGAGGTCTGCGGCGCCACGCGCAGCATCGACTTCACGAACTTTGCACCCACGCGCGCACCGAGCGATGTGCGCGCCGCGCCCTCGTCCGTGGGAGCGCTGATTTCGCCCGACCGTAGCCCACTCCTCACAACGATCGCCCTCGACTGGACGCCCCCGGAATTCGGCGTGATCTACTACGACGTGGAGGTCGAGACCTCAGACGGCCTTGTGCGCCGGATGGCTACCGCATCGCGTCGATTCCTCGCGACCCCACAGCTCGCCCGTGCCCGCGTTCGGTCGTGCAACTTCATCGGCTGCAGCGACCCCAGCGTCTTTGTCGTTGGGCCGAGCTGCGACGCCGGGCTCGCCATCGCCACGAACGGGACGGGCACGATCACCTGCACCTCAAGCGCCACGCCACCACCACCTTCGCGCTCACTCTGCAACGGCGTCGCCAATGACGTGGGTGGCCTCTGTGGTCGCGGCGGCGCGATGCGTCCCTAGCTCCACGCCGGAGCGATGGTTCCCTCGGATGAAGAGGCGGACGTCGTCGGCGCGCGTGCTCTCGCTGAAGCTTTCCGAGGACGCTGCACTGAAGCTCGAAGACGGCTTCCGTGTGGATGCGATGGAGATTGCGCCGAAGGAAGCGAAGGACGCTGCGCCTGAGTGATTGCGCTCGTCAGATGACCTGAGAGGGCCCGCCGCTTGGCGGGCTTTTTCGTTGGCCGCGCTCCTGCGCTTCGCACTCTCCGAGTGGCCGCGCTACGCATGCCCCTATGCAAGCCGTCGGACGCGAGTGTTTGCTCTGCAGCCAGCGAGTCTCCTCGGCGGGTCAGGGATTCGGCTGCACCCGATGCGATGTGGTGGTCCACGGGGTGTGCGCACGTAACGCCAACCCGAGCTATCGCGAGACGAAGAAGCACGGTGCTCCGTGTCCACAATGCGGTGTGGATTTGCGGGCGGAGCAACGCCAACGGGATGCGGAGGATGCGCAGCTGCGTGACGCGACGCGCCCCGCTCCGACGACGACGCCAGGGGTGTTTGGTCGAAGCAAATTCCTCTGGGGAGCGCTCGGCCTGGGAGGGATCGCGATCAGGGTCTGCCTCCAGCTGGCGCGGCGCGAGCAACGTCGGCGCTAGCTCTTCGCTTTGGTGCGAGGCTGGCCACGATCGAGAGCCTCAGCGCGCGCCGCGTTGCCCTCCGAACCGCGCGCGAGCGCCAAAACCACAACGCCGTTGCCGTCCGCGCAGTCTCCGGGTGCCCAAAACGGAAAACTTTTGCGATCCGGAGCGTCCCGAAGACGAAAAACGGAAAACTTTTGCGTTTCTGAGCGCCAACGTGCCGCCAGTTGATACCCGTTATTAACTGCGCGCGTCCGAGAGCTGCAGACCGACAAACTTTTGTCGTTTGGAGCGGATTCTCGGCCGCCAGTTGATACCCGGTATTAACTGCGCGCGTCCGAGAGCTGCAGGCCGACAAACTTTTGTCGTTTGGAGCGGATTCTCGGCCGCCAGTTGATACTTGCTATCAACTGGAGCGCGTTTTGCGCTCCAAAACGCAAGAAGTTTTGGCTTTTGAGCTCGCTGAAGGCCCGGAGGGGCAACGCGCTGGCGTTTTGCCCCTCCGGGCACGCTCCAAAACGCCAGCGCATTGCGATTTCAGCGCGCGCGAGCGGCGGGGAATCGTCGCCCGGTTAGCGCGTGCGAGACGCGCTGTAGATCTGCATCGACCCGCCGCGGTTCGAGACGAAGAAGATCTCGCAGCCATCGCCGCGGATCGTCACCTCGTACTCGACCATCGGCGAGTTCAGCTCGGGCAGTGGTGTCGGGGCACCCACGAGGGTGCCGGTGATCGGCGCGTAGTGGATGTTGAGCTCGGGGCCGACGCTCATGACGACCACCGAGCCATCGTCGGGCAGCGAGGGGCCCGTCTCCTGGAGCCTCGGGACGCTCAGGCTGGGCACCGCGATCCCCGGGTCGAAGAGCGACGAGAGGTTGCCGCGCCGTGCGCGGTAGATGTCGCCGGTGGAGGGCTCCATCGTCTGTCGTTGAAACCAGAGCGTGAGCCCGTCGGCCGTGAGGAAGTAGTCCCAGTCGTTCTGCGCGGAGTTCAGTCGGGTGAGCGCCTCAGGAGCCGACCAACTGTCTGCGCGGCTGGACCGCACGCGACGAAAGAGGTCATGGCCTCCGAGGCCTCCGAGGCTGCCGCTCGACATCACGAGTTCGAGGCCGTCGCGGCGGAACACGACTCCGTCCACATCGAAGCCGGCGTCAAAGACCTCATCCAGGCGCGAGGGCGTCCCAAAGGGCGCCGTGAGTGAGGCGCGTGTGGACGAGAACACCACGCCTGCGCGGCCGAAGTAGAGCGTCAGCGCATCGGCGCTGAGCGAGAGCGCCACGGGGTCGACGATTGAGGGGAGGACCAGGGTGGGCGCATCAAAGACAGGCGCATCCCAGGCGCAACCCATCGGGCGCGGGACATCGGGCGGCGTGTCTGTGGCAGGCGTGTCCAAGGGCCCGACATCGCGCGCACCGGAATCCTCCGCCGCCAGATAGCGAGCCCGCCCGCAGCCAACCAATGCGGCCAGCAGCACTTGCGTCACCAGGCGTCCCGGAAGGTTCACGGGAGGCGAGTACCACGTCGGCTGCGCGGGCGGACCCGACTGCACATGACAGAGCGGGGTTGGATGGACTCCTTGGTGAGCGCAGGTGCGGGTGTTGAGACGCGACGAGGCGCGCCGGGCTATCGTTTCTCGGATGCGTGTCTCATCACTTCAGCTGACGAACTTCCGCGGGTTCGCCGATGCCACGATCGACTTCGATCCACAGCTGACCGTTCTCGTTGGCGTGAATGGCGCCGGGAAGAGTTCGGTGCTCGATGCGCTGTCGGTGCTGCTCGCCAAAGCGTTCCATTCCAAAGCGCTGCCCACGCCGCCCCCCGCCTTCACCGATCGCGATGTGCAAGCAGGCGCCAACGAGGCCCGAGCGAAGTGCGTTTACGTGCACAGTGGACTCAGCGTCGACGCCGAAGAGGCGCACACGCGTGGTGATGCACGCGTTTGGCAAATGCCTTACGTGCCCGCTGCCCGAACCCTCCTAAGGGTCTATCGGCTCGCGGTCTACTACCCGTCCAAGCGCGGCGTGGTGACAACCCCCGAGCGATTGCGCGAGCCCTACGCATTCGAGCCCGTCGACGCGCTCGATCTGGCTCTCGAAGCACGTACCGAATTCCGCCTCTTCTTCGAGTGGTTTCGCGACCGTGAAGACCTCGAGAATCAAGAGCGCGCGCGTGTGTCGACTAGCTACCGCGACCCGGCGCTGGAGGCGGTGCGCAGCGCGATTGTCGCCTTCATGCCGAATGTCTCTGACCCGCGTGTTCAGCGTGTTCCGCAGCGCTTCGTGGTGACCAAAGAGGGCAGCACGTTGGAGATCGACCAACTCTCCGACGGCGAGCGCAACTTGCTCGCGATGGTGGGTGATCTCGCCCGACGCCTGGCGATGGCGAGCCTGAGCGATGCACTTGCGCACGAGGCCGTGGTGATGATCGACGAGGTCGAGCTCCACCTGCACCCCGGGCTTCAGCGCGAGATCCTGCCGCGCCTCCTGAAGACGTTTCCGAACACGCAGTTCATCGTCACCACGCACTCACCTCAAGTGCTCGCTTCGGTGCACGCGAAGAACGTTCGCCTGCTCGATGCCTTTCAGATCAAGCCATTGGAGCGCTCCACGTGGCAGCGCGACACCAACACCATCCTTGAGTCGGTGTTCGGCGACCCGGGGCGTCCTCCAGAGGTCGCGAAGCTCCTTGCCGAGCTTGAGCAAGCCGTCGAGACGGATGAGGTCACGAGGGCGAGGAAGTTGATCCGCGAGCTCAAGCAGAAGGTCGAAGGCACCGACCCGGACGTGCTCTTCTGGGAGCAGTTGCTCCCGCCTGAGACGGCGGAGGACGCTGCGAAGCAGGGGACCGCGTGAGGCACATCGCCAAGGGGAAGGCGCCTGAGACGCTGCGTGCGACGGTCGAGGCCAACAGAAACGCGGGCCTCAAGCCAGCTGCGAGAGACGAGTTCAACCAGGTCGACAAAGGCGAAGTGCGCAAGCGCTTGTCGGAGGATCAAGGGGCGCTCTGCGCGTACTGCATGGATCGCATCGACCCTGAGAAACTCGGCGCCGATGGGAAGCCCACAACACGCATCGCGCATTGGATGCCCATCGACGCCGACCCCTCGCTTGCACTCGACTGGAAGAATCTCCTCGGCTCGTGCTCAAGCCCTGCGAGCTGCGACATCGCTCAAAAGCAGGCTGTGTTGGCCACGAACCCGACCGTGGTCGGACACGTCGCAAAGCTTATCTACGAGAGGGACCCGACCGGCGCAGAGAGTTGCTGTTAACCTCGCCCGATGTGAGCACTTCCAGGGACATCGAGGCGCTCGGGTTGAACAAGGGCGACCTCCCCGCGAACCGATGGGTGGTGTGGAAGGCCTTCCTTGCGGACTTCAAGAAGGCGAACACGGGCGCTTACGGCAAGCCCGCGTGGCAGGCGTTCTTCCAGAGCCAGACAAGGAATCCGCAAAGGCTCCCGCCCTACCTCGGGGTGATTGAGGCGAAGCTGCGCTGAGCCCTTCACGCGTTGCAGCAGGTTGCGCCGTGCGGTAACCGCGCGGCCCCAATCGCTTCGTTCGCGGAGGTCTCGTGCGCTTTCTTCTCGCCACACTCGTCGTCGTCCTTCTGAGCGCCTGCGACGGGCCGAGCACCACGGATGCGGGTGCGCAGCGCGACGCGTCGCTCGTGCCCGATGCCTGCGCGCCGGAGAGTGACCCTGAGCTCTGTGATCGCGAAGGCGCCTCCTGTGGTGCGCTCGACGTCATCGACCAGTGTGGAGAGCCGCGCGGCGTGGACTGCGGCGCGTGCGAGGGCGGCCAAGCCTGCATTGCCAACCGTTGCGAGTGCACGGGCGAGACCGATGCCAGGCTTTGCGCTGCGGCCGGCTACGAATGCGGGACCTTCTCCCTCACCGACCGCTGCGGTCGCATACGCGCCGTGCGATGCGGGTCCTGCGCCGCCACGGAGAGCTGTGGTGGCGGGGGCGCAGTCGGACGCTGCGCGTGCTTGCCCGAGACCGATGCCGAGCTCTGCACGAGCGCAGCGGCGGCCTGTGGCGCAATCACGGTGACCGACCGCTGCGGCACGGTGCGCAACGTCGCCTCGTGCGGCGCGTGCACGGGAGGCGAGACATGCGGTGGCGCGTTGCGCGCGAACGTCTGCGGGGCGGAGCTCTGCACGGGCGATGGCTGGTGTCGCCCCACCGCGCCCATCGGAGGCTTTGACGATCACATCACCGCCGTGTGGGGCTACGCAGATGCGATGTGGCTGAGCGGCGCACGCGGGACGTTCCGCTACTGGAATGGAAGCGTGCTGCGCGAGATCGGCAGTGTGGGAGGACAGCACTGGGGCATGTGGGGCGCTGCACGCGACGATGCTTGGACGGTCGGTCGCGACGGCGCGATCTACCGCTTCGACGGTCGCACGTGGACCCGCGCGCCTGGCGGGGCGCTCACGACCATCTCTTCCGTCTGGGGTGTCGACGCAAACGACATCTGGGCCGTCGGACGTGACGAGGGCACGAGCACCGCGCGCACGCTGCACTGGGACGGTGCGACATGGGACCTCACCTCGCTGGCAACCGTTCCTGCGTTGTACGGGGTGTGGGCTGCCGCGTGGAACGACGTCTGGGCGGTCGGATGCAACGGCACGATTCGTCGCTACGACGGCAGCAGCTGGACCGCGCTCACGTCGGGCACGACCAACAACCTCTACGCGGTCTGGGGTGCGGCACCGAATGACGTTTGGGTCTCCGGCGCGGGCGGCACGCTGCTCCACTGGAACGGCATGACCTCAGAACAGCGGCACGACGCGCTACCTCAGCCAGCTGTGGGTCGCGTCACGCACCGATGTCTGGATCGTCGGCGAGCGCGGCACGGTGCTGCGCCACCGTTGACGTACCGCACCGTGCTCGCATCAACAGGATTTGGGGGCCGGATGCGTTGGAACGCTCAACTCCGATGCAGCGACACCGCGCTTCTCCGCCAGCCAGACGAGTGCGGATTCCAGCTCCGCGAATTCGTGCGCTTCCTCTTCGAGCGTGCTGTCCCAATCGCCGCTCAAGTAGGTCTCGACATGCACCATCGCGGTGTTCCCGGGCCCGCGCGTGATCACACACAGCACACGGACTCCCGGGTGCTCCGCTGCGTCCTTGCCAGACGAGAGGGCTCGGTGCGGGCGGGCACCCAGCTCGACGCATCGCTCACGCCCTTCCTCCGCCACTGGACCTCGCGCGCGGCGCACCCCTCACCCGGCGTGGCCTTCGTCGAGTGGAGGCTGAACTTCAACTTCCTCGCCCCCTACGGCCCCGTGTTCATCGCGCGCGACTTCGCGTGGTCCCTGGCGCTCGCGATGGGGACGCATTGGAAGCGACTTCGCCCCTGCGACGTGCGCGATTCGCGCGCGATTCGTGCGAGGGTTGCGCGATGGGACCACGCAATGTTCGGAGCAGTTTCGTCCTCATCGCGTTGACGCTTGGCTGCGCATCGGCCCCACCGGATGCACGACCCATCGTCAACCTCAGTGCTGAGGCGCGCACACCTGACCCGCTCTGCACGGGCGAGTGGATCGCGGCGATGACGGTGCGGGTCCGCTACAGGCAACTGAGAGACGCTTCGTTCGACGTTCGGCCATGCCTCGTCCACGGGCCGGCCCAGGAGACGACGTGCCTTGGAACCACCCGCACCAACCGCTACGGCTGGGCCGTCCTCTCCATCCCAGAAGACATGCGCTGCGTGCACCGCGCGGTGATCGTTGCAAGCACCTCTGCCCCCATTGGCTACACGCTCCCATCGAACTACATCGGATACGGCACCGCCTACCAAACGCTCAGACTCACACCGACTGGCGGCGTGCTCGACGTTCAGGACGCGGTCCGCGTCTACGAGCTCGACCGTGCCTCAAGCCGCGAAGTGCTGAGCAACCCCACACTGCCGCACACGATCGACTTCCGCGCGAACGTCGCCGTCGCCGTTATCCCGGACGCGTTCACCGATCGCAACGACTACGAGCGGCTCTCCCTCACGCAGACCACCCCCAGCTACGTCGTCGTCGATCGGCGCATCCCGACCATCACCTTCGGCCTCGGCCCCGATCGCGAGCTCACCACGCCAGGCACCCTCTCCTTCCCCGTCACCGACGCCGAAGGCACCGTCTACGACGCGAGCTTCCTCGCCGGGACAGACACCTACGAGGGCAGCACGCGCCTTGAGGTCGGCACGATGCACCCCTACGCCAGCGCCGTCGTGACAGACCACCGCGTGACGGTTCCGCTCCCGCGGATTGGCTGGATTGGGCTCTATCGGCGAGGCCCGTGATCATGAAGCGCATGCACGACATCGCAGCATCCCTCGGCATCGCCATCGACGCGGACTGGCGAGGGATTGAGAGCGTGTGGCCACTGCTCGACCGCATGCGTGCGGAAGGCGCGGTCGTGATCGTGAAGCTCGATGGGCAGCGCGCACGCGACCAGTACACCGTGCTCGCGACGCACGCCGTGAAGAACGTGTTCGCACGATGCGACGCGGAGACGTTGGAAGCGGCGACGTGCGCGGTGATTGCGCAGTACGCGGAGGCGCTTTGGCCGGCGCCAACCGACCCGGAGTTGCTCCCATGAGTGCTTCAGCCGCGTACCCACTTCGAGCAGAGGCGTTCGCCGCAATGCTCAAAGGCCTTCAGCCGTATCTCCCCCCGCACTCGTGGGAGCTCGCTACTACGCTGGTGGGCGTGGGTGAGCTGCGCATCGCGGGGGAGATGATCTGCGATTGGCTCTCGGAGGGCGAGGTCGCGCTGCCTCGGCCACTGCACGCGGAGTTGCTGCAGGTGCTTGCGGCGGTCGGCGTGGAGGAACTCGACCTGCGGTTCGTGCCGAAGCCGCGGAAAGCACTGGACCCAAAGTGATCCCCAAGCAGTTCGAGTTTTTACGCCGCATCGCCGACCGTCCTGCGATGTACCTGCGGTTCGCGGACACGGACCGGCACGCCCAGCTGGAGAACATTGGCGACCTGCTCGACGGCTTCGCGGCAGCGCTTGAAGTGCTCGAACTGGGGAACGTTCGTTTCCAATCCGACTTCGGTGCCTTCGTCTGTCGTCAGACCGGTTGGAGCGGTTCATGTGGCGCGGTCAGCACGATTTCGGAACACGCGGCCAGCCCCAACGAGGCGTGGGCCATGTTTTGGCTGCTTGCGCGGATGTACGAGGACTCGTTTCAGGAACCTCTCGGCGATGGACGCACCAAAGGTCTGCCATGAACGCTCCGAACCCCTTGCTCGACGACCTAAGACAATGCGTCAGCGATGTTCTCTTGCCCCTGCAAACCGCGCGCACGCTGAGCGGGTTCGAAGCGCTTGTTGGTAGCGCCAGACGCGTCGTGGAATCCATGAAGGGGAGCGCGCTCGTCCCAAAAGAGATTCTCCGCGAACTCTATTTCTGCACCCAGGCACTTCGGAACGAAGCTCCCTACGTGGGCAAGGAGTCCGCGGCCGTGATCGAACTGGCGAACCAACTGGAATACCTCTTTGGCCTGATCCTGCTCGATGAAGGAACGAGTGAACGCGTGCCTGGGGATCCTCGGGTCTTGTAGGTCCCGGACGCGCACCGGAGCCGGCCGCATGACGCGCCGCGAAGAACTCGAAGACTTGCTTCGGCTGCTTGCCGACTTCGATGCGCAGCGCCGCGGCCAGGCGCGCGTCGCGCTTGTGAACGTGCCCGCTGAACTCTTCAACCAGTGGGACGACCTCTACCGCCCGCAATCTCGCGAGGATGGTGCTTGCCAGCAGGCGCTTTCCGCCTCCTCAGACTACCCGTCACCGCGCTATCGCCGCATGCTTTGCCGGTGTCTAAGGACCTCCCGCGCGCTCAGCGTCCGCTCAAAGATTTCTTCGCGCTCCACCTGCTCGCGAACCAATTTCCCGCGCTCCATGGGCTGCGTGCGCTCGCTGTGGTCTCGGTGCTGCAGATTCACATCACGGTTTCGCTACACGCCATCGGGCTCGTTACCGATCCTGCGCTCCACCAACGTTCGATCAGCGTCTGGTTCGGGATGGATCTCTTCTTCTTTCTGAGCGGCTTTCTCATCGGGACGATTCTCATCCCCTCGCACGAAGGAACCCGCGGCGGCATCGGACGCTTCTACGTCCGTCGCATGTTTCGGATTGTACCTCCCTATTACGTGGTGCTGACGCTGCTTGCCGTCATGCTGCCCGCGACGCCCGAGCAGCTTGCTGGTCTGCCCTTTGAGTACGCGTACCTTCACAACTACCACCTGTTTCCAGTTTCGCCGCTGATGCCCTGGGCATGGTCGCTCTGCGTGGAGGAGCACTTCTATCTGGCGGTGCCCCTTGTGGCAGCGTTGCTGACGGCGCTACCGAGGCCCTCATGGCGAATCGGTGCACTCGTCATGCTCTGGCTCGCAGGGCTTGGCGTGCGCTACGCCATCTTCGCTTCTCGTCCGAGCTGGACTCCAGCCGAGATGTTCGCCGACATCTACTTCCGGACCCATGCCCGTTTCGACATCCTCGTCGCAGGGTTGCTTCTCGCCTACGTCCAGCGAGCTTACGCGCACAGCATGCGCAAGGCGCTCGAGCCTCGTCTCCGACAGCTTGCGCTCGCCACTGTGCCCGCCTTCTGCGCTTGGGCGCTCCTCGGACCGCTCGCCCTTCGTCATGATCTCAGCACGATCTTCGCGTGGGGAACGGTCACGAGCGTCATGTACTTCACGCTGGTGCTGCTCGTCATCAACACGGAGTCGCCGGTCACACGCTGGCTCTCGTCGCGCTGGTTTCTCCGCTTCGCGACGCTCGGATACGGCGTCTACCTGGTTCATCCCGTGGTGATTGGTGGCGTCGTAGCGCCAGCAGCATTCGCCCTCGCGTATCGATTTCACCTCCCGCTTCTGCTCGTCTGGTGGGCATCGCTGGCGATGCTGCTCGTCCTCGCAAGCGCAGCCGCCTACGTGCTCCACATCCTCGTGGAAAAGCCGGCTCTCTACATCCGAGACCGCGTCGCGCGCTGAAGTAGCCGAGGCGAGAAGGAGCCTCTGCGTTCCTGCTTCGTCGTGCTCAGCGCTGCATTCTGGGTAGTTGGAAGACGCGCAAAGGGTTGGGTCCTTCGTGGTCGCACACGACACAGCGGCCTCACAAGCTCAGGAAACCCCACCTACACACGACACAACGGCCTTAGGTGGCACAGGTTGGCCACTGTGTTCTGTGCAAGTGGCCATTTCTTGTCACCTTGTGCCAATGCGGCAGAACACAGTTGGGTTTCGCGGCACAGGTTTGCGAATGCGTCGTGTGTAAGTCGCGTTTCGAGCATGAAAAAGCGCACTGCTACGTGTGCAAGTGCGCTTTCCATGACTGCTCTGGCCGATGTGTCGTGTGCAGTTTGTGTTTCCTGCACAGAAAGGCCCGGATTGTCGGCAAAAGCTAGGCGGCAGGCGCCTTCTTCACCGGGCGTGGCCTGTCCGGGATCACCTCATGGATCTCCGGATCCGAGTGGCCCTCGGCCTTCCAGATGCGCTTGAGCGCCACCAGCGAAGCGTGCGCCGTACGGGCGATGGCAATCTCCATCTTGTCGGCCAGGGCGATGCGCGCCGCAAAGGGACGGGCCGCGTCATCCTTCTCACGCAGCGCCGCACCCGAGGCACGAAGCTCGGCCGCAAAAGCGCGCGCGTTCTCGGCGGGCAAGCGGGGGTGAATCCCCGACTCCAGCAGCTCCGCGAGCAGCTCCATGCGCTCAGGCTGATCCCGTGTCTCGCCCTCGGTGTAGTAGGAGACACCGCCCGGAAAAAGCAGGTCAAACGCCGCGTCATGGGCCGGACGCCCGACGAGATTCCACGTGTCATCCGAGATCCGCGAGATGAGCCTGTCACTCGCATCATCGGTGATCCCAAGCAGCGCCTGCGCCGGACGAAACGCCGTCTGCGCAGCCTCCCGCCGCGCCTGCACCCCCGCCGCCAACGCCAGCAGAGGCGAGAGCCGCGCCTCCGCCGCCGCCTGCCACACACCACCCCGCACCGTCGCGTTCGTCAGCGTGGTCTTGGCATCCTCCAAGATGTCCGCCGCCGCCGCCTCACGTCGAATGATCTCACCCATCACGCGCCTCCTTTTCTGATGCCCTGATTCACACAAAGCCCATGCGGGCTGTGCGGTTTGGAGTTTCGGGAAGGAGGCGTGGGGGAGTCAACAGGTTTTTGTGGTTAGGGGCTTGGCACGCTGCGCACGCAGCGGATCGTCATGTCACGGGTTTCGATTGCTGACGCCCCGGTGACCAGTCGGCCTCGGCTGAAGATTCGAAGGGGGCTCTGCGGGTCGGCAATAGTCGGATAGAAATCCATGTAGAGATGCGACCCCCGCACGGATGCCAGTCCCGACCAACCGACTGCGTCAGCTGCCACCGGATCGCGCAACGAGTCTGGCCGTGCGTAGAAGTCGGGGTCGTAACTATCGCGCGTCCATGCGCGGCCAGCTCCCGTCAGCATGTCGACGCCATAAAAGCTTCGCACGCCTGGCAGTCCGGTAACTGGGCGCGGAGACCCTTCCAGGGATGCATCGCTCGGCACGCCCGGACAACCTCGTGTCGGGAATCGAGCGCAGTCGAAGCTGTCACCCCAGGGAAACGCGGTAGCGCGTGGCGCCGGACCTCGAAATGCCTTCTCGTACTCGGCTTCGGTTGGGAGTCTGCCTCCTGCCCAGTTGCAAAACTCTTCAGCCAGAGCTCGCGGAAAGGAAGCACTCACTGGGTAGTCTGCTCGCGCTGGCGAATCCCAACCCGCCTCATGGTTGGGTACAGGTGTCAGGCACTGCATGTCGGCCCTGCATGCAAGGAAACGACGGTTCGTGACGGGGTAGCGGTCTATCAAGAACGTCGAGACAAACACGTTGGAAACAGGCTCCGAGTCCAGGTATCCGACGCCACCTCGCACGAACTCGCCACCTGGGACGCAGATCTCTTCTTCGTCGAATGGTGCCGTCCTTCGCATCCCCCGACACGGGTCCTCACAAGTCGAGGCCCAAGCACACATGTCGTTGCAGGTCTCCGTCCACGTGCCTGCGCCGCAGGCACCGCCTTCGACGGAGCGAATCGCGCCAGGCATGCAGACGCCGGGGCTGCCAACGGGGCTCCAATCGCGCCACGCACACGTTGAATCGCAGATGCGCCTCTCCTCCTGACACATGCCCGTCATGCGCGACTCCGTTGCACCCGATGCGCACATGCCCTGCGAGAGACACGTGCCGTCGCCGACCCAGAACCCTGCGGTGCAGGTCTGCGATTCGAGCCCGCAGTTTCCGCATGCAGCCGTGCGCGTCATGCCCTCGGTGCCGCACGTCTCGGGGCCAACGTCAGGTCGGCCGGCATCGAGCCACAACACAGCCACGTCGGGCGCGACGAACGCGTCGGTCTCCGCAGGGCTTGGCCCACCGCAGCCCACAGCAAGTGCACCGACAAGCACGCTGGCGCGCACGGACAAAGTTGCTCTTCGATTCATCACGACCTCCTCGAACCCTTGCGAAAACGAACTGCGGCTTCGGCATTGCCCCGCATCGACGTTGGTAACGGAGGCGTGTTGGCACCGTCAATTTGAATCGCCGACCGACCACGTTCTGGGTGGCTCCGCACGACAGCCATGACGGCGCAAACGCTCGGTTACGAAACTACCCAGAACGCCACCGCGCGAGGCCCCGCTCACGCTCGACGTCGAGTCGGCAGCAAACACCGACGCGGCGTTCAGCACGACTCTCATCTGCTCTCTGAGCCGGTGACTGAGGCCGAGCCGGTGACTGAGGCCGAGCCGGTGACTGAGGCCGAGCCGGTGACTGAGGCCGAGGCGGTGACTGAGGCCGAGGCGGTGACGGATCAGGGAAGCGCACTCGCGCCAGTCACCGCGCTCGCGAGCTGCCACTCCTCCATCGTCGCCGCCCCCGCACAGCACTCCGTGCAGCCATGCGCGCAGCCGTACCGATACGTCGCATGCGCCTCGACGAAGCGGCCTGCGTCGCGGTGGCGTGCTGCCCGACGTAGACACGCCGACGCGTGGCCCAGCTCGCAGGCTCGGCGCTCGAAACGCTCGCTCGCTTCGGCATCTCCTGCGAGGTGCGCGGCCAGGCGGTCACACGCGGGTGCGTCTTCAAGCGTGCAGGCGTGCTCAAGCGGGACGCGTACGTCTCCGGCGCCATCGAGCCCTGCGAACGCCAGCTCCGACCACGACGTGCATGCCGCGCGGTTGTCGGCCTCGCAGCCGCGGATGGCCGTCGCAACCTCCAGCACGGGCAGGCGTGTGATGACTGCGGGACCGCGTCGCGGCGGCGCGCCGAAGGTCGATGCGTGCGGTGTCCCTGTGCTGCCGCCCACGCCTCGGAGC
Organism: Sandaracinaceae bacterium; assembly: GCA_044373065.1. Lineage (GTDB taxonomy): Bacteria > Myxococcota_A > Polyangia > Polyangiales > Sandaracinaceae > JAFLCL01. The sequence goes on from JBILQT010000068.1 coordinate 15,581, forward strand.
GCGACCAGGTACTCACCGCCTGCGCTCTCTTCGACGACGTAGACGAAGAGCCCGTCCGCGGGACAAAGCCTGTCGATCGCGATGGCTCCATCGACGGGCGCGACCTGGGTCTCGACCTGCGAGGGAACCTCGATGCGCGTGATGGGCACCGCCTCGCGCGGGTCGTCGAGCCTCGCGAGGGTGAGGCTGATGCAACCGACACCGTTCGCTGCGGCGATGGCGCCTGCATCGAGGACTGCGAGCACACGACGCGCGCCGGTCGAGGCAAGCACGCGCGGTGGAATCGCCCGTTCATCCGGGCGAGCGAAGGGGTCTGTGGATGCGAGCTCTGGCTCCACACTCGGAACCACGCCTGCGCGACCCACCAACGCACGGAGGGCTCCGAAAGTCGCGTGGCTCGGAGGGAAGACCGTCGCTGCGGCGGAGGTGACGAGCACGGGTGTGCCTATCCGCTGCTCGTTTGCCGGAGCCGAGCGTTCTTCTCTCGCACGCACCGCGGCCGCATCGAAGCGGAGGCGATCCTCCAGCGTCACAGAGAGCCGCACGTAGTCGTGAGGACGGGCCAGGAATCCGCGGAGGATCGAGAAGCGCAGCGCACTCGGCGCGCCGGGGGTTTCGGAGGCGTCGGGACGAAGCGAGATATGCACCGTGGTCGCCCGCGCCGAGCACGCCGCCAGGTGCACGAGACGCGTTGAGAACGGGACGCTCTCCAGCGTGCGGGTGCCGACGGTGAGCTCCGCGGAAGCAAACCGAACGGGCCCCGCGAGGGTCGCAATCACCGCAACGCATTGCTCCGCCTCAAGCGGCAGCTCTCGCTCGAAGAGCGCCTCGCTGGAGGTTCCATGGTCGACCATCTCGAGCCCGGCCTGCGTGGCCAGCGCCTCCTCCGCATCGTGTGTGGGCGCCAGCTGCTCCGCGGTGACGAGATAGGTCTCCGGGCGCGACCAGAACGCGAAACCCACGCCCAAGACGCCGCTCACCGAGAGGGCCAAGATCATCGCGATCGCGCGTTTCACTGGGACGCCGTACCACCCAGCGGTCGAGCATGTACAGTCGCGTCATGTGCCCGCGCTCGCCGCTTCCCCGCCTCGCAGGCGTTCGCAAGGCTGTGGCCCTCGCGCTGCTCTCTGTCTTCGCCGGCTCCATCTCCGCGAGCGCACTCCTCGCGCAAGAGAGCGGCGGAAGCTTCGGCGGCGGGGCGTGGGATGAGCCCTCCGGCGGTGGCAGTGGTGGCGGCGGGGGCGGGGGAAGCGATTGGGGCTCGAGCGGCGGCACCTCCGGACACGACTTCGCAGAGGAAGCACGGCGCGACGAAGAACGCCGTGCTCGGGATGAAGAACGTCGTCGCCGGGAAGACCAACGTCGCCAGGAGGAGGAGCGGCGTCGCCAGGAAGAGCAGGAGCGGCTCCGGCAAGAAGCAGAGGCGCGGCGCCTCGCCGAGCGGGCACGGAAGCTCGCCCTTCCCCCAGCCCAACGCGCCCAAGAGCTCGCGTGGCCCATCACCCCGCCGCGCCCGGAACCAAGCACAGCCCGCGACCTGGCGGGCCCGATGGCCGAGGCCGAGCGACCGAGCTCGTCTTGGGCTTCACCCGAGCCGGCGCCCCTGTTCGACCCTGCACCCTCGGCCACCGTGATCGGGCCCGTCGAGTGGCCCGCAACCCTCTGCTGCGGTTTGCCCCTCGCGTTGCTGCTTCTGCCGCTCGCCTGGCTTCTCACCCAAAATCGCAGCGTGCACGTCCCGGATAGCCAGGCTCGCGCGTACCGGCGCTCGTTCTTGGCGCCCGCACCCGCATCCGCATCCAAGCCCGCGCTCGCGCTTCGGGTGTCGGCGGCCTTCGACTGGAGCGCGCGTCCTGAGCTCCAGCGCGAACTCGCGGCGATGGCGCAACGCCACGACCTACGCGCGCGCCCTGGCCTGCACGCGGCGGCCCTCGAGGTCAGTGCGCTGCTCGCGCGCCACGCGCCCTCGGCACGCTACGTCACCTGGGAGCTCGCGACGGGGGATGCGCGCTCTTGGTTCACGAACCGCACGAACGACCTGCGCGCGCGCTTCAAGGCCGAGCTTGTTCGCAACCAGACGACGCAGAACGGCCCCGCCTACACGGCGAAGGAACATGAGGGCGAAGGCTTGGTCGTCGTGACCGTGCTGGTCGCGAGCAAGGTCCGCATCCCTGAGCCGCCGCACGCGTTCAGCGCGGCAGCGCTCGCCTCGGTCATCCAGTCGATCGCTGCGCGCAACGCAGGCGAGACCCTCGCGCTCGAGGTCATCTGGTCTCCCGCGGCCGAAGACGACCGCATGAGCAGCTACGAACTCGAGTCGCACTACCCCGAGCTGCAGAAGATCAGCGATGGCGTCGGGCGCATGCAATGCAGCTACTGCCGCGCGCCTTTCCCGAAGGAACTCGGTCGGTGCCCGGCTTGTGGGGCGGGAGTGGCTTAATCGTGCAGTCGCGTATGTGAACGGGCACCATCGGGGACGATGCGGCCATTGGCAGAGCATGTGACAACTCATGCCGATGACGGGGCCGCAACCGTCGCTCATGCTGAGCAAGCAACCGGAGGCACTCAGCGAGTCGCTGCGGTCTGTGCGATTCAGGGCACCCTTGAGCGCACCGCAGGTCGGGTGGCTCTCCCAGGAGAGGTCATCAACAGACTCGACTTTGTGGGCGGTACGATGGCCAGGGACGTGCACTTCAACCACGCTCACGACGGGATGCAGCCACACGTACGGGATCGTCACTTCTCACTGAGCGATCCAAGCCGTTGGTCGTTCGACTCGGAGAGAACTCCCGGTGTCGGGGAGTACCTTTCACCAGTCTTGTCCGACCCACGTATTCAGGGCGGCGTCTTCCGGGATGCACAATGAGTGTTGTAACGATGTTCTTGATCGAAGCCCGCAGCGAGGCGCGCGAGTTGATTGCCACGCTGGAGGCGCTGAGCTTCCGCGGCACACTCCACATCGACGACCCCTATGCGCAGGACGCACGAGCGTATGCCTTTGGGTTGGACCCGCGGATGTATGCGCTCGTCGGCGTCGCGCAGGACGGATCGGTCGACCTCGACCGCGTGTACGAACTGGCTACGCAAATCCAGCAAGGGCAGTTCGCGAGACTGCTCTCAGTCGCGCAGAGCGACGGGACGCTGAACCGCTGCGGTTTTCTGTTCTACGACATCAGCAGGCCGTTCCCTTGCGAGAGGCGCGAGGAGCCAACGGTCAAGACGCTGCTGAGGGCGGTCGAGCTGGAGACCGGAGGGTGCTCACCTTACGGGTCAGTCTTCTTCGAATGCCTTGAGCCATGAACGAACTCTCGGAGTATCAGGCTGCCCATTTCTCAATCGTGCGAGCCTTTTTGGGCGAATTTTTCCCTAGCCTGGTGGGCGTCGCTTTCGAACTAGGAGACCGCGACATCACGCTTGCTGCCTACGTATCAGAGGCTCCGAACGCGACCGACGCCGAGTCACTCACGACCGCACTCACTGAGGTCACAGCGGATTTTCCTGAAAGCAACGTTGTGCTTTCGGTCCGGCTCACTTCACCGAGGCCGATAGCGATGGGCACGCACTTTGTGTTTCTTCGACGTGAGTCAGACTGACGAGAGTCATTCGATGAACACAGAATCAGAACGGAACTTTTGAGCGTAGCCAACGACGAGGTGATGCCCGGCGGAGCTCAGTTCTTCAACGACCGCAAGTACGTCTCCGCTTTTGAAAGTGCACTCTGATGAGCGATCGCAAAGAGGTCCGATTGGTCTCGGTCCCCGACCATGTTTACCTGCGCTGCCTGGCCCAGGTCCGCGTTCGTCCGGGCATGTACTTGGGCGATGAGCGGGTGAAGACGTTGGCCATGTTTCTCTGTGGGTACGAGCGCGCGCTTTGCGACTTGGGGGGCTCAGGCATGGGAGCAATCGTGCTGACGGAGTTCAGGGAGTGGCTGAGCAAAGAACTCAACGAGTCGCGCTCGTTGGGTTGGTCTGAACTCATCGAACTGGAAGACGCATCCGCACGAAACATCTACACGTTCTTTCGACGCTTCGAGCAGTTCCTAGAAACGCGCGGGGAGAACCTCGATACGTGGACGCCAAGTTGGGCGAAGTGACGACCAACGCCTGCGTTCTACGTGGCTCCACACGTCAGCCCTAAGGACGCAAACGCTCGGCTAAACAAGTACCCACAACGCCACCGCGCGAGGCCACGCTCACGCTCGAAGTCGAGTCGCCAGCAAACACCAACGCGGCGTCCAGCATCCTTCTCCTCCGCACCCCGCCGTGTGGCCCTCTAGGCGCACTAGCGAACGGGCGCTCGATGGTGGATCACCTCGACAGGAAACGAATGCCGCACCTCGGTCGCCTTCAACCCTCGACGCGCATCACGCACAACAGGAGGCCCTCATGAAGCCGCAGACTTGGGGCGCGTTGCCGCTCGCTGTGTTCGGGGTGGTTCCGCACGTCAGCCCGAAGGACGCAGAGGCCCGGTTGCGCAAGTACCCAGAACGACAGCGCGCGAGGCCACGTTGGCCCCTCTGTGAATCAGCGACTCGCGTCCGCGTCTTGTTCGTGGCAACGCTCGGCCGCTTATGCGCAAAACCACCTTCTTCATCGCATCGCTCTTTGCATCGCTCGCCGCGAGCACCGCCTCCGCGCAGCTCCCCGGTGAGGAGTGCAGCTCGCTCTCGCTCGACCAATGCGTGAGCGAGGCCGTGGGCTTGATCAGCGACGACGCATCGCTCCCCCGCGCAGTCGCGATGCTTCGACACGCCTGCAACCGAAGCCATGGCGAGGGCTGTCGCACGCTCGGAACGCTCTTCATGCTGGGGCGCGGTGTGCGCCAGGAGCCCGAGCGCGCGGCGATCATGTTTGGAAGCGCCTGCGACGCAGAAAATGTCCGCGGTTGCTATGCGCTTGGGCACCTGCTCGCGGATGGCCAGGGCGTACGGCAAGACATCACACGCGGCATCCGCATGATGGATGATGCCTGCACAACGGGTGTGGCCGACGCCTGCATCGAGCTTGCGCGCCGTTACCGCGAAGCCGATGGTGTCACCGCAGACCCCGAGCGCGCGGAGCGTCTTCTGACAACCGCATGCGAGGGCGGCGCAGGCCCCGCGTGTCTCTCACTCGCCAGCGCAGCGACTGATCCGGTGCGCGCAACCACGTTGCTCTCGCAAGCTTGTGAACGCGGCGTCGCGGCGGCCTGCAGCGAGTACGCAGCAGCACTTCGCGATGGACGCGGATGCACGCGCGATGTTCCCCGCGCAGCACAGATGCTCACCGAGGCCTGCGAGGGCGGCGACGCAGCCGCGTGCAATCACCTCGGCATCATGGCGGAGGATGGCGAGGGCATCCCGCAGGACAACGACCGCGCCTTCGCGCTCTTTCGCCAAGCCTGCGCAGGCAACGTCGCGCTTGGCTGCAGCAACGTCGCGCGCTTTGTTGAGGTCGGCACAGTCGGAACCCCCAACCCCGCAGGCGCCGCAGAACTCTACCGCCGCGCATGCGATGCCGACGCTTTCGTCGCCTGCACCAACCTTGGCCTGATGCTCGAAGAAGGCGCCGAGGGCGTGCCGCGCAACGTGAATGAGGCCCGCGCGCTTCATCAACGCGCATGCGAGGGCGGCGCGATGCTCGGCTGCTACCAGCTCGCGCTCGTGCTCGAAGACGGCATCGGCGGCCCTCGCGATGCACGCGGCGCACTCGACCATCTGAGGCACGCCTGCGATGCGGAAGTCGCACCCGCATGCACCGCACTCGGCGGTCACATGGAGACGGGCCGAGGGATGCGTCAGGACTACGCCGAGGCGGGTCGCGTCTACGCGATTGCATGTCGCCTGGGCGACCTCGCAGGCTGCGTGAACCTCGCAACGCTCGAAGAAGAAGGCCGCGGCCGCGCGGTGAATGCGAGCACCGCGGCACGTCTCTACGGACACGCCTGCGATGGCGGCGAGCTCACCGGATGCAGCCGACTGGGGCTCCTGTTGCAGAGCGGCGAGGGCGTCACCCAAGACTTGCCGCAGGCCCTCGCGTTGCTCACGCGCGCTTGCGATGGCGGCGAGATGCGCGGCTGCAACGGCCTTGCGTACATGAACGAGCGAGGCCTTGGACTGCCTGCGCCCGACGTGATCCGCGCACGCGAACTGTACTCACGCGCCTGCGAGGGCGGCGTGCTTCGCGGATGCAGCAACCTGGGCGCCATCGTGCTTCGTGGGGACGGCGTCAGCGCTGCAGATCCTACCCAAGCCGCGCAGCTCTTCCAGCGTGCATGCGACGGACGCAGTGGCGTTGGGTGCGCCAACCTCGCCTCGATGTACGAGGCCGGAACGGGCGTTGCGCAAGATGACGTGCGCGCTGCGACGCTCTACGAGCAGGCCTGCAACTCGGGCGCGCCCCGCGGCTGCTTCAGCCTCGCGCAGATGATGGATGTCGGACGCGGCGTGCGTCAGGACCCGCCCCGCGCGACGGAGCTTCGTCGTCGTGCCTGCACCGAAGGCTACACACGCGCCTGCCAGTGATGCTGCTGCTCGCGCTGGTCATTGCCCTTCAAGTACCGCTCTACTTCGTCGCACTCGCATGGGGCCTCGATAGGCGTGGTCAGCGTGCGCTCGATGCATCGGCGAAGTTCGATGCCGTCGTCGTGCTCGGAGCGCGCGTGCATGCGGATGGCACGGCCAGCGCAACCTTGATTCGACGTGCACACGCAGGCGCCGATGCGGTGAAGCGGGGCCTCGCACCGAGGCTCATCCTCAGCGGCGGCAAGGTCGGAAGTGACGTAAGCGAGGCCCGCGCGGCGCTCCCGCATGCGCTCTCACGCGGCATCCCAGAAGACAGCGTTGCGCTGGAAGAGACATCCACCACGACCGAGACGAACGCCACGGAGGTCGCCCGCATGCTCGATGCGAATGCACGCGTCTTGGTGGTCACCGACGCGTTCCACATCGTGCGCAGCGTGCGTCTCTTTCGCGCGCACTTTCAGCACGTTGAAGGCCTGGGAACCGTCGGTGGCTGGCAGAGCCGTGTGCGTGGTTCCCTGCGCGAAGCGTTCGTGCTCGTCGCTTATCTCGCGCAGGGAAAATTGGACCGCACGCGCTGATCAGTCGCGGCGTCGGCCACCGCCAAGCAACCCGCTTCGGATGAGGAAGTAGAGGAGCGTCATCACCGCGCTGACGGCTGCTGCGACATACGTCCAAGCCGCTGCACGAAGCACGCTACGCGCGCCATCGAGCTCTTGCCCTTGAAGCAGATGCCCCTTCTCGATCGCCTCAAGCGCACGGCTGCTCGCATCGAACTCGACAGGCAACGTGACGAGCTGAAAGAGGACGACCATTGTGAAGAGCGCGATGCCGAGGATCATCGTCATCTGCCCGAGCAGGTGGCTGAAACCACTCAGCGCAAAGCCGCCGAAGATGATCCAGGTCGAGATAGGTGAGGCGAACTGCACGACGGGAACGAGCATCGAGCGAAGCCCGAGAAAGGCATACGCACGCGCGTGCTGAATCGCGTGTCCGACCTCGTGCGCTGCGACGCCGACGGCCGCGATGGAGCGACCGCTGTAGACGTCGGGGGAGAGCCGCAGGGCCTTCTCGTTGGGCGAGTAATGATCCGAGAGAAAGCCGCGACTCGCCTCGACGCTCACGCCCTGAATGCCCTCGGTCTGAAGGATCCAATGCGCGACCTCCGCACCCGTCATTCCGCGCTGCGTCGCCACCTGCGAGAAATGATTGAACGTGCTCTTCACGCGCCATTGCGCCCACAAGCCGAGAAGCATGCCGGGCGCGGCGAGGACCAAATAGAGCCAGTCGAAATACATAGGCCTGACTCTAAGCACATTTCGAATACGCGCACTGCTCTACGCAGCCAGGTTCATGCGTCGTGATTTGGTACCGTGCGGCGATGGCATCTCCTCGTCGCACCCTCGTTCACAAATTCGGTGGCACCAGCGTTGCGGGTGCGGAGCGCTATCAGAACGTCGCACGCATCCTCACGGCCCCCGAGTTGCGTGATGCACGGCAGGGCATCGTGGTCTCGGCGATGTCGAAGGTGACCGACGCGCTGCTCGACCTCGTGCGTCGCGCGCGCCTGCGGGATGACAGCTATCGCTCTGCGTTGGAGGCGCTGCTCGCGCGGCATCTGAGCACAGCGAATGCGCTCCTTCCGGCCGACGAAGCCGCACGTCTCGCGGAGGTGTTCGCGCGCGACGGTCGCGACCTCGCCGACATCCTGCGCGGCGTTTGGCTGGGCAAGAGCGCCAGCGAGCTGACGGAAGAACTCGTATCTGGATATGGGGAAATCTGGTCTGCGCAGTTGCTCGCAGCGCACCTCATCTCGCTCGGCGAGCAGGCCGCATGGCTCGACGCGCGCCATGTCTTGGTGGTCCGCCCAAGTGAGCTTGGCCCGCGCATCGACTGGGACGAATCCACAAAGCGCACAGACGCATGGCTCGCTGCGCATCCCGTGCCCTTGGTGGTGATCACCGGCTTCATTGCCTCGACGCCGGAGGGCGTGCCCACAACGCTGAAGCGCAACGGAAGTGACTTCTCGGGGAGCATTTTCGGCGCGCTCCTGGGAGCCGAGGAGATCCTCATCTGGACGGACGTGGACGGCGTGCTCTCGGCCGACCCACGGCGCGTCCCAGAGGCCGTGGTGCTGGAGGCGATGAGCTACGACGAGGCCTGCGAGCTCGCGTACTTCGGCGCCAAGGTGCTGCACCCGCGCACGATGGAGCCAGCGGTCGCACGCGACATTCCGATTCGAATCAAGAACACGTTCGCGCCCGACCACGCAGGCTCGCTCATCGCATCTCCCGGGCGGCTTGAGGGGCTCACGCGGCGCGCGGTTGCGGGCTTCTCAACCTACGACGGTGTTGCCCTCGTGAACCTCGAGGGCACAGGCATGGTGGGCGTGCCGGGTGTTGCTGAGCGTCTCTTCGGCGCGCTTCGCTCGGCCTCGGTTTCCGTCGTGCTGATCTCGCAGGGAAGCTCCGAGCACTCGATCTGCATCGCCGTCCCGGATGCGCATGGCGCGCTCGCCAAAGAGGTGATTCAGCGTGCGTTCGCGGCCGAGATCGCAGATGGGCTCGTGCAGCGCGTAGAGCTCGTCCCCGAACAGACCGTGCTCGCGGCCGTGGGCGATCAGATGGCGAATACGCCGGGCGTCGCAGCGACGTTCTTCTCGTCGTTGGCCAAGGCCGGCGTGAGCGTGCGCGCCATCGCGCAGGGCAGCTCGGAGCGGAACATCTCTGCGGTGATCAACCGCGCGGATTCAACGCGTGCCTTGCGCGCCGTGCATGCGGGCTTTGTGCTCTCCGATCGTGTGCTCTCGATAGGCCTTGTGGGCCCCGGCCTCGTCGGCAAGGCCTTCCTCGCGCAGCTCGCTGAGCAGGCGCCCGTGCTCCGTTCATCGTTGCGCATCGACCTTCGCCTGCGCGCGATTGCGAACAGCAAACACATGGTGTTGAGCGAGACGGGCATGACGCCCGAAGAAGCCCTGGGCGCACTGGAGACGAGCACCTTGCCCGTCGACTTCCGCGCCCTCGCAGCACACGTGCACCCACCGCATCTGCCCCACGCGGTGATCATCGATGCGAGTGCGAGTGAGCTGGTGGCAACGCAGTACGCGTCTTGGCTTGAGCAGGGCCTGCACGTGGTCACGCCGAACAAGCGCGCCGGTGCGGGCCCGCTCGCGCGCTACAAGGAGCTTCGCGCGGCCGAGCGCAAAGGCCGCTACTGGCTCTACGAGGCGACCGTGGGGGCAGGCCTTCCGATCATCGCGACGCTGCGTGATCTCGTGCGCACAGGCGACCGAGTGGAGCGTGTCGAGGGCGTGCTCTCAGGGACGCTCTCCTACGTCTTCAACACCTGGGATGGTTCGCAGTCGTTCTCGTCCGTCGTGCGGGATGCGAAGGAACGCGGCTACACCGAGCCTGACCCGCGCGATGACTTGAGCGGCATGGATGTCGCGCGAAAGCTTGTGATCCTGGCGCGTGAGATGGGCGTCGAGATCGAGCTCAGTGCCGTGCACGTCGAGAGTCTGGTGCCCGAGAGCACGCGCGACATCGAGGGCGCCGAGGCATTCTTGAGCGCGCTTGAGGCGCACGATGCCGCGATGAAGGAGCGCCTCGATCAAGCGACGCGTGAGGGCTGTGTGCTTCGCTATGTCGGCGTCGTGACAAGCGACGGAAGCGCGCGCGTGGCGTTGCTGCCCTACCCGCGCACGCATGCCTTCGCTGGGCTTGCCGCAAGCGACAACATCATCGCGTTCACGAGCCGTCGCTATGCAAAGCAACCGCTTGTGGTGCGCGGGCCGGGAGCTGGATCGGATGTGACGGCGGGCGGCGTCTTCGCGGACTTGCTGCGGCTCACCGGGGCGCTCTCTTGAGGCGTCGCACCTGCGTTGCCGCGCTCCTTCTGGTTGGCTGCTCGGAAGCGCCGCCACTGCCAGACGCGCACTCGCGGGACGCCACAGCATCGGTCGACGCCGACCTCGCGAATGTCAACGAGACAGATGCAACGCAGCAAGCAGATGCCCTGCCTGTGCCTAGCGACGCGGGCTCGGATGCAGGCGTTGCGACGGCCGCAACGCATGCGAATGCGATCGAGGATCTCGGCGTGTTGCGTGCGCTCTACGGAGCAGGAAGCAGTGCCGTCTTCTTTCGCCTCACGCCGGGCGCAAGTATCGAGGCGCTGTCGCGCGACGGCACCTCGCTCTGGTCCCACGCGACCGATGCGGATCGCTACACGGGTGGATTCGATCTCGATCGGGATGGCACCGTCGACCTCGCACTGATCCACGCGAGCCCCGCTGCATCGTGCAACGCGTATGTGGTCTACGAGCGCTACCTGCAGTTCTTCTCGGGCCGCACGGGAGCGAATCTTGGGCGCTCTTTGCCTGCGCGTGATCGATGCTGGGTGTTTCCTGGAGTCGAGCCGTACACGACGACGCAATGGTCGGAGCTTGGTGTTCTCTTCGGTGAAGGCACGCACTTCATCTCGCTGCAAACGCAGTATGAGCAGCAGGGGTTCTTCGCTTCCTACGAGAGCACTTTGCGCGCGCTCTCACCGCAATACGCCTACGTCTATCCCTCGACATCGCAGTTCGCCGAGTACAGGGCGGCGCGACCAAACGCGTATGGTGGAACGCCTTGGGTCGAGAACGCGCACGTGGCGAATGGGCTCGTGATGCAGCGAGGCGGCGAAGAGCATGTAGCGCTCTTCACGAGTGCGCGCTTGGCCGTCTATCGTGCTGCACCTTACGGCCCGATGCAGCTCGTCTCCGATCATCCCTTCGTTGCGAGGGCTGACATCGCGGGCCGAAACTATGGGCTCGTCTCTCTTGATCCAGAACGTCCAGAGCGCCTCTCGCTCCTCGCTGGAGCCGACGTCAGCACGGTGCATCACGACCGCATCGCAGGGAGGCGAGAGAGCAATCCTTGGGCGGGCATTGAGCGCCACGTCACGGTCTTCAACATGGACACCGGCGTGCTCACGCAGCGCTTCTTCTCGTACGCCCACGATGGCGGCGATGCGCAACAATACGAGGGCCGCATCATCTACCCAGCGCAGGCCCATCTGCGCACTGCGGTGGGCGCGCCCTCACGCTTGGCGTTCAACGTCTTCGCCGCGGGGCACTGGCATTTGCACATCACTGAGCCCGCATCGGCGAACGATGCCGTGGTGCTCGACGATGTCTTTCTCTGGGATGTACGCGACATCGATGGTGATGGTCGCGACGAGTGCATCCTCTCGCCGACAGTGACATCAGGCGACGCGTATCTCCCGCAGTGGCGAACGCGCACCGCACACTGGGACGAAGCCAGCCGCTCGCTCACGCGCCTCGATGAAGCCGACGGGATCCCAGAGCTCGTGCAGCGGTTTCGCAGCGGCACCGCAACGACGAGTGAGACTGTGATGTCTCCGGTGGCCATCGTCTTCGATGCCTCGGGGGGCGCAACTCTCGCGCTGCATCAAGCAAGTGGTGCAGTTACGCGTTGGCGCTGAGCGCGAACGACCTCAGCCGCCGAGGCGCGCATCGATGGCCGCACGCACGCGATCCACATCGGGCGGAAGCTCGATCGGCGTATTCGCCAGGCGTGCATCCGTGCCCTCGATCTCGCCTGCGTGGTAGGCGCGCTTGAACTCAGTGAACTTGAGCCCGTGCGCCGTGCTGATGACGACGACGCGCTCCTCGGGCGCAATCATCTTCTTGGCCGCGAGCTTCTCCAGCGCAGCGAGCGCGACGCCCGTATGCGGGCAGTTGTACATGCCTGTGCGATCAGCGCGCGCGACCGCATCCGAGAGCTCTTGCTCGCTCGCTTGCTCGACCACGCCATCGAACTGCTTCAGCACACGAATTGCGCGATCGATGCTGACCGGGTCGCCGATCTGAATGGCGCTTGCCGCAGTCTTTTGCGCCTTCACCGGCGCGTAGTTCTCGAAGCCATTCTTGAACGCGAGGTAGAGCGGATTGGCCCGCTCCGCTTGGGCGACGCAGATGCGCGGAAGGCGCGCGATGAGGCCGAGTTCCTTCATCATCAGGAAGCCCTTGCCGAGCGCGTAGACGTTGCCGAGGTTGCCGCCCGGGATGATCACCCAATCGGGCACGGCCCAATCGAACTGCTGCACCAGCTCCACGGCCATCGTCTTCTGCCCCTCGATGCGCAGGCTGTTCATCGAGTTCGCGAGGTAGATGGAGCCATCCGCCGTGAGCTGCTGCACGACCTTCATGCAGCCATCGAAGTCGGTCTCGAGCGAGATGACGATGGCGCCATTCGCGAGCGGCTGAAGGAGCTGCGCAATCGAGACTTTGTCCTTCGGCAAGAGCACGAGCGCGGGGATCTCGGCCGCTGCGCAGTAGGCAGCGAGCGCCGCAGAGGTGTCACCCGTGGAGGCGCATGCGATGGCGCGCACGGCTTTGCCGCGACGATTCATCTCGCGCACGGCCGAGACAAGCACCGTCATGCCGAGGTCTTTGAACGAGCCCGTGTG
>JBILQT010000069.1:0-28447 GCA_044373065.1 Sandaracinaceae bacterium
ATCGCGACCCGCTACGAAAAGACCGCGATCAACTTCCTTGGACTGGTCTGTCTCGCTTCAAGTCTCGTGTGGCTTGCATGAGTTTGAAGACACGCCCTAAGTCCGCACATGACGAGCTCGCCGAGACAAAGAGCCAAGTGACCGAAGGCCGAAGGCGGATCGCCTAGCTGGCGCTGGCTTCGCTTCGGTGCCGCATGCATGCTGCGCCGCCCTCATGACATTCGTCTGGTTCGTCCTGCTCGTTGGCGTGCTCATTTTCGTACATGAGCTCGGCCATTTCGCGTGGGCGAAACTCTTTGGCGTGAAGGTGCTGCGCTTCAGCTTGGGCTTCGGTCCGAGGATCATCGGCTTCACGCGCGGCGAGACTGAATACGTGATCGCCGCCATCCCGCTCGGTGGCTACGTGCGCCTCTTGGGCGAGCATCACGGCGATGTGATTCGTCCCAAGGACGAAGGCCGCTCGTTTGCGCATCAGCCGCTCTGGCGCCGCATGATCATCGTGCTGGCCGGGCCCGCGATGAACTTGGCGTTCCCGCTCTTTCTCTACTTCGTCGTCTTCCTCGGCGAGCACGATATGTCGCCGCCCGTCGTAGGCACTGTGCTTCCCGGCCTGCCCGCGGATGGGCATCTCCTGCCTGGCGATCGCGTGCTCGCAGTGGACGACGTGGAGGTGCGCACCTTCTATGAGCTGATGCAGCACGTCGAAGCCGGTGTGGGGCAATCGCTTGAGCTCACGGTCGAGCGAAGGCGTGAGCGCCATCAGGCAACCGTCACACCCGTGGCAGCCACCGAGATGCGTGCACTCGGGATGACGCGCACCGTGGGTCGCATCGGCATCACCTCGCGCACACCGCTCGCCGTCATCGGCATCGTCTCGCCATCAAGCCCAGCGGCCGCCGCACGCTTGCGCACCTTCGATCGCGTCATCGCTGCGGGAGGAAGGCCCGTCGAGCGCTTCTCTGAGCTCGTCGAAGTGCTTGAGCCGAACCGTGGCGGCACCATTCCGATCACGTATCTGCGCCCCCGTCGCATTGAGTCGAGCTCGCTGGCCAACGTGCTCGCGCTCTCGCTTTACGAGCCGCACGTCGCCACGATCACCCCCGAGCCCGGGCCCGGAAGCGGCGTGCTGCGATCAGGGATTGAGGCCTCCGATCTCTACGTGGCCGAGGTCGCACTTGGCTCTGCGGAAGCCGACGCTGGGCTTCGACCAGGAGACCGCTTGCTTGAGCTCGATGGCGAGCCACTGCGTCTCTTCTCAAGCTTCGCTGAGACCCTCCGCGCGAGCGAGCGGATGGAGCACGAGATCACCTTTCGTCGCGGCGATCAGATCATCACGCGCACCCTCTCGCTGCGTCGTGAGGCAGGCGAGACAGAGTACGGCGAGCGTTTTGATCAGCTCGAGGTGAGCATCACGAACTGGGCGCCCACCGTCACCGAGCCCACGGTCCTCAACCCCGCACCGTTTTCCTACGCAGCCTACGAGGCGCTTGCGGCGACCTGGGATATGACGGCGCTGACCGTCACCTCCGTCATCCGATTGATCCAAGGCCGCCTCTCCGTGCGCAGCCTCGGTGGGCCCATCTCGGTGCTCGAAGGCACACAAACCGCAGCGAGCGGCGGTCCCCTCGACTACCTCGCGTTCATGGCCTTCATCTCGATCAACCTTGGCCTCTTGAACCTCCTCCCCATCCCGATGCTCGACGGCGGGCATCTCGTGTTTTTCTTCATCGAAGCCATCACCCGCAAACCCGTCCACACGCGTGTGCGTGAGGGCATGAGCCTCGTGGGCCTCGTGCTCCTCGTGGCGTTGATGGTCCTAGCTTTCAAGAACGACGTAGAGCGGCGCTGGCCCGACATCGCCCTAACCTTTCAGAGTGAGTAACCGATGCGCGATGATTCTTCGTTTGGCTCCCCTTCTGGCGGTGGACGTTCACGCTTCGACAAGCCGGCCAAGACAGGTCGTGAAGTCAGTGCGCGTGTGCTCCAGCGCGTGCTCAACGAAGGCGCGTGGGCGGCCCCTGCGCTCGATGCAGAGCTGCGTCGTGCATCGCTCTCCTCCGGTGAAACAGGGCGCGCCACCGACCTCGTCTACGGCACGCTGCGTCGCTACCCGGCGCTCAATGCAGCCATCGATGCTTGGCGCCCGCGCAAGGATCCGCTTGAGCCCTTCACGCATGCCGCGTTGCTGAGCGCGACCTACGAGTTGCTCCACACCGACGAGAAGGCATGGGCCATCTTGGATGAGACGGTGGGCCTCATCTCGTATGCACGCGCGCCCGGTCTTGGTCGCTTTGCCAATGCGGTCTTGCGCAAGATCTCCGCGAAGCGACCCGCGCAACCGATGGCCGTCACAAGCCTCGCTTTCCCCTCCTGGATTCAATCGCTCCTCGCGACCGATCTCGGCAATGAGCGCGCGGCCATCTTCGGCGGAGATCGCCCGATGCCGCCCCCCGTATCGCTGCGCGTGCGCGGCAACCGTGAGATCCTCGCAGAGCAGATTCGAGCAGCGCGACCAACCGCCGATGTCTCGCTTGGCACGGCTTCCACCGCATCGATCAGCGTGCGTGGCGCAGGCGACCCAAGGCACCTCCCGGGCTACAGCGAGGGGCGCTTCGTCGTGCAGGACGAGGGCTCGCTTCTCGTGGCCGAGGCCGTGGATGCCAAGCCGGGTGAGCGCGTCCTCGATGCGTGCGCAGGGCGGGGCGGCAAGACGCTCGTGCTGCTCGATCAAGTGGGCGCGAAGGGCGAGGTCACGGCCATCGACGATCACGCCGAGAAGCTCCTCCGCATGGACGACGAGCTCACGCGTCTGAACCACAAGAAGGAGCGCGTCGAGCGCTTCGTGGTCGATCTCACGGTTGGTCTCGGCCCGCTCGAGGGCACCTTCGATCGCGTCCTTGTCGATGCGCCATGCACGGGCCTCGGCACGGTTCATCGACGCCCGGAGATCATGCTTCGCGCAGAGCCGAGCGACCCGATGCGCATGCACCACGTGCAAGTTCGCATCATCGAGACGGTGCTCCCCTTGGTCCGCGAAGGCGGCATCCTGATCTACGCCGTGTGTTCGCCGACGCGCGCCGAGGGCATCGATGTCATCACGAGCATCCTCGCGCGCCACCCCGACTTCGAGCTTCTGCACGAGCCCAGCGGCAATGTCCCGTGTGACCCAGACGGCATGCTCCGCATCGGTCCCTGGCTCGCGGCAGGACTGAGCTGCGATGCGTTCCAGGTCGCACGTCTTCGACGCCGCGCGAAGTAGCGCTCAAGCCTTGCGGCAGACCACTTGAAGGAAGGGCAAGGGCGCGTCTGCTGCTGGCTCATCGATGCGGGTGATCTCCACAAGGCCCACCTCGGCGAACTCTCGCGTGATCGAGCGCTCGTCGTAGAAGAACATCGGCAAGCCTGGGTGACGCTCGTACCAATCCTCTCCGAGCTGCTTTCCGTGCGCGTACATCGGCGCCTCTTTCGAGATCAGCGTGAAGACCATCTCGCCGCCTGAGCGCAGCTGCCGATGGCAATCGCGGATGTGCTTTGCGCGGCCCTCGGCATCGAGCAGGTAGAGCATCCCGAAGCAGAAGATGCTGTCGTAGGTCGCGTCATCGAAGGGCATCTCGAGCACGCTGCGGTGGTGGATCGGGAAGGTGAGTCCGTGCGTGCGCGCGAGGGCAATGGCCGTCTCCGAGATCTCAATCCCCGTGACGTTCATCCCCTGCTCCAAGAAGACTTTCGCGTTTCGCCCATAGCCCATGCCCGGGATGAGCACGTCCTTCACGCCGCGTTTCACAAAGCGCTCGCATGCAACGCGCGCCGATTCCGTCGGCACAAACCCCCACATCAGTTGCCTCTCGGCGAACGCGGCTTCCCAGAACTCAGTCATCTACTTCTTCTTGAGAAGCAACGCATCGACGCTGAATACGCCGCTCCCTTTGCACGCCATGAAGAGCAAGACGACCGCATAGAGCGCGGCCATCTCGCCGCCGTTCACGCCCGGGAGGAAGTTCGAATCGAACTGGAAGTTCCAGTGGAACTGGATGTACGCGACAGCCATCGTGCCGCTCGCGAGGAAGGCCGCGTAGGGCGTGAACGCGCCAAGGGCGATGAGCACACCGCAGACAAGCTCGATGATCCCGCCGATCCACATCTGCGTTCCGAACGCGGGTGCAGGGTGATCGGAGAGCACGCCGAAGATCTTCTGCACGCCATGAAACGTGAACATGAAGCCGCTGATCGTGCGCATGAATGCGTACGCAGCCTCTTGCTTGTTCTCGAGGGCCTTGGTGAATGCGTTCTTCATCATGTGCCCTGCTCTGCGCGGAGAATCTTCTTCGTCAACGTTGAGACACCCACTTGAGGCAGCGCTTCTTCCGCAACCCAGCGTACGTCCTCGCTCGCACGCACAGACACATCGCGCGCCGCGTAGACATGCACCGTCAGCCTTCGATGCGTGAGCACATGCGTGAACACCTCGGGGCGTGCGAGCGGGACGAGCTTCGCGCCCACGCGCTTGGCCAACGCATCCGCATCAGCGCGCCCCTCGCCCTCACACATCGGCGCATTGAAGAGCCCTTTGAAGAGCTCGCCACCAAGTGCCGAATCGGTGCTGCGGATCAAGAGCACGCGACCTTCCTGGTCACGCACCAAGAGCGCAATCACCGCGAGCTCCTTGGGCGCCTTCTTCACCTTGGGCGTCGGCAGCGCTGCGACACGATCGACTTGTTTTGCAAGGCAATGACGCATGAGCGGGCAGGCCTCACAGCGCGGTGATGAGGGCGTACACACGAGCGCGCCAAGCTCCATCAAGGCTTGATTGAGCTCGCCTGGAGCATCGCCTTTCACCCACGCCTCAGCCTCACGCCAGAGCGCAACCTCCGACTCTTTGCCTCCCAGCGCTGCATCGATCGCGTGCACCCGCGAGAGCACACGCGCGACGTTTCCATCGACGAGCGGCTCCTCCAATTCAAACGCGATGCTCCCAATTGCGCCGGCCGTGTAGCGCCCCACACCCGGCAACGCGCGACGTGCTTCTGCATCGCGCGGAACGACACCTTGATGACGCTCCACGACGGCCTTTGCACCCGCGTGAAGCAAGCGCGCACGGCGGTAGTAGCCAAGCCCACTCCAGAGCGCGAGCACGTCTTCTTCCGGCGCCGCCGCAAGCGCACTCACCGTCGGGAAACGCTGCAAAAAGCGCTCAAAATAGGGAATCACCGTGTCGACGCGCGTCTGCTGCAGCATCACCTCGGAGAGCCAGACGGCGTACGCATCACGTGTTCGTCGCCAGGGCAGATCACGCTTCGCTTCGGCAAACCACGCGAGCAGAAGTGCGCGCGCGTTTCGTCTCTCCGCGGGCTTCATGTATTCCCGCGCAAGAGCGCACTGACACAGCGCAACACGCGCGCATCGTCGATCACAAAGCGATGCACAGGAGACGCGATGCGGGTCGTCGTCTTGGCCTCGCGAAGCTCGCTGGAGCTCGACGGGAGGATCATCAAATCGAGCGGTGTGTAGATGACGTGCGTCTCGGTCTTGCCGAGCGAAGCCCCCTCCAAGCGTCTCAAAAGATCGCTTCCGCGCTTCATGTCGCGTACGCCTTCAAAGCGCTCGATCGCGCCCAACACATGCGCATTCCACGTGCCCGCATGCGGCCCCGAGATGCTGATGAAGCGCGCCACATGCGCATCGCCGCCGAGCATCGCGATGTAGGTACGCGACACGAGCGCGCCCATCGAGAAGCCAACGACATCGACTTTCGCAGCACCTGTTCGCTGCCTCAATGCCTCGACTTCATCGCGCACCTGCGCGGCCAACGTCTCGATGCGCGCACTGCCATCGTTGGGCTTGAAGGTGAGCGCATGTACATGCGCGAAACCCTCCTGCACGAGGTGCGCTTTCATGCGCTTGAAGCGCGCGCCTGTATCCCAAATGCCATGAACAAGAAGGACGGGATTCACCGCGCTCACGCTGTCTTGTTCGCGCCGTCTGAGCCACCGCCAAAGAGCCCGAACTGCGCACGCCGTCGGATGTTCTCGGCACGCTTGGCGAGCTCCACATTTGCGATGTCTGCGAAGCGCTCAATCACCGGAACTGCATCGCCACCGTAGGGAATTAGCAAGACCGCATCACGCGCCTCATCCCAGCGCACGGCCTCCAGATCATCCCAAGAGACAAAGCGCTCGGTGTCATCCAAGACGAGCAGCGCGCCGTCCTCACGCAACGCGAGATAGCGCTCTTCTCCGAGCACACGCATCAACCCGATGAGTGCCGTGAGGCCGCCACCGACAAGACACGCGAGCACGCCGAGCGACACAGAGAGCTCACGCAGTGCACGACTGGCACGCGCATCAGGCGTCTCTCGCAGCTCACGCACATGCACGCGCGCGCGCTCACCGCGTCCTATCGGATGCTCAACCCAGCCCGCTTGAATCGCGATGCCTGCCGCACACGCACCAAGCGTCATGATCGCGGCCCCCGTCGCGAGCGAACGAATGATGCGCTTGCTCGCATCGAGCCGATGCCACTCGATCAGCAGAGAGCCATTGCCCTCATGCGTTTCGTTTTGTGGCGTTTTGTCAGGCACTGAAGAAGCGTGCGGCAAGCGCATAGGCTTGGCGAGCCGATGCTTAGGACGCTGCCTCTTCCTTCCGCGGCAACTTCGCCTCCACAAGCGCGAGCAACGCCTCCTGGGTCACACCCAGACGCTCCGCCACACGATGCGCGAGCGAGGTCGTCGCAACGCCCGGAACGAACTGGTACGTCGGCTTCTCATCCGCATCGAGCTCGACTTGGAGGAAGGTCAGACGCGGGTCATTCGCATCACGCAAACGCGCCGCAAGACCAAGGAAATGCGTGCTCACAACCACCTGCGGACGAAGCCGCGGAAGCAGCGAAACGACCCACTCAAAGATGGCCTCACCCTCATTCGGATTGGTGCCCGAACAGAGCTCATCGAGCATCGCCAACGCGCCCGGCTCGAGCTGCTCAAAGAGCGATCGAATGCGAAGCAGCTCCGTCCCCAAGCGCCCCTCGATCTGCCCCGCATCGCCATCGGCCACGAGCGAGAGAAAGAGCTTTGGCGCACGCACCAAACGCGCCTTCTTCGCAGGCACAAAGAGCCCTGCTTCACCGAGCAACTGCGAGAGTGCGAGCGATTGCAAAAGGCGCGTTTTGCCGCCCGAATTGGGCCCTGTGATCACCACAAGCGCATCGTGCGGAAGCGGTGGAATCGAGCAGGGCACAGGCGTCACCCCTTGCAAGAAGAGCAGCGGATTGAAGAGCCCTTCGAGATAGCGCTCCTCCGAACGCTCCTCGGAGAGCGGCGGCACATCGGCCATCTCAGGCAAGCAAACGACAAGGCCGCGCGACTCCGCAGCATCGCGAAAATGCATCGCCGAGAGGTAGAGCTCGATCGCGCCCGTCATCGCGAGCATCGCCACAACGTCTTCCACAAAGGGCTGAAAGACATCCTCCAGAAGCCTCACGACGACTTCATTTTCACCATATCGATATCCACGAAAAAAGGAGGCGAGCTGCTGCATCAAACGGCCGAAGGGGCCGGGCAACATGTCTTGCAAGTTGCGCTCACGGATGGCGAGCACACCAAAGCCGCGCACCGTTCCATCCGAGCCCAAGCGCAGGCGCACATCGACCGTCGCCACGTTGCCTTCGAGGTCGACAAGATCCGTCAGCGGCTTCCAACCCGGATGCTCGCGAATCTCGACGCCCCGCTCGCGAAGGCGCGAGAGCACCGACGATGAATCGAAGCCATCGGCCATCGCATTGACCGTCTCTTGCAGCGCCACGAGCACGAGAATCTTGCGACGCACCACATTGGGCTCGGTGCTCGCACTCGCCTCAAGCGCATCGCGCAGACGAAGCAGCGCGAGATAGAGCGTCTCAAGCTCCGTGCGAAGCGTCGGCTTCTCCACCAGCTCACGCAGCACCGCCTGGCGCGTGTGCATGTCTTCGTTCGCGCTCGGCGGGCTCTCGACGATGCGCTTCAAGAGCGCCTTGTCCGACTTGCGACGCAGGCCTCCGACATTCACGTGGAGGCAGCTCTCGATCAGGTCATCGATGTAGATCTGTGAGGCAAAAGACTCGGGCTTGAGGTTCGTCGGCGAGAGTGGAAGGGCCGCGATCACGGTGTCGAAGACACCTGCGCAATCGCCGCCCTCAAAGCCAAAACGCACGAGCTCGACGGAGCCACTCAAGTCACCCCAGGCACGCGGATGCGCATGCAGAAGGTCTGGCACATCAAGGCCGCCTTCCACGCGCTCAGCGCCCACCGGCTGGATGTAGAAAGTCGCCTCTTGGCTCGGCTTGGTCCTGCGGCGACGCACCGCATCCAACGTGCGCTTGCGACTCACGCACGCACCTCGAAGAGGGGCTGCGCGCCCCTCCTCGGCCCTTGCAGGGCCTTCACCTCCCATCGCACCCGCACGCTCAACGCACGCCCGTAAAGATGCGGTTCCAGCGAATCTCCTCGTCGCTCGACCAATAGATCGCCTGCGCGCGACCCTTCACGCGACCGATCGGGATCATGCCCACCGCAGGGTTGCGGCTGTCGTTCGAGTGATCGCGATGATCGCCAAGGACGAAGATGTGGCCAGGCGGCACTTCACGCTCGGAGAGCGATTGCGGGATGTCCATCTCGTTGGCGCTCGTCGTCCACGTACGACCGTTTGTGCTCTCTTCGTACCAACGACAGAGGTCCGTCCAATCCGTCGTCTGCCCCTCGGGGCAAGGGCCAAGCTCGCGCTGACGAATCGCCTCACCGTTGCGATAGACAATGTCGTCGCGAATCTCGATGCGATCGCCCGGCACGCCGATCACGCGCTTAACGATATCGACGTTGTCCGCGGGGCTGTGCACGATGACAACATCGCCCGCATTCGGCATGCCCCAGCTCGTCACCGCGTCATGCGTGAAGGGCATGAAGAGCCCGAAGGGATACTTCGCAACGATGACGCGATCGCCGTTCAGGAAGGTCGGCTCCATCGAGGGACCTTCGATCTCGAAGGCCTCAAACATCACAACGCGAATGAAGATCGCGACCATGAACGCGCCCGCGATTGTACGAACGTTCGCACGCAGCGAGTCATCCGGCGGCGGGGGAAGCGCAGGCTTCTGGGCCTTGGGCGGCGCCATCCGCACGTAAGGTTCCGCAGCGGCAGGCTCACGCTTGGCGTCGTCACTTTTGGCCTCGGGCGCAACGAACGGACCGGGCTCGCTCGGCGTCTCCGTGGAGGCTTCTGGAAGAGCGTCCGTCACGCCCTCGGCCTTCTCATCTCTGTTGTCCGTCATCCAATGCTTTCAGGGTTCAGGCGCAATCAGCCGTGAACGGTAGGGCCCAGGGGCAAGCTCGAAGCGAGGCTCGCCTCGCGTTCAAAGAGTGCGTTGAGTCGAACGCGTGTCTCGGATTCACCGAAACGGTCTTCCGAGAGACGCGTGTAGAGGCGAAAGTGCCGCGCCTCGGAGATCATCAAATCCTTGTAAAACGCGGCAAGTGAGACGTCCTTCAAGTGCTCGGCAAGAAGCTTGAAGCGCTCACACGAGCGCGCCTCCACAAGCGCCGACACAAGCAGCCGATCCATCATCGCAGGCACCACGCCGTGGTCCTTGTTCGCAGCCTTTCGCAACGCGGACACGTAGACATCCGTGTCCGGCAAGCTGAGCAACGAGCCGCGCGTAGAAAGCCTTTCGTGCACCTGCGCGAAGTGCTCGGTCTCCTCATGCGCGAGGGCCACAAGCGGCGCGACCAAGTCCGGCGCCTCACCTGCATAGCGAGCCACAAACGAGAGCGCACTCTGTGCGGCCTTGAGCTCGCAATGCGCGTGATCACGAAGTAGCCGGTCGAGGTCGCCTTCGACGGCATCGACCCAGCTCGGGTCTGTCGGTGCGAGAAGACCAAGCATGCGAGATGCGCGCGACGCTATGCGCGCGCCCCCGTGTGGTCAACCTTTCGCGCACGGATCCGCACGTTTCACCGGCCCGTTCGAAGCCGCGCCACACAGACCTGCGACTCGCAATCAACGTGCACCACACCGCGTTCAAAATCGCCCCACATCTCGGTGAGCACAAAGCCGTTGTAGTGAAGGAGCTGCTCCAGCTCTTGCGGAAAATATTGTCGATGGGCGAGCGGCTTGATGAAGACGTTCATCGCGTCATCACGCTGACGATACGTGCTCGTGATCATCTGCACTTGCGTGCGCGCCTCGTACTGAAACATCTCGCCCGTCTCGTAGACGAGCCCGTCTTTCGCATCCTTCAGCGGCGGGCAACGAAACGACTTGTCGGGGTCGCGCACAAAGGAGCGAATGTCCGGCATGCGCACATCGAAGATGAACACGCCCTTCTTCGTGAGGTGCGCCTTCACCTGCGCGAGCATCTTCTCGAAGTCCTCACGCGTGTAGAGATGCATGAGCGCATTGAAGGGCGCGATCACGAGCGGAAACGCCTCTTTGACATCAAAGCGCCGCATATCGCCGCGCTTGGTCTCGATGCGCGCACGCACCTCCTCGGGCTCTTTGGCGAGGCGCGCCTTCAAACGCGAGAGCATCGTGTCCATCAACTCGACGCCGACCACGCGATGCCCTTTGCGCGCCAATGCAAGCGCCACGCGCCCCGTCCCGATGCCGAGTTCAAGCACCGGCGAGCCGTACTCCTCCGCGACTTCCTCATAGAACGCGACGTCGTGCTTTCGCATCTTGTACGTGCGGTCGTAACGATCCGCATCGACGTAATGCGCCTCAGTCGCCCAACGCAATGCATCGGGTGAGTGTCCTTGCTTCGACTTCGTCATCTCATTCCTCACCACGCAAGAGCGCCGGCGCATCGCTCAGCACCTCGCCGTTCTGCATCAAGCGCACGCGCCACAGGTTCGGATTGGGCTCGCCCGCGGGCTCCACTTCCCAATGCACTTCGCGTCGATAAGGCGCGCCCATGAAGTCGTACGCCGCGACACCATCGAGTGCGATAGCTCCCCCTTCAAGGTTCTCGCTTCCGCGGAAAAACACCTCAAGCGGCGCACCCGCCAAGCGCTCCCAGACCTGACGCGCCATCGCGCGATCCGTCTCATCCATGTCCGCATCGAGCTGCTTCTTGTGAAGCGCAGCGTCGTGGGCCGCACCACTCGAGATGCTCGCCGCTTCATCCCAACTGCGACGTCGCCAAGCATCGAGGAACGACTCTGCAACGGCCTCGGCCGTGCGGTCATCGAGCACAAGCGCCGCGAGCTGTACACGCGCGACTTCCTCTTCTTCGACCTGATTCGCCGTGCTCACACCCATCGCAGCGACGAGCCCAATTGTGATCATGCCGCTCGACAGTGCGAGCACGAGCGGTGTTGAGACTTTCCCGCGAGGGAAACCAGAAGTAGGGCTCTTTGTCATCCGTGGCGCTCGCGACAATCGATCAAATGCGAGACGAGCTCGGCAAAGCCCTCACCGCGCGCATGCTGCGTCACGTACTTCGGCTTGCTCGTCAACGTCGCCAGGCTCTCGTGCACATTCGACACGCCGACACTGTGATCGAAGTACCCAAACGCCGCCGCATCGTTGCCTGAATCACCGACAAAGACGCACGTCGTCTTGGCCTCTTCCGCGCTCATTCCAAACCTCTGAAGAAGAGCACGCTCGGCACCCCGCGCTTTGTTCCAATCGCCTGGAATCGCATGCGCATGCACGCTCGAATACGAGGCGATGAGCCCATGCCGCGCGATGATCGCGCGCAGCGTCTCGCGCTCCTCTTGCGTCGCATGCCGCGTCTCTCCGATATCCCAGGCGACATCACATCGGCGCAGCGCTGAGTCCCCCGCGCGCGGCAACTGCGGGAGCACTTCACTCACCTCTTCCAGCACCTCACGCAAGCGCGTCTGATGCAGCGCACGCTCCCCGTGTGGCGCATCGAAATGCGTCTCAAACGCCCTTCCCTCACGCCACATCCAGCCCGCACCGTTCTCACCAATCGCCATGTCGATGGGCCAAGTCCACGCGAAGACTTCCGTCCACCCAAGCGGCCTTCCGGTCACGGCAACCAGCCGAATGCCTGCGGCCTTCGCGCGAAACATCGCATCGAGCGAGCACGCTTGAAGGACGCCATCCGAGGTGACGGTGTCATCCACATCGAAGAGCAGAACGCGCGCGCGCACATCAAGGTCAGAGAGCGGCAACATGCTTCACCGTGAGACGCGGAAGAACGCGCACTTCAAATAGCGCCCCTCCGGAAACGCACCTGGCACCGGGTGATCCGGCCCTTGCGAGCCCATCGCGAGCAGCGACACATCCGCATTCGCATCGCGCGCCGCAAGCGTCACCGTCCGCACAAAATCATCCACCGTCATCGCGGCCGAGCACGAACACGTGACGAGGATTCCCTCATTCGCAACCACCTTCACGCCCTCCGCATTCAAGCGTCGGTAGGCCACGCGCGCGCGGTCCAGATGCTTCACCGTCGGAGCGAGTTTTGGCGGGTCGAGAACGACGAGATCAAAGCGCTCATGCTTGGCTTGAAGGTCGCGCAAGAGGTTCTTCACATCAGCCCGCTCGAACGACATTCTGCCTGCAAAACCATGGCGATGCGCGTTGCGCGCACCCATCGCAACGGCCGGTGCTGAGCTATCCACGGAGAGCACGCTCGTCGCGCCTCCGCGTGCCGCCGAGAGACCAAACGCGCCCATGAACGAATACGCATCGAGCACACGCGCGCCATGCGCCATCGACTCCACACGTGCGCGGTTCTCGCGTTGGTCGAAGTAGAAGCCCGTCTTCTGCGTCATCGCCGATTCGATCTCGAACTCGAGCCCGCGCTCCAAGAAGCGAATCGCACCCGGATCGGGCCCACGCACAACACGCGTCGTGCTCTCAAAACCCTCGCGCTCCGCAGCTTTTTCGCTCGCAGCCTCGATGATCGTCTTGGCCCCCGACACGCGCGCCACATGCGCGAAGACATCGTTCTCACGCAGCTTCATCCCAAGCGTCAGCAGCTGCACCACGGCAAGCTCGCCAAAGACATCCACGATGAGCCCGGGGAGGCCATCGCCCTCGGCGTGAACTAGACGAAAGCCCGAGGTCTCCGCATTCGGAAAACCAAGCCGCGCGCGCAGTGCATGCGCCCGCTCCAGCTTGCGGCCGATCGACGCGCCATCGAGTGCATCCGTCTTGTCACGCGATGCGATGCGCACGGGAATGGCCGAGCCGGGTGTGTAGTAACCGCGGCCCAAGTAGCGACCTTCTTGGTCCACGACATCGACGACATCGCCGCCGGAAGGCGCACCATCGATGCGCTCGATCGCCTGTGCATAAACCCAAGGGTGCCCGGCCCAGACGGGCTGCACGCGACCGCGTTGAAGAGTGATCGTCGCCATGTGCGTGCGTCACTCTACCCACGGCGCTTCGAGAGAAGCCACGAAAGCGCGAAGGATCGAAGCGCACCTTGCTCCGCCCGAGCGAAGCGCCTACCCTGGAAGAGATTTTTCGCGCATTTCGCGCGCCTTCTGGAGGTCACGTGCCGAATCTTGGAATGGGCGAACTCATCATCATTTTGCTCATCGTGCTCCTCGTCTTCGGAGCAAGCCGCCTTCCGCAGCTCGGCGAGAGCCTTGGCAAAGCCGTGCGTGGCCTCAAGCGCGGCCTCAACACCGACGACGACATCGAGGTCTCGCCCACCGAGAAGCGTGTCACCGAGAAGTCGAGCGCCTCGACGTTGAACGACAAGAACGTCTCGGAAGCTGAAGTCGTCGAGAAGCGCTGAGACCCACTGGCTAGTGCACCACGCGCTGCATGAGCGCGTGTGTGCAAGCCTCGCGCAGTTCCATCGCAAGCTCTGGTGATTGTTCGATGGCCTTCTGCTCCACGGCGCCCAGCGTCGGAACCAAGCGGAGGGCCAGGGTGAGAGGAAGATAGGGGTTCTTCGCGAGCGCAACACGCACAGGGCCGCGCGTGATCCACCGCGTGGAGATGAACACCTCAGCGAGGACGATGGGCAGGATCGGCCGCCGCGCCGCCATGCGCACCACGTCGGCTTCGACGATGCGCGGGTTGGCCAGCACCATACGCACCACATCGGGGCTTGGGTCGCGCATCACGCGTTGGAGAAGGTGCCGATCCCTTCCGCGTGCGAGCGATTTGCGTTCTCCAAGCGAGAGCGGGCGCCCCTTGCCGAAGTCCGGAACCATCTGCGCGGCATCGTCCATCTCGCGCACTTCGGTCGCCGAGAGAATGCGCGCCAACTCACGTGCTCCGCGCTCCTCCAGCGCACTGCGTAGCTCCACCGTGAGCGCCTCATCGGTCGCCAGAGCCACGCCCATGAGCAACCACGCCTCTGCGGCATCGTGATCGCGTGCGAGCGCGGCCCCGTGAACCGTCTCCAGCAAATCCGCGCGAATATCGACCGAGACCGCGCGCAAGACATCGCGCACGTAGCCCAACGCCATCGCACGATCGTGGATGGAGTTCGCCACGCGAACGACCTTCTCGGGGAGGCGTTCTCCCGCACGAATCAGTGCGTGATCGTCATCCATCTGCCGAGTATGCACGCCTTGCGCTTGACGCGTCGCGTCGACTCTGGCAATCGGAGAAGAGAACGTCTTTTTGCGCCCTCAGGCGAGGTCGGAGCACCCATGCAATCGACTGGAAATCCGGCGACTGGAAAAACGAGCGAAGCCCCCGTCGCTGCCCGCATCATCAAGCGCTACGCGAACCGCAAGCTCTACGACACGCGCGACAGCCGCTACGTGACGCTGCAGCAGATCGGCGAGTTCGTCCGCGATGGGCAGGACGTGAAGATCATCGACAACACGTCGAAGGAAGATCTCACGAGCGCAACGCTGGCGCAGATCGTCTACGAGGCCGAGAAGAACAACCCCCAGACGGCCAAAGCGGGGACGATGGGCGCCCTGCGCGATCTCATCCAGAACGGTGGTGAGAAGCTCATCACAAGCCTGCGCGAGGGCCCGATGGGCAAGCTCATCGCGCGCCGCGAAGAAGGCGCTCCTGCGACCGTCACGCCCGAGAAACCCGTCGCGGCCGAGAAGCCCGCGGTGGCCCTGGAGAACCAGCGCAAGAACCTGCTCCTGCATCCGAAGGACGCGATCGACGAGCTTCAACGGCTTGCGGATGAGCGCGTCAATGTCGTGCTCGGGACGGCAATTCAGAGCGTTCACCAGCTGCAGAATGAAGTGAAGCGCCTTCAGGGGCGCATCGAAGAGCTGGAAACCAAGCTCGTCGCGGTTCAGCAGAGGCGCGGTCAAGCGGGTGACGACATGGGTCGGGAAAAAGAGACCGATCCATCGGATCGGTGAGCAAAACCTTACGCACCTCTGGGTGGTGATTAGCAGTCTCGTGTCGCCATTCCGCGCCCTACCCGGCCGGAATGGCGTACTGCGTCGCGGTTTTCGCGCCGCATGTCGTTGAAGGGCTGGCAACAGCTCGGAAGGACTGCGATGACCCACCACGAAGTTCAGAATCGTCTCCAGAACCAGTTTGCTGCCGAAGCGCTCACGCACCTCGATTCGCTCTACGCGGTTGCGCTTCGACTCACACGCAACGGTGCGGATGCGAACGACCTCGTGCAGGACACGTTTCTCAAGGCCTATCGCGCGTGGGATCGTTTTGAGGTCGGTACCAACATGCGCGCGTGGATGGTTCGCATTCTGACGAACACGTTCATCAACAAGTACCGTCGCAATCGCCGCGAGCGTGATGTCTTTGAAGGAAGCGACGCGGAGCCCGTCGGGCATGGCGTGATGAGCCGTGAGGCGATGCGCGCGATGGAGGACCCAGACGGCAACGCGATGCGCGGGATGATTGCTGCGGAGATTCAAGCCGCGTTGGATGAGCTCTCGGATGAACACCGCATGATGATCGTCCTCGCGGATTTGGAGGAGCTCTCCTACAAGGAGATCGCTGACATTGTCGGGTGTCCGATTGGCACCGTGATGTCGCGGTTGCATCGCGCGCGGAAGCAGTTGCAGTCACGGCTCATCAATCAGGCAGTGGAGCTTGGAATCATCGCGGCCCCGAGCGCGTCCGAGCCAGCAGCCGTGACAGAATCCGGTGAATACGCGGCGGTTGTTTCACTTGCGGCGTATCGAAAGGCCAGTTGAATGGAGTGCTCCGCCGTCCAGAAGATCCTTGATGCATCTGCGGACGGCGAGCTCGACCCGAGCACGCAACATCGTGTGGATTCGCACCTGGAGGCGTGTCCGAACTGCGCGGCGCAACTCGGGTTCACGCTGACGGTGAAGCAGGCGACGAAAGAGGCGCTGACCGCCAAGGCGCCTGCCGCACTTCGGACGCGAGTCGTCGCAGAACTGGAGGCCTCGAAAGTGCGTCGCCGGCCGCGCTGGGTGGCTCTTGCAGTCAGTGTGTCGGCAATCGCAGCCATTCTGCTGGGCGCGTTGGTGCTTCGTGCGCCCAATGAACTCGCGGGCGCAGAGCTCGCACGGCTGCATCACGCCAATGCACCTGATGTCCCTCCAGTGGTCGATCGACGTCCAGAAGCTGCTGAGTTGGTCGACGAAACGCAGCTCGTGCTGGATGGAAACAGCGTGCGCCATCGGCACTATCGACTGGGGTCTGCATCCTTCAGCGTGCTTTCCAGTCAGCAGCCGATTCCTGTTCAGCTCACGGATCGCGGCGACGTTGCGGGCGCTTCTGTGCAGCACGAGACACAGGACGGGACGACGGTTGCTGCGGCATTGAATGCGCCGCGCTTTGTCGTCATGAGTCGCGATCCGGCGCTCGCCATCGAGTTCGCTGCACTGAATCTTCTTCAGCGCCTCGCCGAGTAGCTCAGAGCGCACGAAATGCCCTGAAATACGGCCTTTCAGTGTTGACGCCCCGAAAGCGGCCCGCCTATCCTCGCCCCTCGTTGCCCGTTTGGGCGACGTTCTGCAAGGAGCGCCATGGCCCATCGGATTCTCTTCTTCGAAAGCGACGCGCGGTTTGCGAGCGACGTGCAGTCTGCGCTCCAGCGTCGTGGGGCTGAAGTCGAGGTCACGAGCGATGGTAACGCGGGTGTCGACCGCGCCGTCGAGACGCGTCCGAGCTTGATTTTGCTGACCATCGAGCTGCCCGGCGCCAACGGCTGGTTGCTCTCGAAGAAGCTTCGCAAGCTGACAGAGACCGCAACGATTCCGATCATTCTTCTCTCAAGCGAGGCGACGGAAGAAGTCTTCGAGCAGCATCGGCGCCTGCGAACGCGCGCAGAAGACTACGTGCACAAGCCCGTCACGGTCGAGGCGTTGGTCGAGCGCGTCGGACGCATCTTGGCGCTTGAGGAAGAAGTCGAAGAAGAGGTCGACATTGCCTTTGACTCGCCACCGACCGAGTTGGTTGGCTACCGCGCGCAAGAGAACACGCCCGCAGCCGTCGACGATGAGATTGATGCCTTTGCGGACAGCGCTTTTGACAACCTCGTGACCTCGGACGAAGAGGCAACGCGCGTGGGTGTGATGCCTGTGGCGATGCCGATTCCGATGAAGGTTCAGCCACGTCCGAAGATGCCCTCGGATCGACCTGCGCCACCGCGTCTACCCTCGGAGCGCCCTCTACCTGCGGTGGATGACAGCGCAGCGAAACGCATCGCCGAGCTTGAGCAAAGGCTCGCCGAATCCGAGCAAGACGCGAGTCGTGTTCAGGATGCATTGCGCGATGCAGAGACGCGTGCGCACGAGGCAGCAGCGCGTGCCGAAGCCGCCGAGAGCGCGAAGCAGGAAGCAGAGCTCGAGGCTGCGCGCGCGCGTGAGGAGAGCGCAGCGGCGAGTTCGAATGCACCGGTGGAAGTAAGCGTTCCGGTCGTGGATGAAGAGCGCGAACGTGAGCGTGATGAGGCGCTGGCGCGTGCACAGGCGGAGGCCGAGCGCGCGAAGTCGGACATGGCGCGTCTAGAGCGCGAGCTTGCTGAGGCGAAGCGAGCGGCC
Organism: Sandaracinaceae bacterium; assembly: GCA_044373065.1. GTDB lineage: Bacteria > Myxococcota_A > Polyangia > Polyangiales > Sandaracinaceae > JAFLCL01. The sequence goes on from JBILQT010000069.1 coordinate 17,918, forward strand.
GCAGCAGCAGCGACAGCGCCGAAGGTGAGCATTCCTGGATCAGGTCGCGACATCCTCGACCTGCAGGCGCAGCTCAACCGCAAGGACAAGGACCTTCTCGATCACAAAGATCAGCTCAGTGCGAAGGAGAAACAAATCCTTGAGCTGCGTGATCGCAACCTTGAGCTTGAGCGTGCGCAGGCCGATGCAAACGACAAGCAGCTTGAGATTGAACGTCAGCTGATCGATGTGCGCGAGCAGGCCGATACGCTGATCGCGGATCAGGAGACGATCACCAAGCGCGCAGAGGATTTCCGTACGCGACTTGAGCGCGCGGAGCAGAAGTCGAAGAAGTTTGAGGAGGACCTCGCGGGGGAGAAGGCGCTCCGTGCAGCCGATCTAGCGCGCCTGACGGAGGACCATCTCCTTGGGACCAATGCGCTCGACACACAGCATCGTGCGGCGCTTGAGAAGGCGGCGGCGGATGCTGAAGCGGCACGCGCAACGCTTGTCTCGGAGCACGAGGCGCGTCTCGCAAAGTTGGTGGGCGACCACACAAGCACGCTGGAAGAAGCGACCTCGAAGCACGCAAGTGAACTCGCGTCGGCGAAGGCTGCACACGAGGCCGCCATCGCCGAGCTGAAGAGCGAACTCGAAGCTGCACACACGGCCGCGATCGAAGCGGCGCGCAAAGAGGCGAGCGACACGCTTGAGCTTCGGGTTGCCGAAGCAGCAGAGGAAAAGTCGACGGAGCTCGCGGCGGCGGCGGCGGCGGCTGCTGCGGCACTCCTTGCGCTTCGTGCGGAGCTTGAAGGTCAGTCGAAGTCGGCGCTCGATGATCTCGGCAAGCGGCATGGAAGTGAGCTTGCTGCGCTGGGTCGCAAGCTCGCTGAGGCTGAGAACACGATGACGGTTCAGTCGGAGAGGCTGGAGCAGTCGCAGAGCGATCTTGAGAACGCGAACAAAGAACTCGCGACGCATCGAACCGACCTTGCGAGTACGCGGGATGAGCTTGTCGCCAAGAAGGCGGTGCTCGCCTCGGTGGATTCTGATTTGACGGCGCTCAAAGCAGCGCACGACACCCTGCAGTCGAACAAGCAAAGCCTCGACGCGGAGCATGCGGCGCTCACTGCACGCGCGGCAGAGTTGGATGGCCAGCTCAGCAAAGCGCGTGCGAAGATCGAGGGCGACGCGGCGATCTTGGAACGCGCCCGAAAGGCGCTCGCGATTGGCCTCAGCCTGCTCGAGGACCAGAAGGCCAACGCGGAGTAGTTGGAGGCGTGCTCTAGTGATGCGCCGGTGAGGGCGTCACGAGCACTTCCTCTGGCTCGACACGCACGAGCTCGACACCGCTCGGAAGGCCTCGGATACGCACTGCAAGTGACTGGGCACCCGCAAGCGGATCGAGCTGGCTCGCCTCCACGTAGGGCACGACTGAGGTTGGCTCCATCGCGGCGACCAGCGTCGGTGCACCGCGCACAATCACCCGGACACGCGCTGGACGAAGCTCTCGCACATTGCCCAGCGCTGCGACCTCTGTATGGGAAAACGTGCGCTCGCTGACCTCCTCCGCGATGTCGATGGTGACAGCGATCAGGACCTCATCGAGCGTGTGCGACCCTTCCACCTCCATGTGTCCAGGTAGAGGCGCGATCGCAACACGACGCTCATGCCGACCGACAGGCAGCGTGGCCAGATTGATTGCCGATGTCAGCACCTGATCGAGGCCGCTCAGCTGTGGTGCGGGGCCGCGAATCATCAACGACTCGGGCCGAACGGAGGTGTTCGCGACCATGAGTCCCGAAGCTGGCTGTCCGGTGAGCTGTGCGGCGACAGGGATGGATCGACGGCCCCGCTCAGACCACGTCAGCGGAATCGTCGGCGGAGCTATCTGAAGGACTTCCATCCCACCGGGAAGCTCAAACGCCTCGGGCTCGAAATAGTAGAGATCAGACGAGGTATTCGAGAGGTCGACTTGGACAGGCGGGATCGTGTCTGCGCGCAACGTGTTGAGCAGCGAACGGCTGCCTCGCAGCGTGAGGCGCACCTTCGCCGGGAGGTCACTCGTGAGCATGTTCTCCCCCGTGTTGGGCGGGGTCACGGCGACGACATCGACGAAGACCGAGCGCTGCGCTTCTTCTGAGCCGCGCACGAGCCAGAAGATCGACATGGCGATGACCAGCGAGGTGACCTTGAGGCCAAGGTTGTCGACGAAGAGCCCGCGCAACGTGATCGGTGCTGTGGCTTGATTCTTCACTCGCCGTCTCCGCTCGCGCTGCGCGGTGGAAGGCTCGGCGCACTCGGACGTGAGGTGGCATCAGGCACGGGTCCCGTTGGCTCAGACCCGGGCTCGCGCTTTCGGGCTTCGGGCTTCTTCTTCTGTCCCGAGACCTGAAAGAGGCCGAGCAGGGCTTGCCGGAGTGAGGCGCCGTCCAGGTCGCGCACCATGTTGCCGTTGAAGCAGATGCTGATTGCGCCGCGTTCTTCTGACACGACCACGACCACTGCGTCGGTCTCCTCGGAGACGCCGATCGCCGCGCGATGACGCGTTCCGAGGGAGCGATCGAGCTTCGGATTGCCCGTGAGCGGGAGGAACACGCCGGCCTGCCAGACGCGACCTTCGCGGATGATGACGGCACCATCGTGGAGAGGGTTCTCGTGGCTCGGCACGAAGATGCTGTAGAGCAATTCTTTGGAGACGGCGGCGTCGACGGGCGTGCCTTGTTGGATGAACTCGTCGAGCAAGGCGTCGCGCTCAAACACGATCAGCCCACCCATATGCTTGTGGGCGAGCGCGACCGCGACCTTCACGACTTCTTCCACCGCCTGCACTTCGCGTTGTTGGCGCGCGCCGCGGAAAAGAGGACGGGTTCCGACACGCGTGAGCACACGACGAATGTCGTTCTGGAAGAGCACGACAACCAGCAACACGATGTACGTGAGGAAGGCATCGAGCAGCGTGTAGAGCGTGTAGAGGCCGAGCTGCCTTGAGGCTTGGTAGGCAACGAAGATGAGGCCGAGCCCAATCGCCATCTGCATCGCGCGGGTGCCACGCACGAGAAGGAGCACGCGGTAGATGAGGAAGGCGACGACGAGAAGATCGATCACGTCGAGCACGACGCGATGCGGCGCTTGCGTGAAAAAACCGGTGATGAGGTTGATGAGCTGGCTCATCGTGGCCTCGCGCGCTCGGTGATCCACGCGGCCTGGCGTGATGCAGAAACGTCATGCACACGCACGGCGCGCGCACCCGCATTGGCGGCGATGCAAACCGCCGCGAGGCTTGCGCCGAGTCGCTCCCGCGGAGGCGCTGGCTGACCCGAGGGAGCCGGCGACATCACACCGAGAAAGGACTTTCGCGAGGCGCCGACGAGGAGTGGCCGACCGTGTCGAACGAGCTCGCTCGTGCGGGCGAGCAGCTCCATCGACTGGCTCGCGGTCTTCGCGAAGCCAAGGCCTGGGTCAAACCAGATGGCCGCATCGGCAACACCAAAACCGCGCGCACGCGTGGCCGCGAACTCGAGTTCCGCAATCACATCACGGACGATGTCTTGATACTGCGTTGTCTCTTCAATGACCCGGCCATCGAGGCGCGTGTGCATGAGCACAAGCTCAACACCCGTCGAAGCGACCAAGCGCAAGAGCGCCTCGGATGCGCCCATCGAGACATCGTTCACCCGCGTGGCACCTGCGTGAATCGCAGCGGCTGCAACGTCTGCTGACGTCGTGTCGATGCTCAGCTTGATGCCCAACGCGCGTGTTGCTTCAAGCACAGGTGCGGTGCGCCGAATCTCCTCAGCAACGCTCACCACTTCAGCGCCTGCGCCGTACGTGATGCCGCGTGGACGGGATGAGGCGCCGCCCACGTCGAGCACATGCGCACCTTCATCACGCAGCCGCTGGGCCTGCTCAATGGCTCTCTCAAGCGTGGAGAACTCACCGCCGTCGCTGAACGAATCGGGCGTGGTGTTCAGAACTCCCCATATCTCAATATGAGGCCCTTCGTGAATCGCTGGGCTCTCAAACGCGGAAGAGCGCCTCGAGCTCTGCTCGCTGCGCTCTTGAACCGCGGATGTCATGGAGACCTCGATGTCGTGGGATCGTTCGTAACGCTCTTGCTCAGCCGCCAGTGGGGACTTCGCGCGGACGGGGCTGGAAGATGCTCGCCTTGCGCTTCTCCTTCGCCTTCGCCGCCTTCTCCGAGTACTTCGGAATCACGATGCGCTGACGGGTCGGAAGCTCGCGACCTTCCATGATCGCTTGAAGCTCTTCGGCGTCGATCGTCTCGCGCTCAAGCAGCGCCATGGCGATCGCATCGAGCTTGTCGACGTTCTCTTCGATGGCCTTGCGTGCACGGTCGTACTGCACGTTCACGATGCGACGCACTTCGTCGTCGATCTCGCGGGCCGTCTGCTCCGAGTACTCCTTCTGACGAATCGATGGACCCATCGAGAACATCTCGTCGTCGCGCTCGCCGTACACAAGCGGGCCGAGCTTGTCGCTCATGCCGAGCTCCGTGACCATCGCGCGCGCCAGACGAGTGACCTTCTGGAGATCGTTGCCTGCGCCCGTGGTCTTCTCGCCGAACTTGATCTCCTCGGCAATGCGGCCGCCGAGGGCGAGCGCAATCATCGACTCAATCTGATCACGCGAGTGACCAAGGACGTCTTCGCGGGGGAGGGACATCGTCATGCCGAGGGCTGGGCCGCGCGGAATGATGGTGACCTTGTGGATCGGGTCGAGGTGCGGAAGGAGCATGCCGATGAGCGTGTGACCCGCCTCGTGCCATGCCGTCGTGCGCTTCTCTTTGTCACCGATGACCATCGAGCGGCGCTCGGTGCCCATACGGACTTTGTCCTTCGCCATCTCGAAGTCGGACATTGAGAGCGAGTCCTTGTCCTGACGTGCAGCGAGAAGAGCAGCCTCGTTGACGAGGTTCTCGAGGTCTGCGCCGGACATGCCGGGCGTGCCGCGGGCGATGACTTCGAGGTCGACGTCTTCAGCGAGCGGCGTCTTCTTCGTGTGAACGCCGAGGATGCCGATGCGGCCGTTGATGTCGGGGCGCGGCACGTTGATGCGGCGATCGAAGCGGCCCGGACGAAGGAGGGCTGAGTCGAGGACGTCTGCGCGGTTCGTGGCGGCGATGATGATGACGCCCTCGTTCGCCTCGAAGCCGTCCATCTCCACGAGGAGCTGGTTCAACGTCTGCTCGCGCTCGTCGTGTCCGCCGCCCATGCCTGAGCCACGGTTGCGGCCGACGGCGTCGATCTCATCGATGAAGATGATGCATGGCGCGTGCTTCTTGCCCTGCTCGAAGAGATCGCGGACGCGGCTTGCGCCAACACCGACGAACATCTCCACGAAGTCCGAGCCCGAGATGCTGAAGAAGGGGACGCCTGCTTCGCCTGCGATGGCGCGTGCCAGCAAAGTCTTGCCAGTACCGGGCGAGCCCATCAGAAGCACGCCCTTGGGGATGCGGCCGCCAAGGCGCTGAAACTTCTTCGGGTCCTTGAGGAAGGCGATGATCTCCTCGCAGTCGTCCTTCGCCTCATCGATGCCCGCGACGTCCGCGAACGTCACCTTGTTCTGCGACTCGTTCAGCATGCGGGCTTTGGACTTGCCGAAGCTCATCGCCTTGCCGCCTGAGGCCTGCATCTGGCGCATGAAGAAGAAGAAGAGCGCGACCAGCACGACGAGCGGGATGACCGACGACCAGATGGCCACCGACGCGACGCTCATGCCTTCATTCGCCGTGTAGTTCGGCGTGATGTTGTGCAGGCGCAGGAATGCACTCGCGTCGTCGCCGACCGGGCCTGGTGCGGTGCGCTCCTCACGTCGGTCGCCTTCGACGTGAACGTAGCGGTAGACGCCCTGTCCGTTGTCCATCGACTCGATGCGGACGCCTTCAACTTTGCCCTGCTCGACATCCGTGACGAACTCACGCCAACCGACTGCGTGCGGGCCGTTGCTCGGCTCCACGAGACGATAGATGAGATACATCATCACGATGAGGAGGAGCCAAAGGAGAAGCGTCTTGTGGCTTTGCTTCACGTAGACCTCGGTCGCGAGCTGCTTCCGAACGTGGAAGAGGGCGCGCGCATGCTGCAGTTGCTGAATCGCCTCACGGCGAAGAAGAGAAGTGACTGACTAGGTTTCCGAGACACTCCTTGGAAGGTTTGTCTCAGGGTTTGCCTAGGAATGGCGACGAAGGAGAAACTAGGAGTTGGATGCTCTGACACATCTAAGCATTCCTAACTTCGATGGTGTCACAGGGGGCATTTCACATCAACGCATCGACAAGAAACGACGTGGGAAGTTCATGCTTCTTCAACGCGCCGAAAAGTGGACTTCATTCGGCCATTTCGGCCTTGCCGCGCGGCGGGCCACAGATGAGCCCTGCATCCGTTGTGTGGACGACACGCCCACCCGGCAAGAGCACTTCCCCCTTTCCAGTCAGGCACATCTCAAGCGCCTCACGTTGCGCACGGTTCAAGGGCCCTTCGCAGGCCCGCTCGGCCCACTGCCGAATGACTTCCGCACGCAGCGCTGGATGGAGCGAACGCGTGGGTTGGTAGGGAAGAACGGCCTCGGAAATGAGGCCCGTGCGCTGCGCTTCTTGCGCCACAAATGACATCTGCTCAGCGGCCTCCTCCGCGAGGCGCGCCAGGGTCTGGCGAACATTTGGATGCTCGTTCGTCAGCATCGGCAAGAGCTCATTGCGAACACGCACACGGGTGTAGTGGAGGTCTGCATTGGACGGATCGCGTGCGACCTCCGTGATGCCGCGATGCCGAAGATAGGCTTCGACATCAGCGCGCGTCGTGTGCAGCAGAGGGCGGATCACGTGATCCTCGCGAAGGGCTTGGATGCCAAGAAGGCCGCGCAGACCTGCGCCACGAAGGAGGCGAAGGAGCACGGTCTCGGCTTGATCGTCTTCTGTGTGGCCCACCGCAATCACCTTGCAATCACGGGCAATCGCATGTTCGTGAAGTGCGGCATAGCGAGCCTCACGGGCCTTGGCCTGGCGTGAAGCGCCGGGCTCTACAGACACCCTGATGGTTGTGCAGGGCACCTCGAGCGAAGCCGCGTGCTTCATGGCGAGCGCACACTCAAGTGCAGCTTCCGGACGCAGTTGGTGGTCGACGGTTGCTGCCTGAAGCGTGATCCCAAGGCGCGCTTGAAGTGCATGCAGGGCGTAGAGAAGCGCGGTGGAGTCGGGGCCTCCTGAGAGCGCGACGAGCACGCGATCGCCTGATTGCACAAGGCGATGTCGACGAAGTGTCTGCTGGACCTGCTGAACGAGCACGTGTCGCAGCCTATTCGCGGCTCCTTTGCGTTACCATCGCGCCGTGACCTCAAGAGAAGACCAGATCGCGCGTGGAACGCGAGCCCTTCTGGCGGCGGCTGCCATCGTATCGCTTGGATTTGATGGCAACTTTGTGGGCTGTGGCGGCCCCAGCGCGCCGCCCTCTGGTCCCATCCCTGAAGGCCCGCGGCCGGAGTGTTTGGTCGATGATGACTGCGCCGAATTGATGTGCCGCATGTCCCAATGCGTCGCGAGTCGATGCGTCGCAACCGAGGTCGTAGTCGACGCCGACTTTGACGGTGAGGGCGCGTTTCCGTGCGGAAGTGATTGCGATGACCGAAGCCCCGTGCGCTCCACCAGGTTCGGCGAGACGTGCGACTTGATCGACAACGACTGCGATGAGCGCGTGGATGAAGGCACGATGCCAGCGTTTGTCTCGGGGCAGGTCTTCAGCACGATGCTCGACTCCGCGCCGCTGATGGTCGACACAACGCCGGGCATACTTTTCCTCTCGAACTTCGCGGGGAGCTCGCTTGAGGCACGCTGGGTCGGGACGCAGTCCACGCTCATCGGGATAGCGAGCATCGAGGCCTCGAATGTCGGGCTTGCGCGGGCGCGCAGCTTGGGTGGCGCGCGGGCCGAGGTGGTCTGGTCGACGACGTCTGCGCCCTTCTTGTTGCGACGCGCCGTCGTGCGTGTTGCTGCGACGTCGAGTGCGTCGATCCTGATCGAGAGCACCGAGACACTCGCAACGCTGCCAGCCCCTGCGCGCGCACTTCAGCTTGAGGGCGATGCCCTTGGACCGGTTGTGCTCGTCAACGCGGATGCGACCTTCCTCGTCTTGCCTGGCCAAGCCCCCACGATGCTTGCGGCCCCAAGCGCGTTCGACTTGGCACTCGTCGGCGACACCGTGGCCATCCCCGGCACACCCGATGCGCTCAACTTCTACGATCGCAACACGGGAACCATGCGCGGCAGCCTCGCGCTCGACACACCGCTCAGTGCAACCGATGCCTTGGTTGCATGGGGAACGCGCTTGTTCGCGTTTGGCTCGCCCTTCCTCACCGAGATCGACCCACTCACGTTTCGTGCTGTGCGGCAGGTCGACGTAAACGCTGATGTTGATGCCACCTTTGGTGCGACGACCGATGAGCTTGTGTTCGTCGATTCATCTGGGCGGGTGCGCGGATTGGACGCGATGTTTGGCGTGCGACCTCACGCGCCGCTCACTTTGTTCCTCGGCGGGCGTCGACAAATTTACGAGTTGGGCTCACGCGTTGCGGTCGTGAGCTTGGACACTGGCAGCGCGACCTATCAGGTCGAGCAATGCGGGGAATGATCGCATGGCGGATGACACATTGCTGGTTTGGATGGACCTCGAAATGTCCGGCTTGGATGCGCAAAAGGAGCGCATCTTGGAGCTCGCAACGCTGGTGACGACTGGCGATCTTGAGCTTGTCGCCGAGGGGCCTGAATTGGTTGTCCACCAGGACGAAATCTTGCTCGGCAACATGGATGCTTGGAACACGGAGCATCATGGCAAGAGCGGCCTTGTGGACCGCGTACGGGCATCGAATGTGTCGGAAGCGGATGCCGAACGAAAGACGCTCGACTTCCTGAAGAGCGTCGGCGTGGGCGCGCGTGTGGCGCCGCTCGCGGGCAATTCGATCCATCAAGATCGCCTCTTCGTTGCGCGCTATTTGCCAGCCCTCGATGCGCATCTGCACTACCGCAATGTCGATGTGTCGACCGTCAAAGAGCTTGTGCGTCGTTGGATGCCCGCCGTCTTTGAAGCGCGCCCAACCAAGCGTGGTTCACACCGCGCGCTTGATGACATCAAGGAGTCGATCGAGGAGCTTCGCTACTACAAGCGCACCGCGTTTCGCTGACGGGCTCACGCCGTAGCGCGTAGAGTCGCGCCTGTGCTTCCGACCGATGCCCCACGAGCCTTTGTGCGCAGTGCAATCACCCTTGCCTGCGCGCTTCTCATCTCTGCGATTGCCCCCTCGTTCGCGCGCGCGATTGGCGAGAGCAGCCAGTTCGATGTGCGCCTGATTCAGTATGACGGCGGACATCACAGGCCACGCGACACGGCACCGCGCAGGCTCGCCTGGGAGCTTCGCAAGCGCACCTCGGTGGAGCCCCGCCTGGAGCCCAGCGAGGTACGTCTTGATGACCCGCGCATCTTCGAGACGCCTTTTCTTTACTGGGCGGGAGACGTCGCGTTTCCACCGCTCTCCGAAGCAGAAATCATTGGCCTGCGACGCTTCGTACAGCTCGGCGGTTTGGTCCTCGTGGACGACGCCGCGCCGAATGTGAGCGAGGGTTTCTTGGCCTCTGCACGACGCGATTTGCGACGTGCCTTGCCCGATGTGCCGATCGAGCCGCTGCCGAACACGCACACACTCTTTCGGTCGTTCTATTTGCTTCCGCGGCCAGAGGGTCGCGTTGCGGGGCCCGATCAACTTGAGGCGATGATCATCAACGACCGCGCCGCGGTGATCTTGAGCGCGCATGATTTGGGTGGCGCATGGGCCCGCGATGTCTACGGCAACTGGACGTTTCCCGTAGAGCCAGGAGGTGAGGCGCAACGCGAACGCGCGATCCGCCTGGGCATCAACGTCATCCTCTACACGCTCTGCCTCGACTACAAAGACGACCAAGTGCACGCGCCCTTCATCATGCGCAGGCGTGGCTCGGATAGCGCGCCGCGATGAGCACGTTCTCGCTCGAAGTGCCTGGTGGCTGGCTCACCGCGATCGTGCTTGCGCTTGGCTTTCTCGCGGCCATTGCGCTGACGCTGCACAGGGCGCGCACGCTCGCGAAGGATCGGCGTTGGGTTCTCTCTGCGTTGCGTATCGCAACGGCCGTGCTCGCGTGGTGTGTGGCTGTGCAGCCGACGCGCACGCGTGAGCGCGCCGATGATGACCCAGGAAGGCTCGCCGTTCTCCTCGACACCTCGCGCAGCATGCGTGTTCAAACAGGCGGAGAGACGCGCATGGCGCGCGCTGCAGGGCTCGTCACGGGTTGGCGCGCAGAGGCCGAAGCACGCGATGTCGAGCTTGCGACCTTTGGAAGGCAGACCGCCTCACGACGCTTCAACGAGCCGCGCGAAGCGTTTGTCGCGCGTGAAGACGACACACGCATCGGTGATGCGCTCGCAGCCCTCGCAAACGATACGAGCAACCTTGGCGCTGCGTTGGTGGTCTCCGATGGCGCCGATCTCGCGGGGGGTGCCATCGAAC